>WGLZ01000076.1 GCA_016471375.1 Cyanobacteria bacterium RI_101
GCGACAAAATTATCTAGTTCAAGTTGACTCAGACATAAATTCCCTAGGACGACATAGGCTAGGGCGGCGCTCAGCCAGAGGAAGACCCATCCGAGGGGAGACGGGGCGCCGGTTTCGGCTCTGAGGGTAAGTTTATTGATATTATTCATTCTCTCAAGGAACCTGGGGACAGTCCCTAGGCGCTTCCCAAGTTTAGAAGAAAACCGGCTTTGCGACGCATCAAGTTTAACGCTTTTATAAACTTACGGGGCTTAATACTGTTATTCAAACAGGCGATTTTAGTTCAAGTAAAAAGTCTGCCAGTTCGGAATATTGAAAAAATCAACCAAATCCAAATATGGGTATCGAGGACGACTATTTCAGGCATTCCCATTCCTCTTCCTCGACGATAGGACTGACAATATCACCCAGAATTTTCATTTTTCCAGCCAGTGAAGCAACCGGGAAATGGCGGCGAGGAGTATTTTTAGAGTCAATGGGCGGGGTGTTATGATCTTCTAGAATTGTGACTAGAGCGCGAGCGGAAATAACCTGTGGTTTTTCATCTAGCCACCGCACTTCTCCATTCTGGATGATGACTTCATAGGTTTTGAGCATTGGCTTATCCCCAAATTAGTTGTCTTAATCTTTTTTTGTGGCGATCCATCGGCGCCACAGTCCTAATCCTAGCGCCGATACCGGCGATCATCCTGAAGCGCCGAGCCTTCAGGACTGGGCCGCTAGAGGTTGACTGTAGGCCGTAAAACCCGCCTCCTGAAGAGAATCCAGCGCCGATTCGGGATTGTTAACCCAATAATTTTCGCCAAAGCGAATAAAGTGGCGCTCCGGGCCGTCGTTAACAATGGCCACCACGGGCATTTTGGTTTTTCCGGCGTCGGCGCCCTGGCGCTGGAGAATCGATTTTAACTGGGTCTGGAAACTGGGATTAAGCGCCTGTTGGGGCGTCAAGTTAACCATCACCATCCGCACGGTCTCCACCGGCTCTAAATCTTCAACGATTAACTGAACCCGGTCGTCCCGTTTATCCACCTTGCCCCAGAGCATTTGTTGGGAGCCTTCTAATAACTGCTCCCCTAGGCGCTGATAATTATCGGGAAATACGACTCCCTCCGCCTGACCCGAGGCGTCCTCTAGGGTGAGAAAGGCCATGGGGTCGCCTTTTTTGGTGATAATTTTCTTCACCGCCGCAAGGATCACCACGGCGCTCACCTTTTGCCGGACTTTATAGTTCTCCAAATCCATCAAACTAATAGGAGACAATAAACGGGCGGATTTTTGTAAAGATTTGAGGGGATGCTCCGACACATAAAAGCCTAGGTGTTCTTTTTCTAATTGCAGTTTTTCTTGAAGCGAAAAATCCGCCACCGCGGGCGCGGACGGCGCTTCCGCGAATTTCTCCCCGCCGCTTTCCGTCTCCGGCGCCGCGGCTTGACTCACCATTTCAAAAATGGTCATCTGCCCTGTTTCCTTATCCTTCGCTTTTTTCTGGGCCCAGGCGATAATCAAATCCAAATCCTGGATCAGTTGATTGCGGTTGCTCTGGAGCCGGTCAAAAGCGCCGCAATAGATTAAAGTTTCCAACGCCCGACGGTTCACCACCCGCAGATCCACGTTTAAACAAAAATGGGCCAGGGATTCAAAGGCGCCGCCCACTTCCGCCCTGGCGTTTAAAATCAAGTCAATAGCGCCCTCCCCTAGGTTCCGCACCGCCGAGAGACCGAATAAAATGCTTTGTCCCAGGGGCGTGAAATGTTTATGAGAGCGGTTAATATCCGGCGGCGCCACGTCAATGCCTAACTTGGCGCAGTTTTCTCTGTACCTTTCAACTTTCTCTTGGCTGTCGCTACTGGCGGTCAATAGCGCCGCCATATATTCCACTGGGTAATTCGCCTTCAGGTAGGCTGTCTGGTAGGTGACGTAGGCGTAGGCCGTGGAGTGGGATTTATTAAAACAATTGGCCGCTACGGCGCCGTTAGCCAGCAGAAAATTATGATCCTCCGCCAGACCGAGGTCGTACACTGGTCGGAGTCCTAGGGAGCGGCGACGAATCAGTTTAGCCATAGGACGAAACCTAAAAGAGCGAGTCGGGATCTCAATTAAAGCCCATTTCCAAGGAAAAAATGATTGAAACTTTAAACGCGCTCATCGTCGGCGCCGCTCAGATGGAGGCCATCGAAGAGCGCCTATTCGCCCTGGGAATGCCCGTGGCGGCGCTGATGGAAAAAGCCGCCTTGGCGCTGAGCGCCGCGATTCAAAAGGAGTATCCCCTAGCCCAATTTCCCCGAGTCGGCGTCATCGCGGGGCCCGGCCATAACGGCGGCGACGCTCTGGTGGCGGCCCGAGAACTCTGGCTATCGGGCTATCAAGTAACGGTTTACGCGCCCCTGCCCCGGCTAAAACCCCTAACCCAGAGCCACGCCCAATACGCTCAGGCCTTGGGGATTCCTTGGCGGACGGAGTTGGAAGAGGGCGAAAATCAGGATTTCTGGCTAGAAGGCCTTTTAGGTTTAGGGCAAACCCGACCCCTCGGCGCCGATCTGAGCCGCTGGGTAAGGATTTTAAATGACAGTCCGGCGCCGACCCTCAGCATTGACGTCCCGGCGGGTCTCCACAGCGACACGGGGGAAGTGTTGGGCGCCGCCGTGGTCGCGGAGCGGAGTTTTTGCCTCGGACTCTGGAAACGGGTCTATTTTCAGGACGCGGCGCTGGCTTATTTGGGTCGCCCCAGTCTGCTGGATATTGGTATTCCTCCCACCGTCGCGGCGGAAATCCTAGCCAACGCTCCCAGGATTCAATGTTTCACCCGCCGACATCTGCAAAAAGGCCTGCCCCTGAACCGGCCTCCAGTAACCCATAAATATCAACAGGGTCGCGCCCTGCTAGTCTGCGGCTCCCGCCGTTATCCCGGCAGCGCCGTCCTCGCGGCCCTAGGCGCCCGAGCCAGCGGCGCCGGGATGCTCTCCATCGCGGCGCCGGCCTCTCTCCAATCCCTCTTGATCCAGCAGTGCCCGGAAGCCATTGTCCTTCCCTGCGAGGAAACCCCGGAGGGCGCCGTCGCCGCTTTACCCCCCTTGGATTTCAGCCAATTTCAGACCCTCGCCCTTGGCCCGGGCTTAACTCTAGCCGCGGCGCCCCTAGTGAGGGAACTCCTCGCGGCGCCGGTTCCCCTGATTCTCGACGCCGACGCCCTCAACGTTATCGCCGCGGAGTCTTTACTCCCAACCCTAACCCGGCGCTCGGCGCCGACCTTACTGACGCCCCACCTGGGGGAATTTCGGCGCCTGTTCCCCGACCTTAACCCCCAAGACCGCCTGACCGCGGCCCAGGAGGCCGCCCGTCAGAGTCAAAGCGTCATTCTGTTTAAAGGCGCTCGGACGGTGATCGCCGCCCCCGAGGGAGAAACTTGGTTAATTGCCGACAGTACCCCCGCCCTTGCTCGGGGCGGGAGCGGCGACGTTTTAACCGGATTGTTAGCGGGCCTCGGCGCCCAGGGGGTTTCTCCTTGGCAGGATCTGGGGGCCCTGGCGGCGCTGTGGCACGCCGAGACGGCGCTGGGGTTAACGGAGCGACGGACGGTCTTAGGGGTAGATCCTGTTACTCTGGCCCAGTCCCTCATCCCGGCGCTGGGAGAGATGATAGATGACGGCTTTAAACATCTTTGAACTATTTTGCGGACTCTTTTACGGAACAAGGGAATCGCGCTACCATGAGCTTGTAGCGGTCAACCCTCATCGGAGTCAAGCGATGCAAGCAATTCTCTTCAGCGCCGAAGAAGTGGCAAAACGGGCTTACCAGCTCTATGAGAAAGGAATCCGCAAAAAGGTTGAGACAGAAGAAAATATAGGCAAAATGGTCGTCATTAATGTTGAGACAGGCGACTATGAAATTGATCAAACCGGCCTACAAGCCGCTAAGAATCTTCAGAAAAAATCGCCCTACGCCAGACTCTTTGGCATCCGCATTGGTTATAATGTAGCGGCTTCTTTCAGCGGCGTCATGGAGCGAGTCAGTAATGATTTCCGGTATTGTGACTGACCGACACGCCATTATCTCCCTAACGTTTCTTTTGCCCAATGGCGCGACTTTCCCCATCGAGTTTGTTATCGACACGGGTTTTACAGATCATCTTTGCCTACCAGCCGAAGCCGTTAATTTACTCAAGCTCCCATTCTTATATAATTTGTCCGCCAATTTAGCAGATAATAGTTCAGTCTTTTTGCCCGTTCATGAAGGAACTATTTTTTGGGACGGGGCTGAACGAGATGTTCGCGTATTGGCGACTGGGCGACGACCCTTGATTGGGACTGCTCTTCTTGATGAGCAAGAGTTAGTCATTCAGTTTAGAGAGGGCGGCTTGGTAACAATCGATGAGTTTTAGGGGGAGAGCCTTCCTAACCGTTTCTGGGGAAGAGCCGTCCTAAACCGCCTTCGGCGCCGGGGCGGAATCCCCAGGCAGGGTCACCACATCGGCGCTGTTGCCCTCCCGAGCCACCCGGACGATTAACCCGGCCAGGAGCAGGCTGGCTAAACAGGAACTGCCGCCGTAGCTAAAGAAGGGCAGAGGCAAGCCGGTGGTGGGCAGAGCGCCGCTGGCCACGCCGATATTCAGTAAAGATTGCCCCACCAATAAAATCACGCCCCCCACCGCCACCAGGCGCTTGACCCGATGGCGACACCGGAGCGCCACCCGCAGACCTAAGCTGGCGAAGAGCATCAAAAAGGTTAAAAACGCCAGACAGCCCATTAGGCCGAACTCCTCGGCGAAGACGGCGAAGATAAAGTCCGTGGTTTGAATCGGCAGATAAAAGAGCTTTTGCTGGGAGAGACCGTAACCGGCGCCGCTCACCCCCCCGGAGGCGATGGCGTAGAGGCTTTGCACCAGTTGGTAGCCGTCGCCCCTCGCGTCCTGGAAGGGATCCAAAAAAGAAATAATCCGTTGGCGCTGGTATTCCTTGAAGGTAATACTGGCCAGCGCCGCTAGGAGTCCCAAAAGCGCCGCGCTGGTTAGGTAGGAAAAGGGCAAACCGGAGGCCAGAGCGATGAGCCAAAGACTCATCCCGCAAAGCGCCGTGGTGCTGAGGTTGGGCTGAAGCAGGATGCTAGCTAAGACCAAGGCGAAAACGCCGATCCAAAAGAGGCGAACTTTCCAGGGCAGTTTGACCCAATTGCCAAAAATAGCGGCGCTTTGCAACACCAAAAAGGGCTTCATCAACTCCGAGGGTTGGAGGAGCAACGGCCCCAAAGCCAACCAACGTTTAGCGCCATTAATCTCTACCCCCAGACCGGTTTTGGTGGCTAGAATGAGTCCCCAGACAATCAAGACTCCCCAGGGCGCAATTTGAAATAGGGTCTTTAAGGGGCGCCGGGCGATCAGGTTAAATAAATTCAACCCCAACCAAAAAAAGGCCATCTGTTTAAGGACAATACCCAAGCCGTTGCCGCCGGTTTCCAAGGATTCGGGGAAGGAGGCGGAAAAAAGAACGATTAACCCGACGAGCATCCAAGCGAAGGTCAAGGTTCGCAACAATCTCGCCTCTCCTGACCAGACCTTCACTTCCGGGTCGTAGAGAGGAAAGAGATAGCGGAGCAGATGGGGGGCGGAGAAGGTCAAGGGAATAGCGGCGCGGCTCAGATAGGGCTTGGGGTTATTTTACAGTAGTCGTTACTTCCCTTTTTCCTGTTCCCTCTAGAGCGACCCTCAACTCCCATGGCCCCATTCGCCTTTGACCAGCGCCCCGCGGAATATATCGCCGAGGTGATCGAGACCAGCACCGCGGGATTTCTAGCCCAGTGTTTAGAGCCGGACGACCTCAGTTTTCCCCCGACGCCTCCCTTTGGCGGTTGGGTCAAGGCTCTGGACGAACAGTCCGGGAATTTAATCTTTGGCGTCGTCAGTTTTGTGACCACGGCGCCGATTGACTCTCTGCATCGGGCCAGGGCGCTGGGGCTTTCCCTAGAGGAATTGCGGGAGCAACAACCCCAAATCTTCGCCATGCTTAAAACCGAGTTTCGGGTCGCTATCCTAGGTTTCCAAACCAGCGGCGCTTCGGCTCGGGGCAAAACGGCGCCGGTAATTCGCCATTATCTGCCGCCCCGGCCGCCCCAGATCCACCAGGCGGTTTATCAATGCGACCCCCAAGAAATCGTCGCCTTCACCGAAGCGCCGGATTTTCTACGGATGCTTTTGCAAGTGACGGACACGCCGGTGGACGGGTTAATCGCCGCGGCTATTCGCGCGGTCTATGGACTGCGGTTAGATCAGGACTGGTTAATCCAGGTGGGGCGTCATCTGGGGCTGTTGCTGAAGGACGACTACGATCGTCTCCGCTATATCCTCAGCCAAATCCACGCTCTGGAGTAGCGTCTAAATATCCAACTCCGCTAGGTTTAACTTAGCGCCGTAGGTTTCGATAAATTCCCGGCGCGGCGCCACTCGGTCGCCCATGAGGACGGTAAAGATCCGGTCGGCTTCGGCGGCGTCCTCGATTTGCACTTGCTTAAAGGTGCGGCTCTCCGGGTTCATGGTCGTTTCCCAGAGTTGTTCCGGCATCATTTCCCCCAAGCCCTTAAAGCGTTGGATGGTGTAGCTGGCGTTGGCGGGAAATTGGCTGATTTGCTGTTGCAGTTCCCGGTCAGAGTAGCAGTAGAAGTGATTTTTCCCCCGCTCTAGTTTGTACAAGGGGGGGCAGGCGATGTAAATATAGCCCTGATCCACCAGATCCCGTTGGTAGCGATAGAAGAAGGTGAGCAACAGGGTGCGAATGTGAGCGCCGTCCACGTCGGCGTCGGTCATTAAGACGATGCGGTGATACCGCAGTTGGGAAATGTCAAAGTCGTCCCCTTTAATGCCCAATCCCAGCGCCGTGATTAGGGCTTGAATTTCGGTGTTTTTATAAATCTTGGCGTCGTCGGTTTTCTCGATATTGAGAATCTTGCCCCGCAGGGGCAGAATCGCTTGAAAGCGCCGGTCTCGCCCTTGTTTGGCGCTGTTATGGACAAAAACGCCGCTGGCTAGGGCAAAGTTATGGGTCTGGGGAACTTCCAGATCATAAACGTCCATGGTTTCCGAAACGGGTTCAATTTTGACGACCCGGTGGTTGTAGTTAGCGATGGCCTCCCGCGCAAGAGTCTCATCCCCATCGAAATACCGTTCGCAAAAACGATCAAACCGTAACAGGGATTTATCCTTAGTTGATATTCGACGCTGGTTATACGCCAATAGATCTAAATATCCTTGCTCAACTTCAATTTGTTTTAGAGCTGAAAGAGTTTTACGGTAGTAGGTCTGGTGGAGCGCGGCGCGGCGTTTTGCTCGGAAGTCGTCCGTCCATTGTTCTTTCGTTTTTTCACGGCGCCAATCCCGTAGTTCATCATCTGCCCATTGTCGGGTTGCTTGTTCTGATAGATGTTGTCGCATTTCGGGGTTCTTCCCAAAATACTCTCGTACCCGTTGTGCTTGAAGCGCTCGGTTTTGTTCATTGCTCCAATATTCCTGTTGGGATTGGTTGAGTCGCTCCTTGTTTTCCTGACGGTAAGCGGGGTTCGTATTATAGAAATTCCGCCAATTCTCCTGCATCATAGCCTTATAGCTTTCATCTTGCCATTGCGCCTTTGCTTGAGCGGATAAAATTGCCTGCGTTTGCGGTTCTTGCATCCGCTGGCTCATTTTTTGACGAAACTCTTCGCTCTGATGACGTTGACGGCAAAGTTCAACAGCCTCAGGACGGTGTAAGGTTTCTTTGATATGACGACTATGGAGAGCTAGGTGCTCTTTTTCAGGTAAACGTTGAATATTCGTCGGATTGTTATTGAGTTTATTAAAGTCAATGTGGTGGCGATGGTTACCCTCCTGCGCCTGATAAACTCCCTGAGCTAAATTGTAGAAATCCGCTAGAAGATGAGTATAAATCCACTTTTCGGAGTGGGTATCCCAAACCTGCTCGTACCCCTCTAGGTTCCTTTGCTTCTCCTGTTTGGTGGAAATTTGGCGGTAGAGCGGCATTAGAGAATCATCAGGCGTTAGAAGCGCCGCGGCTTTGAAACTGCCGTCCCGGAGCATAAAGCGGTGATCGGGGGTGCAGAGAATTTCTTCGCCGTTATCCAGAGTGAGTTTGATCACCTGAACGTTTTTCTTTGTAACCCGGGGATGGAGAATTTTGGCGAGGCCAATGTGTCCGTTTGCTTGGATGGTGTAGCAATAGTGCTCGATTCCTTGACGGCGCTCGGCCACAATTTCCTCAAAGCTGAGATTCCGACCGTCCGCCAGCGCCACTCGGGTGTCGCCAGAAAAACAGCCTCCGGCGGAATCCCCCTCGACGATAAAAATTTCCGACTCTGATGGATCCTTAGAACTACAATCCGCCAATTTGCCCGGCAGGGTGGAAGACTCCAACACCGACTTGCGGCGCACCAACTCCCGGGCCCGTCGGGCCGCTTCCGCCGCTTTGAAGGCCTGAACGGCTTTTTCAATAATGGAATCCGCCACCTGGGGATTAAAGTCCAAAAATTCCCCCAGCGCCTCTCCCACCAAGGTATCGACAATACCCCGGACTTCCGTGTTGCCCAGCTTGGTTTTGGTTTGCCCCTCAAATTCCGGGTCGGGCACTTTCACGGAAATGACGCCCGTCAGACCCTCCCGCACGTTTTCCCCCCCGAGGTTAGCCTCGTTTTCCTTAATCTTGTTGCGCTTGCGGGCGACGCTGTTGAGGGTGCGGGTTAAGACCGTTTTCAAGCCTTCCAAATGGGTGCCGCCGTCGATGGTGCGGATATTGTTGGCGAAGCCCAGCAAGTTATCGTTGTAGGCGTCCACGCACCACTGGAGCGCCACTTCCACCTGCACGTCGTTCTTTTCGCCGTTAACGTAGATAATTTCCCGGTGCAGAGGCTCTTTTTCCGAGGTCATATAGGCGACATATTCCTTAATGCCCCCTTCGTAGTAGAAAATTTCTTGCCGTTCTTTGCCTGCTCGCAGATCGCTAAAGGTGATCCTCACCCCCGCGTTCAGGTAGGCCAACTCCTTCAAGCGCCCCGCCAGGGTGAGGTAGTCGAATTCGACGCCGTCCTTAAAAATCTCCGCGTCCGGCAGAAAGGAAACCGAGGTTCCCGTGGCGTGGTCCGCGTTGGGCGTCGCCTCTAGGGTTCCGATAGGGTTGCCCCGCTCAAAGCGTTGCCGATGCTCCTTCTCCTCCCGCCAGACCTTGACTTCCACCCATTCCGAGAGGGCGTTGACCACCGAGACGCCGACGCCGTGGAGACCGCCGGAGACCTTATAACCGCCGCCGCCGAACTTGCCCCCGGCGTGGAGCACCGTCAAGACCGTTTCCAGCGCCGACCGGCCGGTGGTGGGGTGAATATCCGTAGGAATCCCCCGACCGTTATCCACCACTGTCACGGAGCCGTCAGGATTAATATCGATTTCAATATGGGTGCAGTAACCCGCCAGCGCCTCGTCAATGGCGTTGTCCACCACTTCGTAAACCAGATGGTGCAGACCCTTGGGGCCCGTGGAGCCGATATACATCCCCGGACGTTTCCGTACCGGCTCCAGCCCTTCGAGGACTTGAATTTGATCGGCGCTGTAGTTACTGGTCATATCTCTCCAATTTTTGCCGAATTAGGGGCTGGCTGGCCCGGATGACAAAAGACCCCAAGATTCTATCACATCGGGGTTACAGGCGCCGAGAGACCTAAATGATTTAAGGTTTCAGTCGGGGATCTAGCGGGGTAATTCGCCAGCGCGCCGTCCCTGGGTAAAATAACCTTAGCGTTGGCGTTTCTTCCCAGCATCCTATGACGACTCCCCTCCAGACTCCCGAACCCGCGGCGGTGGACGCCTGGCGACTGAGCAAAACCTACCGCACCGGCTTTTGGCTCAATCAAAAAGCGCGTTCCCTCCAGGAACTCTCCCTCTCCGTCAGCGCCGGGGAAACCTTTGGATTATTGGGCCCCAACGGCGCCGGTAAAACGACCTTGCTCAAGATTCTCCTAGGGGTGATTCGTCCCACCACCGGCGGCGGCACCCTCTTGGGCAAACCCATCGGCGACCGGGCGACGAAACAACGGTTGGGCTACCTGCCGGAAAACGCCTATTTTTACGATTACCTCACCGCTTGGGAATTTTTGACCTTTGTGGGAGGGTTGTTCCAATTACCCCAACCGGCGCTGAAAAAACGGATTGAGGCGCTGTTGGAACTGGTGGGGCTGGATCTGAAAACCGCCAAGAAGAAGCAACTACGCCAATACTCCAAGGGAATGCTGCAACGGGTGGGCATGGCCCAGGCGCTGATCAACGACCCGGAGGTGGTTTTCCTCGACGAACCCATGTCCGGTCTTGATCCCTTGGGGCGTTATCAGGTGCGGGAAATTATCCTGGCGCTGAAGGAACAGGGCAAAACCATTTTTTTCAATTCCCACATCCTGGCGGACGTGGAGCAGATCTGCGACCGCATCGCCATCTTGGCCCGGGGGGAACTCCTCTGCGTCGGCTCCCTAGAAGAATTATTAGGACGCTCCGATGTTTACCATGTGACGGTGAGCGGCGCAAGTCAAGAACAACTCCAGCCCTGGTTAGAGGGAGTGTGGGTTGAGGACGGTCTCTGGCATGGGCAACTGCGGGGAGCTCCCGAGGCGTTTTTAGCCCAACTGCCCCACTGGAACGCGCGGTTAGCGAACCTAACCCAAGCTCGGGCGTCCTTGGAGGATTACTTTATCCAACAGTTACGGGAGCGGGGCATTACCTCCAGCCAGTAGGACTCATCCAGCGACGGCGCCGAATGTTGGGGTCCAACCCTAGTCAAGCGCCAACTTGCCCTAGTATGATTACCTGTTGCCCTCCTTTGCCGACGCGCTATGAGTCCTTCCCCCTTGCCCCGTTGCACAAAAATTGTGGCCACGATTGGCCCCGCCAGCAATAAAAAGGAAGTCCTCAGAAAACTAATTCAAGCCGGCGCGACGACTTTTCGGCTCAATTTTTCCCACGGCACCCACGAAGACCACCACAACAGTATTCGTCTGATTCGTCAGACCGCCTTTGAACTAAACCAGCCGGTGGGCATTTTACAGGATCTACAGGGGCCCAAAATTCGGGTGGGTAAATTCCTCAACGACAGCCAATCTATCGTCCTCCAGTCCGGCGATCCCTATATCCTCACCAGTCGCAAGGTGGAATGCGATCAAACTATTAGCTCCATCAGCTACGCCCAATTAGCGGAAGAAGTGCCCAACGGCGCTCGCATTCTCCTAGACGACGGCAAGCTCGAAATGCGGGTGGAAAAAGTGGATTTAGAAAACCGAGACCTTTATTGTCGAGTCGTGGTGGGAGGGACTCTTTCTAGCAATAAAGGGGTTAATTTTCCGGGGGTTTATCTGTCCGTCAAGGCGCTGACGGAAAAGGACCGGGAAGATTTGATGTTTGGGCTAGATCAGGGGGTGGATTGGGTGGCGCTCAGCTTTGTCCGCAACCCGGAGGATATTGACGAAATTAAGAGCCTCATCGCCGCCGCGGGCAAAAACGTGCCGGTGATCGCCAAAATTGAAAAACACGAAGCCATCGCCGATATGCAGGCGGTGTTGGAAAAATGCGACGGGGTGATGGTGGCTCGGGGGGATTTGGGCGTGGAGTTGCCCGCCGAAGACGTGCCGATTTTACAGAAGAAACTGATCGCCACGGCGAACCAGTTGGGGATTCCGGTGATCACCGCCACCCAGATGTTAGACAGCATGGTCAGTAATCCCCGCCCCACCCGGGCGGAGGTCTCGGACGTGGCCAACGCCATTCTCGACGGCACCGACGCCGTCATGCTCTCCAACGAAACCGCCATCGGCAAATTTCCCGTGGAAGCGGTGGCCATGATGGCCACCATCGCCGAGCGCATTGAAAAAGAGGAAATCCATTCCCAGCGAGCCAACAGTCGCCAGACTTCTGTCCCCAACGCCATTTCCGCCGCGGTCAGCGATATCGCCCAGACCCTCAAAGCGTCGGCTATTATGACCCTCACCAAAACCGGCGCCACGGCCCGCAACGTCTCAAAATTTCGCCCCAAGACCCCGATCCTAGCGGTGACGCCCCATGTGGACGTCTCTCGGAAACTGCAACTGGTCTGGGGCGTTAAACCCTTACTGGTGTTGGATCTGCCTTCCACCACCCAAACCTTTCAAGCGGCCATCAACGTCGCCCAGGAAAGCGCCGATTTGCGGGACGGGGATTTAGTGGTGATGACGGCGGGCACCCTCCAAGGGGTGGCGGGTTCGACGGATTTAATTAAGGTCGAGGTGGTGAAAGCGATCCTAGGGCGGGGCGTGGGCATCGGGCAGGGCGCCGTCAGCGGTCGGGCGAGGGTCGCTAGCAGTCCCAAGGATATTAGTCAGTTCACCGCCGGAGAAATTTTGGTGGTGCCGGGCACCAGCGCCGAATATGTGGAGATGATGCGCAAGGCCGCGGGGATTATCACCGAAGACTCCAGTCTCAGCAGTCACGCCGCGGTCATCGGTCTGCGTCTGGGGGTGCCGGTGATTGTGGGCTTCAAACAAGCGACCCAAACCATCCGGGACGGCTCCATCCTCACCCTAGACACCCAGAAGGGATTGGTTTACTCCGGCGCTAAGGTGAGCGTCCTCAATAGCGACCATAGTTTACTCTCCTAAGCGCTTATGGATCTCTCCAGTGGTTTACCCGTTTTTCTCGTCACCCTCCGGGAAGGCTTTGAGGCGGCGCTGGTGATCGGCATTGTCTTCGCCTATCTGCAAAAAGCCGGACAAACCCGTTTAAACCGCTGGGTCTATCAGGGCATGGCCGGGGGCGTTGTCGCCAGCGTCCTGGTGGGCTTTCTGCTGGCGGGCATTCTTCAAGGCGTCAGCGCCGCCCCCAGTCCCTACACGCCGATTCTTAAGCAACTCTTGGCGGCGCTCTTCGGGATCTTGGCTATCGGTCTCCTGAGTTGGATGTTGATCTGGATGACCCGCCAAGCCCGGAATTTAAAATCCCAGGTGGAAGCGGACATCGCCGAGGCGTTGGCCCGAGAACAGGCCGGGCGTCTGGTGGCGCTGGCGGTTTTTATCGCCGTGCTTCAGGAGGGGTTTGAAACCGTTTTATTTATCGCCGCCCAAGCCCAGTCCGGTTGGCGGGGGCCGATCCTCGGCGCTGTGGCGGGGGTGATGGGCGCCGCTCTCTTGGGCTATTTACTGTTTAATGTGGGCTTAAAGATTGATTTGCGGCGCTTTTTCCAAGTCCTCGGCGTCTTGCTCTTACTGGTCATCGGCGGTTTGCTGATTGGGACGCTCAAGAACCTCAACGGCGCCGTCGAAACTTTAAGCGCTCTAATTCCCGCCTACCGTTCCTGGTGCTGGACGCCGGGAGACTCCTGTTTGCTCGGCCCTCTGGTCTGGGACGGCGCCAACATTTTACCCGACGGCCAGTTTCCGGGGATTCTCCTCAAGGCGCTGTTGGGCTACCGCCAAACTCTTTACCTCGGACAAGTCGGCGCTTATGGGCTGTTTTGGCTCATTGTCGGCGGTTTGTATTTTTCCCAGGGCGGGAAAACCCGAGCCGAGAAAGCGCCTCAGCTTTAAGCGGCGCCGACGCCGCCTTTGAAGAAAAAACGGGAGAGGGCTTCGCTAAGACTGCCGGCGAAGAGCGACAGGGTTGATTCGCCGCGAGCAGACCCGGCTCCCGACCCATGACCGCGGCGTTAAGAATCGTAACAAAATCTTCCCAACGATACTTGAACAGGCATTCAGGTGTTAAGATAAAAACAGTTAACTTCCCTAGGAGGAAATCCCCATGACCACCGTCACCCAAATGAAATGCGCCTGCGAGTCCTGCCTCTGTATCGTCTCCCTCGACAAAGCTGTAATGAAAGACGGCAAACCCTATTGCAGTGAAGCCTGCGCCAGCGGCCACGCAACCGGCGCCGGTTGCGGCCACAGCGGTTGTAATTGCCGCGCTTAGACCCTTAAGCTAGGAAGCTTAACCTGAGCCGCTTTATGACCGATTTTAATCCAGATCTAGGGGAAGACCTCCGTTGCGAGCTTCCCCTTTCCGCTCACCAGGGCTGTTCCGCCATTCTCCCCGTCTCTAAAGCCCAGCGCCTAGCGGAATTTTTAAGTATTTTGGCCGACCCCAACCGTCTGCGGATTATTTCTCTACTAGCGGAGGGAGAACGTTGCGTGGGGGACATCGCCGCCGCGGTAGCCATGAGCGAATCCGCCGTCTCTCACCAACTGCGGGTTCTACGGGCGAACCGTCTGGCGGATTACCGTCGCCAGGGGCGCCATATTTTTTACCGTCTCGACGACGATCATATTTTGACCTTCTATCAGGCTCTGGTCGATCACATTGACCATATTGAGCCGGAGTAGAACGCTCCGGCCCGCCCGCAAGACGACCGGCGTTTTCTCCCTCGCCCTTGGGAGAAAGCCGCGCAAGGGATAGAAATGGGAGCTTAATTCTGGGAGATTAAGGTCCGGTATTCTAGTTGTAGCGTGTTTACTAGGCTTTCATTGCCGGCGTCCCGGGCCCTCTCAATGCGGCGCTCTAGATTCGCCAAAAGATTCTGGAGGTGCTGTTGGCCTAAATTTTTGTTATCTTCGTCCCCAGATTGATAGCTACTCAACGGGGGACTAAGCTCTAAGGACGCCTGAAGGTTATAGTCCGGTATCGAATACTTTACCCCTCGATACTTTCGCTCGATTTGAGGCCCGGAAGCCGCCATGTGTCTGGGGTAGGGGCCCTTCTCCCCGGCCGATGGCAGGGAAACGGCGCTGGCCTCTAAGGTCTCTAGGATCGGGTTGGGGCTGGATTGGGGATAGGAAACGCCGCGGTAGGAAAGTTGCATGGGGAAATGAACCTTGACTGAGCAGTGGAGAAAGGAGTCTGGCAGAGAACTCGCCAAATCTGTATCTATTTTTACCGTTTTTTGGGGAAAATGTCAGGGTTTACCGAAAATTGACACAAATATTTATCAAAGTTCTAGGGCGGCGCCGGCCAACGGAACTGAATTGACGGAGCTAAAACTTGGCATAATTGAGATTAATACCGCTCTTTTCCTTAGAAATAGCTATGAAACGGTTCGCTTTTATCCTAGTTCTCGGCGCCGTCCTCGGGGGAACCCTTCCCGCTTTAGGAGAAAGCGCCGTCGACGCTCGGGCCCAGGGATTGCTGAGCGCGGCTAGCCAGAATTTAGCGAGGGCCCGGGGATTTAGTTTTCAGAGCCAAAGCGCCTTCGAGGACATGTCCCCGGAAGGCGTTAAATTTGAGTACCACGCCGTCGCCCAGGTCTATGTCGAGCGCCCCAATCGCTTTCAGGTGAATTACCAAAGCGACCGCCGGCAAGCTCAGTTTAACTATGACGGCAAGATCTTTACCCTCTGGGACCGGTTGGCCCAAGTCTATGGAACTCTGCCGGCGCCGGGGAATAGCGACCAAATTTTAGACCGGACGGTTCGCGAATTTGACTTTCTGGTGCCCCTGACGGATCTGATCCGCTCCAACCCGACCCAGACCCTGGGGGGGAAAATCCAACGGGGTTACTATTTAGGGGAAGTGGGTCTGAACGGTCAAAAAGTTCATCATCTGGGTTTCCGGCAGGCCAACTTAGATTGGCAGATTTGGATCGACGCCGGCCCGAATCCCTTGATTCGTAAACTCCTCCTGACCTATACCCAACTAGCGGGGAATCCCCAATACAGCGCCGTTTTTGACCAGTGGAATCTGGACTGGCGTCCCCCCAGACCCGACTTTTTTACCTTTCAAGCTCCCTCTGGGGCCGCCCAAATTAATTTTTTAGTCCCTTCAGCTAACGCCCGACCGCGGTGAAGCGGCGAATAAGTCAATCTTACTTACTTTTTTAGGAACAAGATGATGCTAATCCGAAACATTGCGACCGGCGCCGGCGCTCTCTTACTCCTACAGGGTTTTTGGGGACTTCCGGCCCAGGCGGGGTTCGGCGGTTTCCATGGCGGCGGCTTTGGGGGCGGCGGGTTTAGCGGCTTTAGCCACACCGGTTTTGGCGGCGATTTCGGCGGTCAAGGCTCAGTTTTTCATAGCGATAGTTTCAGCGGCGACCGCGACGGTCTCTCCAACTGGTCGGCCAACGACAGCGCCGGTCTCAGTTCTATCCAGCAAAATCGGGATAATTTGGCCCAAACCCGTCAGGGAGATCTAGAGACCTTTGACCAAAATCAGGCCAATATGCAACAAAGTCGCCTGAGCGAGACCAATACCTTTCAGCAAAACCGCGACAACGAAATCAACACCGTCCAACAAAACCGGGACAATGAAGCTAACACGCTTCAACAAAATCGCAATAACGAAATCAACACCGTCCAGCAAAACAGTCAAAATGACTGGAATCGCGGCGCCTATTACCCCGGTTGGGGATGTTGCGGTTACGACAACGGCGCCGCTTGGGGCGCGGCGGGTTTAGCTACGGGGTTGGCGCTGGGCTCCGCTATGGATACGGTTCCCCAAAATTCTGTTCCGCTGGTGGTCAATAACGCGAACTACTACTACAGCGACGGGGTCTTTCTGGCCCCGAGCGGCGCTGGTTATCAAGTGGTGGCGCCGCCCCTAGGCGCGGTGATTGACGCCCTTCCCCCCGGCTACACGGTGGTTTACGCCAATAATCAACCCTACTACTATCAAAACGGAACCTTCTACAGCGCCCAGAACGGCGTTTATCGGGTGGTAACGCCCCCCGTCGGCGCCCTAGTACCCACTCTGCCCCAGGGCTATGCTCGAACAACCGTAGACGGCGCGACCTATTTTCAGTATGGCGGCGCGACTTACCGCCCTTTTTACAGCGGCGGCGAGGTGATTTACCAAGTTGTGAAACTCTGAAGCTTCTCTGGGGGAGCGAGGACTAACCGGATCAGCGTCGGAGGTCTGTTACTTTTAGTCGCACCGCCTCGCCGTCAATTTGAAAATCCTCCAGAGGCGCGGCGCCGAGGGGAAGGCGGAGCGCCGATTGAAGTTGGGTCGGAGAAAGGTTCAAGCGCCGGGCCACATCCGCTACGGAAAGAGTCAGTCGCCCCACCTGAATTTGGGTTTGGTCGTCAAAAACTAAGTGTTGTCCCTCCAAACGGGGGCGTCCCTTAAGGCCGACGTAAAGAGCCTGTTCGCCCTGGGGCAAAACGCCCGCAAGTCGGTCGAGTAGCGCCTGATGGCGGGGAGGCAGTTGGAATTGACTCAAATCTTGGGAGGGAATCACGGCGCCAATTTCCAACGTTTCCCCGCTGACGCGGGTTTGTAGCGGAGGCAGAGGAGTCTGGGGCGGCAACTGCTCGGCGACGGCGCTTTGGGCCCAGGTTTGTAGTTCTTGGGATTTTAGGGTAATCGTCGCGGTTTGACCCGCCGCGGCGCCTTGCTCTTCTAGTTTTCTTTCCACTAGGCGCTCTAGGGGAACGGTTGGGGCTTGAACCGGAGGAACTTCGGTTTGCACCCAGTCCGGCGCTTGAGTGGCCTGCCGCCAGACCCAATAGGCGCCGGCGCCGGCGCCGACTAGAGCCAGAACGAGAAGAACCAAGAAAATTCGCAGGAGTTTAACCAAGGGTTGATCCGTAGAGGAGTTCAGTTTACTTTAGGGTAAACGCCTGGCGCTCAGGCCGACAAGGGTCTTTGAGGCGATGGCTTCAATCGTTTTCACGGTTTTATTTGATCAGGATAAAGCTCTTTTTTGAGAAGTCGGGGCCAAAGAATCAAGAAATAGAGCCACCAAACTCCAATCAATAATCCCAAGGGAAGCGTTAACCAAAGCCGATGGAAGAGAAGCCAACTGCCTACAATTCCAAGAGCGCCGGTTAATAAAATTGACCAGGGCTGACACCACCGGGGCTTGTAATGCCAGGGACTAAAATCGGCGGGATTTTCAGGAAGATTAAGCATAAGGCTCCGGTTAGCGCCCCCCTTGTCAAGACGAGGTTGGGAGGGATCAACATTGAATTGTGTTCAACGCCCATTGAGTAGGCTATTGGTTGGCGGCGCTTGCAAGCGCCGGACGAGGTCGTTAAACGGTTCCCAGTCGTCTCCCTCGTCAATGGCGGCCCAGACCCGTTCAATTTCGGGACGGAGGAGCGCCGTCGCCGGGTTTTTCGACTGTAAGCGGAGAGGGATTTGGGTTAGCCCATCGGGGGTCAGTTCCCCTAGCGCCTGATGATAAAGCGCCCGCCAGTCGTTCCAGTCGCCGTTCCCCAAATCCTGATTTTCTAAAATGAAGGCCGGGTTCTCCCGCCAACTGGGGTTAAAGTCCTGGGTCAATCGGCTAAAAAATTGGGGGTAATTGGTTTGGCTCTGGGCGAGGCAAAGCAGAGTTTGGGCGAAGAGTTTGCCGCCCAAGTCTGGCGAAAGCTCGGAGTCAAATCCCAGACGAGCCAGAAGCAAGGCTTGGTAAGCGTCGCGGTACTCTTCGTCAAAGGCCTCCAGCGCCGGCGCCGAGTCTTCTAGGGGAATGACCGACGTCAGGGCCCGTTGCAGATGTTCCAGATTCAGGCGACAAATGGCGGGTTGGTTGCCAAAGGAATATAAGCCTTCGGAATCAAAGTAGGCCGCCACAAAGCGGGGGTTATAGGCGGGGATAAATCCGTAGGGGCCGTAGTCAAAACTTTCGCCGGTAATAGACATATTATCGGTATTAAGAACCCCATGACAAAACCCCGCCGTCATCCACTGGGCCGCGAGGCGGGCCACCCGTCCGACTAATTGCCGATACCACTGTTGATAGACTTCTCGGCGCTCTCCCTGGCTTAGGTCTAAATCGGGGTAATAGAGTTCAATCACATGATCCAACAGCGCCGTTATCAGATCCGGTCGCCCTAGGTAGGCTAGGCGCTCGAAGGTGCCAAAGCGAATATGGGAGCGGCTGAAACGAACCATCACCGCCGAGCGAGTGGGGGAGGGTTCGTCGCCCCGCCAGAGGTCTTCCCCGGTTTCCACCAAACTGAGGCAACGGGAGGTGGTCACCCCTAAACCCTGTAACGCCTCCGCCGCCAGTACTTCGCGAACGCCCCCCTTGAGGGTCAAGCGGCCGTCTCCCCGGCGGGAGTAGGGAGTTTGCCCGGAGCCTTTAGTGCCAAAATCGTAGAGGTAGCCGTCGGTTCCTCGGACTTGCCCGTAGAGAAAGCCCCGACCGTCCCCCAAATCGGGATTATAAATTTGGCTATAGCCGCCGATCTGGCGCCCGTGGTAACGGAGGGCGAGGAAAGGGCGGACGCCTTCAAAGAGACCGAAACATTCGACAAAGTCTTCGTCTTTTACGGTCTGGGGATCGAGGCCAAGAATCGGCAAAAGGGCGTCGTTGCGGAAGCGGAGTTGGTGGAGAGGAAAGGACGCGGCCTCGACGGGGTCGTAAAATTCGGCGCCAAGGGATTCCAGCGCCGGCTCGAAGGGAAGGGAAAGGAAGAGATTGGCCACGGGGGATTCTTCAGATGACAGATTTCAGAGAGCAGATTTCAGGGAAGGAAAACGTCGCGAGGCGCTTAAGAGGTCAATGCTAAACTAGCTTAATCTTTCTCCGTCATGATTTTATGGAGTCGCCCCCGTCCTTATTGCTCCGCCAAGCCTTGGGGTTAATCCTCAAAGTCCTGCTACCGTCCTTGATTTTGGCGCTGGCGTTGAAATATCTGGCGCCCCGTTGGACCTGGGAAGCCACGACGGCCAACGCCCTCTGGGGCGTCCTGACGGCGCCGGGAGTGGTGGTTTTAATGTTAATGTGGCTCCAAATTCGGGGGGAGGACTAGGTGCGTTTTCCCCAGGCGCTAGGTTTTTTAAGTCTGCTGGCGGTTCTGGCGCTCCTCTGGCAGATTCGGAAATTGTTATTGCTTCTCTTCGCCGCCATTGTGGTGGCTAACGGACTAAACCATCTCGCCCAGTGGTTCCAAAAACAAGGTCTCCAACGGGGACAGTCTATTCTGGCGGCGCTGGGGCTGTTTGGGAGCGGGTTAATCCTCGCGGTCGCTTTAATTATTCCCCCCTTTTTAACCCAACTGCAACAAGTCTTCACCCTTGCGCCCCAGGGCGCCGATCAATTTTTACGGGAATTGCGGAACGGCGCCGCCCGCTTAGATCCCGCCCTATTGGAACTTTTACCCAATTCGAGTCAGTGGGGGACTCAACTCCAACCCTGGGTTAATCAACTGGCGGGCCAAGGCTTGACGGTGTTCTACGCCACTTTGGGGCTTCCCCTCGGGGCGCTGTTACTGCTGGCGCTGAGCTTGATGCTGTTAGCCGACCCCCAGGCTTACCGTCAGGGTTTCATTCGCTTTTTTCCGGCCTTGTATCGCCCCCGGGCCGCCCTGATTCTCAACCGATGCGAGGCGGATTTGGAGAGTTGGCTGAAAACGATTTTGTTGGATTTTCTCAGCATTACGTTGCTGAGTTTTGCGGCGCTCTCCCTGCTTCAGGTGCGATTGCCCCTCGCTCAGGCGCTTTTGGCGGGTCTATTAACCCTGATTCCCACCATCGGCCCCCTCCTGAGCGTCTTCCCCCCCGCGGCCATCGCCCTCTTGGATAGTCCTTGGAAAGCGTTAGGCGTCTTGATTGCCTACGCCGTGATTTATCAAGCGGACGGGCGTTTGCTGGCTCCCCGTCTCCTGGGACGGCGCTCTTTGCCGCTCCTCCGGGGCGTTCTTCTTCTGGCTCAGCTTTTCTTGGCGAGTTGTTTTGGACTCTTTGGTTTGATCCTGGCGGTTCCCTTGGCGCTGACGGCTCGGGTCTTGATTCAAGAGGCCTTGATCGGCGATATTTTAGACCGTTGGACGACGCCTTAAAGAAAAGTTTGCTTGAGTTGACTCCGCCTTCGGTCTAAACTGAGAACCGCCGTTGTAGAAGAGTCGAGAGAGAAAATAGCCTCGCTGTTGACATCCTCGCCCCAGAGTATTTACCCCATAATCTTGCGAATGAGCGCCTCCGCTTTTGAGACGATTTCTCAGACAACCCGACTCTACCGCCCCCAGGACGTCGGCTTACTGCGACTCGCCGGCGCCGACCGGGCCCGCTTTCTCCATAACCAATCCACCCAACAGATCCAAGCGCTAGAACCGGGACAGTGGACGGAGACGGTCTTTGTCACCTCCACGGGACGGACTTTAGATCTGGCGACCGTATTGGTGACGGAATCCGCGCTCTGGCTTCGGGTCTCCCCCCAGCGCCGAGAATTTTTGCTCCGGTGGCTCGACCGCTATATCTTTCCCTCAGATAAAGTGGCGGCGGAGGACGGCTCCGGGGAGTACGGTGTTTTAACCGTCGTCGGCCCCGCCTGGGAGCAATGGCTGGCGCCCCTCGGCGCGGTTTGGCCGGCGCCGCAAACCTTTTTGACTTGGCGCTGGCTAGACGCGGAACTCTACTTGAGTCCAGAAACGGGTCTAGATTTACCTGGCTTTACGCTTTGGTATCCCCGAGAGATTCACCGTCCCTTGCTGGAAGTCTTGGCGCCTTTAAGCTCCCTAGAAGAAGAAGAATGGGAAACCCTGCGGATTTACCAAGGCCGCCCGGCGCCGGAGCGGGAACTGACGGAAGACTATAATCCGCTCGAAGCGGGGCTGTGGCGGGCGGTGTCCTTTGCCAAGGGTTGTTATATCGGTCAGGAAACCATCGCCCGGTTAAATACCTACAAAGGCGTGAAACAACGACTCTGGGCGCTGGACTTTTCGGCGCCGGTTCAAGAGGAAACCCCCCTAACCATCGCCGGGGAAAAAGCGGGGCTAATCACCAGCGCCGTTGGCAAACGGGCCTTGGGCTATCTCAAAACCAAAGCGGGCGGCGCCGGCTCGACGGTTTACGCCGGGGAAATCGAGGGCGTCGTCGTCCCGGCGCCTTACCTCCGCCACGAGTATTTCCAACCCGGTTCCTCTTGACCAATATTTTGAGACCCAAAAATTGGTATTATCTCCTACCTAATTCACAATAAAAAGGCGCCTCGCCTTCGCCCCTAGGGCGCGCTTAAGCATGAAATTATCGATTATTATCCCGGTTTATAACGAAATCCAAACCTTAGAAAAAGTCCTCCAAAAAGTGGCGCCGATTCTGCCGCAGATCGCCAAGGAAATTGTGCTGGTGGACGACGGCTCCCAGGACGGCACCCGGGAATGGTTGGTCGAGTCCTTCGGCCCTCCCGACACCGTCGTTTTTCTGGATCCGCAAACCTTAAAACGCTTACCGAGTCGAACCCCCGGCGCCCTGGAACTGAAAGTGATTTTCCACGGCCGCAATCAGGGCAAAGGGGCGGCGCTGAGGACGGGTTTCGTAGAATCGACGGGAGATGTGTTGATTATCCAGGACGCGGATTTGGAATACGATCCTAGAGATTGGAGCGCCATGTGGGAGTTGATCGCCGAGGGCTGGGCGGATGTGGTTTTTGGCTCCCGTTTTTATGGCAATCCTCACCGGGTTTTATATTTTCACCATTACTTAGGAAATAAACTCATTACCAGCTTGATCGACTTAATTTGCAATATCAATCTCAGCGATATTGAAGTCTGTTATAAAATGTTTCGCCGGGAGGTTTTAGAGGGAATGAAGCTGACCTGTAACGATTTTGGATTTGAAGTGGAATTCACCATGAAGGTGACCCGCTCCCGGCGCCGGTGGCGCATCTATGAAGTCGGCGTCTCTTACTATGGCAGAACCTACGCCGAAGGAAAGAAGATTAACTGGCGAGACGGGGTCAAGGCGCTGGGCTATATTCTCCGCTTTTGGTGGGCGCCAACCTAAGGGGGGTTTATGACTCTCTTTTAGGCTGTGCGTCTTAAAGTATCATTAGTCTAAAATAAATTATTTTAGTATGTACATTTTTAGCTGTGAGTAAAAAGGCACCGCAGGAAATCTGGGCGCACCCTCAATAATACAGCGGTATAGCGGGACTAAGTGAATCATGAACAAGAGCCGGTTAGCTCTCCCCTTTCTAAGGGGGGTTGGAGGGGGATCACCATCGGGTTGCGTTCACCACCCATTTAGATTCGCTATACAATCACCTGCACCCGCAAATCCTGGTAAAACACCCTCTGACTGAGGGACACCTTTGATTGGGAACTGAGCAACAATAACGCCCAAAACACCGCCACTCGGTCTAGGTTCTCCGGGGAGCTTTCCTCTGCGCTCCACTGGGCTAGCAGGGCGTCCAAATCGATCCCCTCCGGGGAGTCTTCGCCGTAATGAGACTGGAGAAACTGCTCTAATTCGGCCGCCACCTCCGTCAGGTTTTCCTGATGAGCCAACTCCGTAATCAATTGCAGGGCTTCCTTGCGGGACTGGGGCCGATTCCGCTTGACCTTGCGGGGCTGAGCCTCCTGTTTTTCAATTTCCGCGGCGATTTCTTGAATTTCCTCAATCAATTCTTGAAGCGTTACCCGGCGCTTTTGGAGGGGAGGGGCCGCTGTCCGGCGCCGTAGTCGTCCCGCCCAGTTAGCCGGTAGCCCGAGCGCCGCGGCGCCGTCTTCTTCTTCCAAGTCTAAAATTTCCTCCTCCAGCGCCGGAGGATTTTCTAACTGTTCCAAGGTGTCGGCTTTGTAGCGCACCAATAGAGAGGCCCAGAGAAACGCCTGACCGGAGCGGGGCAGATGGCGCTGTTGATAGGCTAGATCCAAACTATCCAAAATGCCCAAATCCTGTAAAAAGCGATCCATCACTTCGATCACCGCCACATCCCAGGGGTCGATTTCCCCCCGCTCCGCCATTTCCAGGAGGCTGGCGATTACTTCTTGATAGGCGATGGCGGTCATGGCGGAGATTGGAAGAGAATGAAGGGAAAAACGAGTGGGGTTAAGCTATTTCTGCATTTTTTCTAAAATAGCCACGGCGCTGGGGGATTGACGGGTAAAGTAGTTAAAAATAAGGAGTTTAAATAACGAATCTAAAAGCACGGGCACGGTGGCGATAAAGAGAAAAATAAAAGCGCGATTTTCCGTTAAACCCACATGGGTCATTAAGCTCGCTAAAATCACTTCCCAACCCTCGGCGGAATGAAAGCCGACAAAGACGTCGGTGAGGAGAATAAAAATAAAGACCTTGGTCACGTCGCTTAAACCTAAGAAAGAGCGACTGATAAAGCGCCGGGTCATCAGGGCTTGTTTTTTAAAAATAATCACCAGTAAAGCGAAAGCTCCCAGCGCCGTCAGATCCGCGAGAACGTTTTTCAACCCGTCCTGAGTTCTTCGAGCGGCGCCGAGCAGAATTTCCTTGGCTTTCTCTTGCAACTTTTCTCGTTTTATTTCCGGGGAATTTTCCGGTAGAATTCCCAGTAATTCTTGAATCTCTAAGCTTTCTTTAAAGGTGACAAACTCTTCTAAATACTCCTGGGCGATTTCTTTATTAAATTCAATTTCTTCCACCGCTACGGCGTGAATCTTAAAGTGATCTACTAAGGGGCTATAGACGACATTTTTGAAAAAAATTTGCGTCGCCAAGGGAACAAGAACGAGCAGAATCAAAAAACGAATCCCCGCCTTACGATCCTGTCGGGCGATGCGAAACTGCCGCAGAAGCGCCGCTTCCTCCGCCTCTTTCCCTAGGGAAGAGGGCGCTTTGGCTCCCCAGGGATTCAGCCGTAAACTTTTCGGCGCTTCGGCTTCCGTTAAGCTTTCTGCCTCGGCTTTTAAGGGAAACTCCGGCGCCGTCTCCTCTCGATACTTGCCAATAACGGATTCGATAAAATTAAGACGCTCTAAAATTTCCCCTTGTCGGGGCGTTAGCCGTTCCCCGTCTCCCAAATTTTTAAGCCAGAGATTGGCGGTTTGAAATTGCCAGAGGTTCCAGCGAATTTGCCGCAATTCCCGGTCGAGATCCGTCTTGAAGTATTGATAAACGCCCAAACCTAGCCCAGAGTCCGGCTCAATCCGGCGCCCCTGAAACTGGTCTTGCTCCAGTCGTCGGATGGCTAAGGCCCCCTGGTAGGCCCGGTCTAAACTGAGACTGGACTGAGTCCCAACCCAATCGTCTAGACGAGTCCGCCAAGGAGAGTCAGTCATCTTTTCGCCCTAGGGCTAAGAGCGCCGGGGAAAGCGCCGTTTTTGCAGAAATTCGGGAATATCCAAACTCGGGGTCGTCGGTTCCGGCGCCGGGGTCGGCTCTTCCGGCGGCGCTTCAAAGACCGTGGGAGGGGAAATAATCTCCGTTTTCTTGCCAGAGAGTTTCGCCGCTTTGCTCTCGGCGTTAAAACCCGTGGCAATAACCGTAATCCGCATTTCTCCCTGAAGGCGTTCGTCAATGACGGCGCCGAAGATAATATTAGCGTTCTCATCCACCACGTCGTAGATGGTTTCCGCCGCCGTGTTCACCTCGTGGAGGGTCAGGTCGTGGCCGCCGGTGATGTTGAAGACCACCCCCCGCGCGCCTTCGATGGAAGATTCCAACAAAGGCGAAGCGATGGCCGCCGTCGCAGCTTCCTTAGCCCGGGACTTGCCGGAGCCGACGCCAATGCCCATCAGCGCCGAGCCGGCGTCCGCCATCACCGCCCGCACGTCGGCGAAATCCACGTTCACCAAACCGGGGATGGTAATAATATCGGAAATGCCCTGCACCCCCTGGCGCAAAACGTCGTCCGCTACCCGGAAGGCTTCCTGGAGGGGCGTTTCCGCCGGGATCACCGTTAACAGTTGATTGTTGGGAATGACGATTAAGGTGTCCACCCGAGACTGCAAGGCCGCGATGCCCTCCTCCGCTTGGTTGGCCCGGCGCCGACCCTCAAAGGAAAAGGGGCGGGTAATGATCCCCACCGTCAGACAGCCCATCTCCTTGGCGATCTCCGCCACAATCGGCGCCGCTCCCGTGCCGGTGCCGCCCCCCATCCCGGCGGTGATAAAGACCAAGTCCGTGTGCTCCAGCGCCTTGGCGATTTCGTCCCGAGACTCTTCGGCGGCTTTTTGCCCAATGGCGGGATTCCCTCCGGCGCCGAGACCCCGAGTTAGTTTCTGTCCAATTTGCAACCTTTGGGGCGCCGCGGCCTGCACTAGAGCCTGGGAGTCGGTGTTGATGGCCCAAAACTCAACGCCGGAAACCCCCGCGTTAATCATCCGATTGACCGCGTTACAACCGCCGCCGCCAACGCCGACGACTTTAATTTGGGCGACACTACTGGGCACGATTTGACTACTCCTAAGATCAATGGGGGCGATGGACGGGCTATCAACGGGGGCGGAATATACGACCGGGTCCTCCGCCGCGGCGAAAAGATCCTCTAGGCTTTCCCCGTCTTCTAGGGGATCGGCGCCGGCGTTGCCGAGATGATTTTGGGCCCAATCATTATCGAGTGTCATTGTAAATAGGAGAGTTCAGGGGGAGCAAAGGAAGGGCTGAGCGCGGAGGAAACCGGTTAAGTTTTAACGGGAAGGAGAGTTAAAGGATGGGAACCCCCGGAAGATCCTAGGAGTCAACGCGACTTTCCTAAACTCGTCGCAAGTAACTATATAAAGATAAAAGAGTTCGTCCCTAGACTAGAAAGAATAGGAGCGTTTGTCAATAGAAGACCCCCAACATCTGACCTTGACCCCAAGGGTTGCCCAAATATTATCACGGTTTCTTGATTTTCGGCGCCGCAGTTAAACGCAAACTAGGAGTCTGGGGATTGCTCAGGTCAATAAAACCCACGCGATGGGAGGGAACCCGGCCGGGGAGGCGCCGGAGTCGAGCCAGGGCGGTCAACTGTTGGGGAAATTGGGATAAATCGGAACCCAGATGGACGGCGCCGAGGGCGGTGGTTAAGGTCAAGTTACTAGGGTTGTTGCCATTGATCAGGCTAATCTTGACGACGGAATCCCGAATCAAGGGATAGTTGGTTTGCCAAAACGTCTTGTACTGAGGGTCGTAACCTAAAAAAAACGGCGTTTGGGGCAATTTTTTTTGAGCTTCCGGTCGGCTGTAGAGCTTAGCCGGAATAAAAACGCCCTCTTGATCCAAATAGCCTTTGACTCCGCCTTGTTGGGCGACGGCCACCGGTCGGCGCTCCCGCACTAGAACCGTTAATTGGGCCGGAAACAATTGGCGGGAAACTTCGGCGCTTTCCAGCGCCGGGTTCTGGGCGATCTGACGGGCTAATTGGGGCGTGGAGAGTTGCCAGATGGCTTGGGGAAACTGGAGGGGAAGCGCTTGGCGGAGGGTCTGTTCCGAGAGGCGCTCCTGCCCCTGAAAACGAATTTGGCTCTGTTCGCGAATCGTCCACTCCGGCCAACTCATGAGCCAGACCAAGGCGCTTACAAATCCCCCCAGACAAAAAAAGCGCCACAATGTTTGGCGGGCCCGACGGCGGCGCTGGCTATCGAGGTGGGAGCGGCGAGTTTTGAGCGATTCGGACACAACGGCTTCCGTCATGGGTGGTGTGAGTTCCCTTTCTCTGAAATGTTATAACTGGATTACGTTGACTCTCTCCAGCCCAACGAGTTTATTTTTTTAATCATTCTTCACAATTCCCGCGGGTAAAGATTATGGCGAAACACAAACGGGGCTTAATACTCGGTACTACAGCCCTACTTTTGGCGACGGTGGCCGTGACGGGGGTGGGACTCCGTCTGGCCCGTTCCCAGGCCTTCTTTCAGGATAACCCGAAGGAGTTGGTGGACGAAGTTTGGCAAATTGTCAATCGCACTTATGTGGACGGCACCTTTAACGGCGAAGACTGGCGGGCGGTGCGGAAAACCTATCTAGAAAAAGAGTATAAAAATCCAGAAGAAGCCTACGTCGCCATCCGGGAAATGCTAGAAACCCTGGACGATCCCTACACTCGCTTTATGGATCCGACGGAGTATCAAGCCATGCGCATTGACACCTCTGGGGAGTTAACCGGGGTGGGAATTCAACTGGCCCAGGATCAGGAGACGAAAAAGCTCGTGGTGGTGGCGCCGATTGAAGACACTCCGGCCTATCGGGCCGGAATTTTAGCCAAGGACGAAATTATTAAAATCGACGGCAAATCCACCAAGGGCATGGAAGTGGACGACGCGGTAAAGCTGATTCGGGGCAAACCCGGCACCAGCGTCACCCTCACCATTCTCCGAGAGAAAAAAGCCATCGATTACACCCTCACCCGGGCCCGCATTGAAATCCATCCCGTGCGGGCGGAGGTGAAAACCACCCCCATCGGCGCCGTGGGTTACATTCGTCTGAACCAATTCAGCGCCCAGGCGGCGGAGGAAATGAAGACGGCCATTGAAGATTTGGAGAAAAAGGGCGTTCAGGGTTACATCTTAGACCTACGCTCCAATCCCGGCGGCTTGCTCTATACCAGTATCGACATCGCCCGCTATTGGCTCAAGGAAGGCAAGATTGTCTCCACTGTTGACCGCCGGGGCGAGGTGGAGCAACAAAGCGCCAATCAGCAAAACCTGACGGACAAACCCCTGGTGATTCTGGTGGACGGCGGCTCCGCCAGCGCCAGCGAAATTGTCTCCGGCGCGCTTCAGGATCAGAAACGGGCCAAACTGGTGGGCACCAAAACCTTCGGCAAGGGTCTGGTGCAATCCGTGCGGGAACTGGGAGACGGCTCCGGCCTAGCGGTGACCATCGCTAAGTACCTGACCCCCAGCGGTCGGGATATTAATAAACACGGCATTGAGCCGGACGTCATCATCGAACTGACAGACGCCCAACGGAAGGAACTGCAAAAGAGCCGGGATAAAATCGGCACCAGCGCCGATCCTCAGTACGCCAAGGCTTATGAAATTCTCAAGCAGGAGATTCTCGTCCAACAGGGGCAACCGGGTCAAAACACGGCTGTGAAAACGGCGCCGTAACCTTCCCCCATGACCTTTGTTTACGCCTACCCCCCTTTAATCCCCGGCGTCCTCCTCCGGCGCTATAAACGCTTCTTCGCCGATATTGAGCTAGAGGACGGCGCCGCGGTCACGGCCCACTGCCCTAACACCGGCCCCATGACGGGGGTCTGCGAGGTCGGCGCTCCGGTTTATCTTTCCGCCAGCGATAATCCTAAGCGGAAGCTAGGCTACACCTGGGAAATGATTCAGGTTCAAAACGCTTGGGTGGGCATTAACACGGGCTTGCCCAATCGGGTGCTTAAACAAATGTTGCTGAACCAGGCTCTGCCGTCCCTAGCGGGTCAATACACGGACGTTCAAAGCGAAGTCCCCTACGGCGCCGATGGTAAGAGTCGGGTGGATTTTGTGCTCCGGGGCCCCCAAGCGCCGGAAATTTATCTGGAGGTCAAAAATACGACGCTACGGGGTGAGGGAACGGCGCTTTTTCCCGACACCGTCACCGAGCGGGGTCAAAAACATCTGCGGGAGTTGACGGCGCTTTTACCTCAGCGCCGGGCGGTGATGCTGTACTTCATTAATCGGGGCGACTGCGAGACTTTTGCCCCCGGCGACGCCTACGATCCCCGCTATGGGCAACTCCTGCGGGAGGCGCTAAAACTGGGCGTCGAAATCTTGCCCTGTCGGTTTGAGGTCTCTCCCCAGGGGATCCGTTATTTAGGCTTAGCGGCGCTGGAGGTTTAAAGTAATCTGGTTTCGCCCCCCAGCGCCTCGACTTTGAGGGCAGTTCGGAGCTTTTCTGAGTTCAAAGTCCCCCAGAATTGGGGGATTTAGGGGGCCAGATCAGGTTAATGGCAAAACCAAAGACTTGTGTGTACGCGGTAGCTTTTCAAGGGGGGTTAGGGGGGTAAAACAGCTAAAGCCCAATCCCCGCCATAGTGATAGAACTCAGCGCCGGTTGAGTCAGATGAGCGCCGTTATAGACCGCTAGGTCGAACCAAAAGGTGGTGCCGGTTCCCACTTCGCTGACCAGATGGATCTGGCTATGGTGTTTCTGGACGATATTTTTGACAATGGATAATCCCAAACCCGTCCCTTCCAAAGTGTGGACCCGGTTTTCCACCCGGTAGAAGCGCTCGAAAATAGAGGCTTGATCTTCGGGGTCAATGCCGATGCCCGTATCCGCCACTTCAATGCGGACAAACCGCTCGTCAGTTTCGGGACAAGACTCTAGCGCGTAGGCTCGAATCAGGATTTTGCCCCCGGCGGGCGTAAATTTAAGGGCGTTGCCCACCAGATTGGTCATCACCTGTAGAAGCAGATCGTAATGCCCTAAAACGGGGGGCAGGTTCTTTTCCAATTCTTGACAGAGTTGAATGCCCTTATCCTTGGCGGTGAGTTGGTAACTTCTTAAACTTTGCTCAATTAGAGGATGGAGTTCCACCGCGTCAAATTGATAGGTTTTGGCGGATTCTAAACGGGAGAGATCGAGGACGTCGTTAACCAAGCGACTGAGGCGGTCGGTTTCATGGTTGGCGGTTTCCAAAAATTCCCGGCGCTCGCCTTCGCTCAGGTCTTCCCCAAACTCGCAGAGGGTTTCAATAAAGGATTTAATGTTAAATAGCGGCGTTCTTAACTCGTGGGAGACATTGCTAATAAATTGACTTTTGGCTTCGTTCAACTCCACTTCTCGGGTAATATCCTGCACCGTCATCACAATGCCTTTGAGGGTTTCCCGAGATTGATCAAAAACCTGGGTCAACATCAACCGCACCGTGCGGGGAACGGGTTGGGTGAGGGTTAGACGAAATTCTTCCGGGGCGAAGTTGTGTTCCCCGGCGGCGCCGTCGTCCTGGGTCATTTCCCGCAGGGGTTGGGTCAGTTGGGCGGTGATTTCCTGGGGGAGATATTCTAATAAGTTTTTGCCGCTAATGTCCTGTCCTTCCCAAGCGAAAAGGCGCCGGGCGGTGGGATTCACCAGCAGAAGTTGTAAATTGGTGTCGACTAAAACGGCGCCGTCGGCGATGGTGGAAACCAGGGTGTCTAGTTTCGCTTTTTCCGCCGTCATCTCTTCGATATTTTGGGCTTCGTAACTTTCGAGGCGCTCCGCCATTTCGTTAAAACTAACGATCAGTTCTCCCAATTCCCCCCCAAAGGGTAAACTAATCCGTTGTTGAAAGTTGCCCTTGGCGATATTTTTGACGCCCACCAATAATTCTTTAATGGGCTGAGTAATGGTGAGAGCGTTAAAGACGGCGCCGAGAATCACCATTACCCAGATGGAAATAAAGACCGCGATGGTGACGTCCCGGGTCAAGTTAGAAGAGTTGACCACCGCCGGGTTGGGATTAATGCCCAGAGCCAAGACCCCGAGATAATGCCGCCCTTGGTAGAGGGGCACAAAGACGTCCGTCACTTCCCCATTGGGCGTCCGGTGTTGCCGCACCAACGGCAGATCCGCGGGGCTAAATTCCGCCGTCGGCAATTCCAGATGGCGCTCTAGGGTCAGGGGATTTTCCGGCGCCATTTCCGAAAAGGGCACCCCGAAAAAAATATTCCCCGCCTCGTCGGCGTAGATCATGTAGCGAATATTGGACGTGCTCTCGTAGAAACGGGCGGAAAAGCGGGCCACTTCCGTCAGGTTATTGTCCGCCACCATCGGCGCGACGTTAGCCGCCAAGAGCAGACCCAAATCCCGGCCAAAGCGGGTGTCGATCATTTGGGCCTGGCGCTGGATAGTGTTCACGGCCCAAAAAGTCAGACCGCTCATCAGCAGAGACACCACAAGGGTCGCCGCGGCCATTAAGCGGGTCTGGAGGTTAAACTCCGACCACCAACGATGGATCATCGTCAGTAGGTTAGGGAAAATCGACTGCATGGTAGGGATCAACGCAAGGCTGTCGGCAATGAAACGAGAATTGGGGATGGGGTCGTTTCGCTTAGGATAGCGGCAATAAGACTAGGGCGCCTAGGTTGTCCCCGTTTTCCCGTCTCGACGCCCTTGCTCCGCCCCCTTTGTCTTAGCTCGACGCCCCTCCGTCGCCAACGCCTTGCCGGGGGCTGAGAATCTGGTTTTGTCGTTGCAGTTGTTCCAGCAGAGAATTACAGACGAGATCGCAGAGGGGAAAAATCACGGGATTGGCGATGCGGTAAATGACGTAAATGCCTTGTTGACTACGACTCAGAACTCCGGCGGTGGTCAATAATTTCAAGTGTTTGGAGACGTTGGCTTGCCCCAACCCCGTGGCTTCGATGATTTCGCTGACGCTGAGGGGGCCGTTTTTCAGAGCGCAGACAATTTCCAGACGACTCACTTCCGAAAGGACTTTAAAAAAATCCGCGATTAGACTCAGCGCCGCCGGCGTAATCTCCAGGGAGGGGGGAGAAGGGACAGAAACAGTCATAGAGAATCGATTTCCCGCGGGGATAGAACAAAGTGCAAGGATCGAGAGACAGATTTTCCCATCCCCCTGCAATTTAAAACTGGACTTGAGAGGCTTGCCGCCTGCGGCGCCTAGTTTCGCTACCTCGTTACCACAAGGGTATAGCCTGTACATTATACTGTCGGCGATACGTTGTGGCAATCCAACTTAATCCTCATTCTCGATATCTTTAACGGACTGAGATACGTAATATCCCTTGAACAGTCAGACTTCGACCCGTCGGTGACGTTTACGGGATCGCTAGGCTCAGTTCTCGATTTCCAGGGGGTTGAGCCAGCGCAAAATTTCCCGCCGCAGGCGGTATAAATCTTGGGAAAGATTGCTTTTGAGCCATTGTCCCACCGCGTCCCAGGGCGTAAAAACCTCCCCCGGCGCCCATTGCAAATCTTGGGCTAGGGGCGTGAGGTGGGTGCCCGGTAGGGTTTGCAGGGCTAAGAGCGATTTTAGGCTCTCGCTAAACAGGGGCGGCAGGGTGAGGGTCTGGTCAATGTCGTCCTGGGTGAATTTGATCAGTAAATTGCGACGCACCCGATAGTTTTGGCGAATTAATTGATTCGTGTCCTCCGGGGAGGGGGTAAATTCTAAACTTAAATCGGCGCCGAAACCCAATTGTTCCGGCAGTTGTCCCCGAACCGCTTCCCAGAGACCGTCCAGCTTCAGTTGTTCCGCTTGCTCTAGGAAGGGAATGGCCCGTTTGACGGGGAAGTTATTAAAAGAAATTAAGATATTTCCCGCCCGCTCCACGGGGTAGGAACTGCCGATCAAGAGTTGAATTTTTGACCCCAAACTATGGCCGAGGCCATAAATCGGTAAATAACCCTGGGGTAAGCGGTTTTGTTGGCGCAGGCGCTCGTAGGCGGTGTCAAAACGGTTTAGCGCCTGTCGGGCCAGAGCTTGATGATCGAGGCTATTGCTAAAGGGGGTGGCGATAATGGCGTAGCCCCTTTGTCCCAATTCCGTTAATAACCAGCGATAGGCCAAATTCGGCGCCGTCCCCACAAAAGCGCCGCCTAAGAAATGAATAACGGCCCTGGGCTGGGGAGGAATCCACAGCCAACAACCGGCGCTTTCCTGCCAATCCATCGTTTCAAGCTCCTGCTGGGTTATTGGGGTTGAATACCGATGAAGCGTTGATAGACCGAGGGCTGAGGCGCGGCTTCCACAATGGCCGCGGCGGGCGGGGGGCTGGGAACGGCGCCGGCGGGGGCGTTATTTAAATTCTCTAAATTAGCCGCGATTTGGGGCGGAACCTCCTGGGGCGCCGTCGCCTGGGGTTGATTGGAAGCCGGGGGCGGAGCGGCCGCGGTCGGCGCCGGGGGATTGGGATCGTCTCCCACTTTGCGAGTCACCCGTTGGCCGTACTGCTCTAAGGTCACAGTCTGATTGCTGGCGTTAATGGAGACCACTCGGACTAAACCGTCCGCCAATGCGGCGCCGGCCCGGACGTTTTTCTCTAGGAGATCGCCCGGCGCTCGCAGAATGGCCACGGGAGAACCGGGGAAATTAATAATGCCGGTGACGTACACTTGTCGGGCCTCCGTCGGCGGTTTGACGGGTTTAACGATCGCGGGGGAAGCTCCCTTGACGACGACCGTTCCGGGCGCGCCGGGTTGGGCCGGATTAGAAGCGCCGCCTTTAGCGCCAACAGAGCCTTTAACCCCGGCTTGCCCGCCGGAAGCCGGAGAGCCTTTCGAGCCTGCTTTTCCGCCCTGGGGGGGATTAACCGGCGCTTTGGGGGGGGCGATAACTTGAAAATTCAACAGACCAAAGGGATTAACTCGGCCCCGATCCACTTCCTTGAGACGTTGCTCGGGACTCACCGGCGGAATTAACCCCAAAGAGGCGATGGGCGCCGACGGGGAAAGGGGCGCTTGGGCCGCGGGGGGATTCGCAGGAACCGCTTCCGGCGCCGGGGGCGGCGGCGGAGGGGGCGCGCCGCCGGGGGAAGGACTCGGCGCCGCGGCTTGTTGTTCAGGAGCGCCGCCGCCGCAACCAACGAGCAATAAGAGGGGTAAAATACCCAAAGAAACTAAACAATACCGGGCCATTGCGCCTCCTCACCAGAACATAATCACTTGTTCAGCCTAGGCCGATCATAACAGAAAAACCCGTCCCTGACAGTAAAAAAGTAATACTACTTTCTCCCGCCATGACCCCCGCCCTCGACCGCGCCCTTGAGACTCAGACCGTTTATAACCCCCGTTTGCCCCTGGCGGTCTATCGAGAACTGGCGGCCCACCTCAGCCAAATTAGGGGGGTCGAAGCGGAAATTTTGCCCCAAACGGCGCCGACTTTTGACTACGACCTCAGTCAAGCGGAGGGAATTCGCGTCGCCTACCCCGCGGATCTGGACGCTCAGGAAAGAGCCTGGTTAGCGCAAATTTTGGCCTACTACCAAACCCGCTACGGCGCTTGAGGGGAATCCCCCTTGTATCTTAGAGATCTTAGAGAGTGAGTGACAGACCGTTACTCCCCGGGTCGTCAAGACCGAGATTTAGTCCGGGTTGTCGCTCATTTCAACTTCAGGAACTCGGAAAACTGAAAAATGGCTCTCCAAACCCCAGAGATTAGAGCGCAGGCGCGACGAATCGGTTTTCACCTCGCGGGCGTCGCCTCTGTTGCTCAAACCTACGACGACGAATACCCCGAGCGCCTAGAAAAATGGTTAAGCCAGGGTTACCAAGCGGAGATGGGCTGGATGGAAAACCCCAAGCGCCGGGACATTTTACAGGTCTTTCCCGGCGCTCGCTCCGTCATTAGTCTGGGGCTAAATTATTACACCAACCACCGGCGCCGGGAGGACGCGGAATATGGCAAAATCGCCCGCTACGGTTGGGGACGGGACTACCATCGGGTGCTGAGTAAAAAGTTAAAGGAATTCAGTTTTTGGCTCACTGCCCAAGATCCTGGGGTGGAAACCCGTTTTTACGTCGATACCGGCCCCGTCTCCGATAAACTCTGGGCCCAGCGGGCGGGCTTGGGTTGGATCGGCAAAAATAGCAATCTCATTAGCCGGGGCTATGGCAGTTGGTTATTTTTAGGGGAAATCTTAATCAACGTCGATTTAGAACCCGACCGCCCCCACAGCCAGCATTGCGGAACCTGTCGCCGTTGTCTCGACGCCTGCCCCACCGGCGCCCTGCCGGAACCCTTTGTGGTGGATAGTCGGCGCTGTATCGCTTACCATACCATTGAAAATCGGGCCGAGACCTTGCCCTCGAACGTTAGTCCTGAACTACAAGGCTGGGTGGCGGGGTGCGATATTTGCCAAGAGGTCTGCCCTTGGAACATTCGCTTTGCTAGAGAAACCGATGTTGAGGACTTTCAGCCCTATCCCGACAACCTAGCGCCGAAATTGACAGAGTTAGCCCAGTTGGAAAGAGAGGACTGGGAACGGCGCTTTCCCGCCTCGGCGCTGAGACGGATTAAACCGGCGCAATGGCGGCGCAACGCCCGTGCTAATCTAGAAAGTCAGGGGAATAACGGGGCTAGCGCCGACCATGCGGGCGATTTTATTTGATTTTGACGGCACCATCGCCGATACCCAGGAGGCCTTTTTAACCATTGTTAATCGGCTAGCGCCGGAGTTTGGCTATCCGCCGGTGGATCAGAGCCAGTTAGCCTACCTCAAAACCCTCAGTTCCGGCGAAGTGATTCGTTACGCCCGTATTTCTCCTGTGAAAATTCCCTTTATCCTCAAGCGCCTGAAAAAAGAGTTGGGGAAAACGATTACGGAACTTCAGCCCTATCCGGGGATGGCTTCGATGTTGACGGCGCTGAAAAGTCAAGACTATTTCCTCGGCATTGTCACTTCTAATTCCCTGGAGAACGTGTCGGCCTTTTTAGCAAAAAATGAACTAGACGGCATTTTTGATGTCATCCACTCCGGCACCACCCTCTTTGGCAAAAATCGCATTATTAATCGCCTTCTGCGGGAGCGCCGTCTGCCGGCGGAAACGGTAATCTATGTGGGGGACGAAACCCGAGACGTGGTGGCGGCCCAAAAAAGCCATATTACGATGGTGGCGGTGGGCTGGGGGTTCAACTCCCCCGGTATCTTAATGGAGTACCATCCCGACTACTTGATTTACCATCCCCAGGAACTGCTGGCGATTTTGAAAGACAATTATCAGTTATCAGCTATCAGTTATCAGTCATCGTAAGCCGACTAAAACTGAACTCAGAGTTCCGCTTTCCCTTGCAAGAGCTACTGTGTATACACAAGTGTCAGAATCCCCCCTAACCCCCCTTGGAAAGGGGGGAACCAGCCGTCAAAGTCCCCCTTGCAAAGGGGGATTTAGGGGGATCAAACCCAAAACTGAGTTTTTAACCGAGATCTGTGTACACGGTAGCTCCCAAGCAGGGGAGTCCTAAAACCATCTCTAAATCTACATCTCACTTTTTTCCGCCCTAAACCCTATGCTTCACCAACGCGCCAGCGGTCTCTTGCTCCATCCCACCTCCTTCCCCAGCCCCTTCGGCGTGGGCGACCTCGGCGCCGGAGCCTATCAGTTCATTGATTTTCTGGCGGCCGGCGAACAACGGATTTGGCAGATTTTACCCCTCGGCCCCACGGGTTACGGCAATTCTCCCTACCTTTGTTATTCGGCGCTGGCGCTCAATCCTCTGTTAATTAGTCCAGAAGAGTTGGTTAAAGACGGCTTACTGGCGCCGGAGCGCCTGAAATCGGCGCCGACCTTCCACCCGGAGCGGGCGGAGTTTGAAGCGGCCCGGGAATATAAGGAGACGTTATTCCAAGAAGCCTATGGCGCGTTTTCCACACAATCAGCGTTACGCAGCGAATTTGCCCAATTTTGCCAAGAGCAACAGTCCTGGCTAGAGGATTACGCCCTCTTTATGGCGCTGAAGCAATACCACGGCGGCGCCGGTTGGCATACTTGGGATGTGGCTTTGGCGAAACGGGAACCCCAAGCCCTAGAAATTTGGCGCCGGCAGTTAGCGTCGGAGATTGACTACCAAAAATTCCTGCAATTTCTGGCCTTCCGTCAGTGGGGGGCGCTGAAGGACTACGCCGCCGAAAATCACATCGCTATTATGGGGGACATTCCCATCTATGTGGCCCACGACAGCGCCGATGTTTGGGCCAATCCCGAGAACTTTTGCCTGAACCCGGAAACGGGGTTAGCGGCGCTGATGGCGGGGGTGCCGCCGGATTATTTCAGCGAAACCGGTCAACTCTGGGGCAATCCGGTCTATGACTGGGCGGCGCTCCAGAAAAATCACTACGCCTGGTGGTTGCGGCGCTTTCAGGGGTTACTACAACTGGTGGACATTATCCGCATCGACCATTTCCGGGGCTTCGCCGGTTATTGGGCCGTGCCGGAGGGGGAAACCACCGCCATGAACGGGGAATGGTTGCCGGCGCCGGGGGAAGGTTTATTTACCGTTCTTAAGGGCGTGATGGGGGACGTGCCCATCGTGGCGGAAGATCTGGGAGTCATTACCGAAGACGTGGAAAAACTGCGGGACGACTTTGGTTTTCCGGGGATGAAGGTCTTGCAATTCGCCTTTGATTCCGACCGGGCTAACCCCTTTCTGCCCTTCAATTACCTCAACCGCCGGGCGGTGGTCTATACCGGCACCCACGACAACGACACCACCGCGGGCTGGTTCGAGGCCCGCTCCCCGGAGGAGCAAAAACGGGTGACGGATTACCTCGGTTGCGTCTGCCCGGAGGGGATTCACTGGAGTCTGATTCGTCTGGCGCTGGGGTCTGTGGCCAATACGGCTATTTTTCCCTTGCAGGATATTTTAGGTTTAGGCAACGAGGCCCGCATGAACCTCCCCGGCAGCGCCGAGGGGAATTGGGGCTGGCGTTACCGCTCCGAGGACTTAACCCCAGAATTGGCGGAGCGCCTGGCCCAGGTGACGGAACTCTACGGGCGCCGGATTTATTTCCCCCCCGCCGAAGATCAGGATTCTCAAGAGTGGGGAGATTGAACTCTCCCCCGGTTAAAACCGGGGGATTCTAAGCGGACGTTGCTACCCTTCGGCGTTGCTCAGGGGCCACGCGGGTTGAAACCCGACTTCGCAACGGTTACGATAGGATCGAGTGAGATCTCGAAACACGTTATACCGCTTTGGCGCGTGCAATGACGCCCTAACAACCTTGGCGAGGGAAATCCCAAGCTGTGTCGCTACTTTTTTGA
>WGLZ01000001.1 GCA_016471375.1 Cyanobacteria bacterium RI_101
TAACAGGGTCAGTTTAAATCAGGGAAGTTTGGCGGTGAAAGCCACCGGCGCCGGTAATTCTGGCAATTTATCCGTTAACGCCCGCACTGTGGAGTTAAACAATGGCGCCGAAATTTCCGCCTCTACCAATAGCGGCGCTGGAGGGAATATTACTCTGCCAAACCTTGACACTCTAGATATTAACAACAGCCAAATCTCCGCTTCAACAGCCACGGGAAGCGCCGGCTCAATTCTGATTAACAGCGCCGAACGGGTTCAACTCGCAAACCAAGGACGGATTACGGTGGAAGCCACCGATGGCGGCCGGGCGGGGAATTTGGAGTTAACGACGGATACCTTAACAGTGAGGGAAAATAGCCGGATTAGCGTTAGCAGTTTAACCGGACAAGCGGGCAACATTAATATCCGCGTTAAAGATCTGCTCTTGGATCGCGGCGCCATTACCGCGGAAACCGGAACCAGCGACCAAGAAAGCGGCGCTAATATTAACCTCTCCGCTAGTAATCTGTTAACCCTAAGATTACAAAATGAAAGTCTCATTTCCGCCACCGCTAACGCCGACGCGGACGGGGGTAATATTCAGATTGACGCGCCGTTTTTACTGGCCTACCCCGCCACCGGCCCCGACGGAAACGATATTATCGCTAAAGCCGTTCGCGGCGCCGGAGGACAAATTACCGTTAACGCTCTGGGGATTTTCGGCATCAGCGAAGGGCGGGCCATCGCGGGAAATGGAACCAATAACTTTGACGCCAGTTCTGAATTTGGAGCGCCGGGGGTGGTGCAACTTAATCAGGCGGTGGATCCCAATCGGGGCTTAACCCAACTGCCGGAAACCGTCACCGATCCGAATGAACTCATCGCCCAAAACGTCTGTCGGCGGGGCAAAGAGAGCGAACTGACCCAAACCGGCAAAGGCGGTTTACCCCCAACATTAGAAGACGACTTCCAAGGGGAGCCAACCCTACCGCCTCTGGTGGAACCCGTCGCGCCCCAATCTTCGGCGCCGACTTCCTCAAGTCCAACCCCTATTTCCAGCAAAGACGTCCAACCCGCCCAGGGCTGGATTCTCAACGCCCAGGGACAAATCGAACTGGTGAGCTACCAAACCCAGGGGCTAGAAGTCCGGCGCCGGTCTGGAAAAGTTACCCAATGTCCTTAATGGATTCCCTAAATTCTCTAAGCTTCCCAGAGCCAAGCGCCGTCTAAGTCGTTCAAACGAGCGTAGGGTTCCAACAGCGCCAAAATTTGGGGGCCGTAACTGCGGGAATTGACCCGACTGTCCAAGATAGCGAGCAATTTTGTCTCTTCCCCTAGCGGTAAAACGGCGCGTTGTATCGCCTGTAGGGCGCTGGGGAGGAGGTAATCCCGAAACCAGTCTTGATGGCGCCGTTTATGGGCGTTGACCCGACTGGCCACCAAGGGATTTTCCAAAGACGGAATGGGGAGGGTGGCGAAAATTAGCAGTCCGGGATTGGGGAAACGGTGTTGTTGGGTCTGCCAAAAATCCCAACTGGCGATTAGCGCGCCGCCTCTAGGAACCGAGGTTTCCACCTTTACCCGAGAGCCAAACTCCGCCGCCAGGCGACTCCCCAGACCCGTTTTGAGGGGGGCGTCGTCCAGTAAAACGACCGTTGTCGCGTCTTGGGATTGCGGCAAACCGAGCAGTCGATGGACTTCTTTGAATACGGTTTCTTGAAATTCCGGGGTGTTCGGCGCCGGGAGCCGTTCGGGCAGATAGAGGCGCCAAGCTTCCCCCAGCCGTTGGGGCGTAAATTGTAGGCAGAGGAGTTCCCCCAGACCTAGGGTTCGGCGGAAAACGGCGGCCTCTTTATCGGCGCCTAAAATGCCTCCCATCAAAATTAAGGGAGAGCGCCAATAGGGCGCGGCTAAGGGCGCCAGATTCACCGGCGCTAACTGGAGGCTAAATTGTCCCAACTCCCGATTCACCGCGGCCCAGAGTAAATAATTTTCCCCGTAACGCCGCCGCCCTTGCCAAAATTGCCCTAGACGAGGGAGATGGCGGAAATAGGCTTCTAGGTTTTCCAAATGTTCCCAAAGAGAACTTTCTTCTTCGGCGCTGAGGAGATAATAGCCATAGGCGTTGGCGGGACGAGAAAAGAGGGATTTAGCCAAACGCAGACGATAGCGGCCCAGCGCCTCCCCGATGTGGGCGGGCAAGAGGCTGAGCGTCTCCCAATCGGCGGAGCGCCAACTGAGGGTGAAGAAATCCTGAAGCCATTGCTCTAGGGATTCCACCTGCTCAATCAGGGTCAAGGGTCGCTCTGAACTGGGGAGATTCAGGCGCTCCTCCAGCCAGATTTGGGGGGAGAGCAGACGTAAATTCTTCCCGCCGCTGTTTTCTATCCCCCGGCGCTCTAACCAGTCTAGCAATGTGGGGATTTCGGTTTTTAATAAACCCTGAAGACGACTCTCCGGCGCCACCAGATGAACCGTTTCTTGGCTGAGGAGACAAGGCAACAGATAACTGGCGCTGTAATCCTCCGGTAAACAGCCGGTTTGGATCAGCGCCGAGCGCCGCAGACGGAGGGCCCGGGAAACCAAACGCCCGAGGGTGAGGCCATGGGGCCAAGCCAGCTCCGGCCCCTGGCGGCGCCAGTCCTTGAGGGTCTGGTGAACGGCGGCCTCAAGCAATACCATTGTCTTACTGAGCGTCTCCCGGTTTGTGGGATGATAGAAAAAATATGTTTATTATTCTCAAGGTAGCAAACTCGCATGGCAGAAATTCAATTTTCCCGAGGCGTTAAAGAAACCGTTGTCCCCGAGGTGCGGATCACCCAAGCTAAGAGCGGCGGTAGCGGCGTGGCCTATTTTCGTTTCGAGTCCCCCTCGGTCTTGAATAAAGAAAGCACAGAAGAAATTACGGGTATGTATCTGGTGGACGAGGAAGGGGAAATCGTCTCCCGGGAAGTGAAGGGCAAATTCGTCAACGGTCGTCCCACCTCCGTGGAAGCGACCCTGAATCTGAATTCCCAGGACGAGTGGGACCGGTTTATGCGGTTTATGGAGCGCTACGGCGCCGAAAACGGTCTCGGGTTTACCAAGGCTTAGGGGCTGTCGGCCCCAGACGGAGAGGTTTTTAAGTTTCCCCTTCTCCGGTTGTGGATACTTTCTAGAGCCGCTATGGTAACGTCTCCCCTACGTCTGTCCCAGGGGCATTTGCAACTGCTGGCCCAATGTCCGCCCCAATTCCAACGGCGCTATCTGGAGCCGGGGGGCGCTTTGCTGGCGCTGACAGACCCGGAATTTTCCGCCCGCTCCCCCAACCGGGACTGGGGGCAAAAGTTTCATCAAGTGATGCAACAGTGGGAGTTAGGTCTGCCCTTAGACCGGGTTTTAGACCGCGATCTTCAACTGGAGCAGTCAGTCCGGGCGCTCCTTCAAGCCGTTCCCGCTCTGCAACGGCCCGACCCCCGGCGCCGGGCTGAACATCGTCGCCTTCTGTCCCTAGACTCGGCGCTGTTAACGGTGGTTTACGACCTTCTCATTTGCTCGGAAACCGGCGCCGAAATCCTGGATTGGAAGACCTATCCCTTACCCCAAAACGCCGCTAAAAATATTCTGAACCACTGGCAAACCAAGCTCTATCTCTACGTTTTAGCCGAAACCAGCGCCTACCGCCCGGAAGATTTGAGCCTGACCTATTGGTTTGTCAAACTCCCCCGGCGCCCCCAGTCTTTAACCCTGCGTTACAGCGCCGCTTTGCACCGAGAAGTAAGGGAAGAACTGGAGCAATTGCTAGAAGAGCTACAAACTTGGCGCCGGGATTGGTACGAGAAGCAAATTCCCCTACCCTGCCGTCCCGACTGCGAAACCTGTCCCTACCGGCGCCGATTTTTCCCCTCTACTCCCCCTTCAGCCGATTAAGCGCGCTCTGGAGGTCCTCCATCAGGCGCTGAAAGTCTTCGGCCTGGCTGGCTTCCGGGTTTTCTGACAGGGAGGCTTGCAGATTTAGTAAGCCCATTTCAATTTGGTTAATGCGGCGGCTGTGGAGATCGCTAGCGGCCCGGAGTTGTTCCTGGGTCTGGTCGATCCGCCGAAACTGACTTTCTCGATTAATAACGTTTAACGCTAAGGATAGGGTCAAGGGCGGCGCCACCCAGAGCGCCTGTTGGGTGACAATCGCGCCGATGGCGGCAATGCCGGAAATGGTCAGGGCGCAGTATTCGCTCGTCAACAGCCAGGCGCGGGGAATCATTCAATCAGCTCTTTACCGGGAAACTCTTTGACTTTAGCTTAGAGGCAGTAAAGGGTAAACCCGTCGGTTTTATCCCCCCTTGCTCAGGATGCGCGCACAATCCTTACCCATCAAAAAACCCTGCCGCGGAGCAGGGCGTAGGAGCAAGGTTATCGTTCGCTCCGGTTGGGACTATCCCAGACCGTAAGCCAGCCCTACTTGAGGGAAGACTGAGCGTAAACCACCATTCCCGCCCTGGCGTAACCCCCGTAAGTGTCGAGGGTGTTCTCTGTGTGGCGTTGCGGGCGGGATTTTGGAACAGTTCCGTCATGCCGGCGCTGAGGGTAATGACGCCAAGGGCGGCGACGGCGTAATTGCGGAGGGTTTGACGGTGGGTGGCGGCGGTGGATAACATTTGGCGGACTCCCTTGCTCGATACCTCCAGAGTAGGGAAACCGCCTCGGGATGTCAGTCCCAAAAGTCTTGATTTATAAGGGTTTCAGCCATTCCATCTCGGCGCCGGACATGGAAAAACAGGGAAGAGCTATGTTTGACAAGCTGTCTAGAGCAATTTATAGACGCCCCCCATAGAATGAGCTAAGTTCTTCACTTGCAAGACTCCGATGAAAACGATCGCCTTTGTAACCAGTCTTTGGCTTGCCGCCGTTCCCTTAAGTCTCCCAGTTCTGGCCGGGAACGATGATCCGCTTTTCATTAACCTCACCACCAATGAGGCTCACCGCAGCAAGATGGCGATTGGGTTTTCACAAGCCCAGTTAGAACGGGGACATCCCCTCACGATTTTCCTCAATGACCGGGGCATTTTACTCGCCGCTAAAGCAAACGCTGGTCAGTACAGAGAACAACAAGCGATTCTCCGAGCCATTATCGAAAAAGGCGGGGTTGTTCTTGCTTGCCCAACCTGCATGAAACAGTATGGCGTGAGCGAAAGCGATTTGCTAGAGGGAGTCAAAGTCGGCAACCCGGCCTTAACTGGAGAGGCGTTATTTCGAGACGATACCCAAACGCTATCTTGGTAAGATAGCTACAGATTATCAACGTTGACTATACCGTTATAGTCTTCGGAAAAAATGAAATGCCCCGATTCTAAGGCTTCGGCGTACCCCTTTAACCACGCTCGAAAACTAGGGGCGACAATCTTCCTTTCTGGGTCATCGCGCCACATGGCGATGATTTGTCCAACTGTCCCCTCGCTAGTCGGGTTTAAATCTAGACAATCATGATTACCGCTACCGTCATAGGTAAGCGGTATCCATTTTGGACTCCACCAAACATTGCAAATTCCCAGAGCCGGTTGACATCCTTGATCCCGACCATCTTCCGTCTGAAATGTTCCGCTCTCTAAAAGCCCTTTCCAGACTTGCCACTCCTCTTTGACGCGTTCCAACGACAGAAACTCGCGCCCGTCAACTAACCCGAAATCAGATATCGATTGCCCGTTATGAAGACGATATGAAGACTTAATATCATCGGGAAACTGAATGGAGAGAAAATCTTCCAATTCCGAAATTTCAGCGTCAGAAGCGCCTGATTGCAGGATTTCCAAACCTTTTGGAATGTTGGCGCCCATCCAACTTTCTATTTGCGTCCAAATCTCTTCCATAATTTTTCTACCAATCCCGCCATTCGCTTGCAGGGCCTTCTCCGTCGCCGTATTGGCTGGGATCTATCCCCGCTTTGACCGCAATAAGATTGAAAAGCTCGCACAATTCTTCTCGTTCTCCCGTCTCTATCAGCGAGCCATCCGTTTCATCGTTGAGGCGATTGAGGGCTTGAACCGCCACTTGAAACTTTTGAATTTTTTCCGCTTCCGAAACCGCTTCGCCCAAGAGAACTAAATCAGAGATTAACGTATCTAAAATTTTCTTTGCCGCGTCGCAATTTTCTTCTGTGTATTGCTCTAAACCGGCTTCCCCGTCTTCGCCAACTTCCGCATAAGTTTTCCATTGACTAAACGGATACTTTTCCTGAATTTGCAGAAGATCGTTTTCATAGCTCATAAACATTCTCGAAGTTCCAAGTCTTAGGACGTTAAATAAATCTATAGGAAATCTATGGCGGTCATATCTAGGTTGTCACATAGTCCTCTGCCAAAAGGCTTTAGCCGTAGCGGATTGAACTTGTTTAGCCTTCCCTTCTAATTCCATTTCCTTATCCCCCGTCAGGTTTCCTAGAGCTTCTTGGGCTTTTCCTTCAATACTCATTGTTGAAGTCTCCATAAAAGGGTAATTCCCCGTAAACTATAACATGGTTGAGCGCATTAATTTTCAGGGATTAATTGAGTGTCGCAAATCTTAACCATTTCCCTAGGCTTGCCCCCCATGCTCAATCTCGCTCCTCCTTGCTGGCGCGGCGCTCCTCGGGCCTTTTCGGCGCTTAGAGCAGTCTGACAACTCCCCCGTCGTCGTCAGTTTTAGAAAAATTGAGTAAAATAGGAATAACTAAGACATTAGTAGTCAGGTTATTACTTATGTTTTTATCCATTGTCAGATCTTGGGGAAGCGGGTTGATTGTCGCCGGACTTGTCCTAGCCGAACTGCTTGGGACTCATTCGTTTGCTCCTGCCGCTTTCGCCCAAACCTATCAAGATACTCTCAATCAAAAAATGGCTATTCTCAAGAAATCTGGGGAGCGTTGGATTGAGGTCAATCTCTCGAAACAGCGTTTAACCGCTTGGCAAGGAGGCAAACCCGTCTACGCCGTTGTGGTTTCTACCGGGAAGAAACGCTCGCCCACCATTCCGGGAATATTTTCCATCCAGAGTAAACGGCGCCTTGACCGCATGAAAGGCTCCGACTACGATATTGACGACGTTCCCTACGCCCAGTATTACAGTGGCGGCTACGCCATTCACGGCGCTTATTGGCATAAAAAATTTGGGACTCCCGTTAGCCACGGTTGTATTAATTTAGCGGTTGATCACGCCCAATGGTTGTTTAACTGGTCAACGGTTAAAACGCCCGTTGTTATTCATCCCTAACGTTCTCTCCGCAACCAAGCCGCCCCGGCGCCGACTGCGTCCGGGGATTCAAAACGAAAGGAACCCAGAGCCAACACTCCCCCCCGTCGAGGCGCTGAAACGGGAGGTTTTTCTCTGGGTTAGAGGGGAAGGTTTTGGAGGGACATTAAAACTAAATCAGGATTTTGGACTTGAATGACCCGAGCGCCGGGGAGGGCGGTGGAGGCGCTGCCATTGGGGGCGTCAATCAAAGCGACAACCGCCTCGATCTGCTCAAAGTTGGGCGTCTGGGGCAGGTGCAGTTGTAGAAAATGACGGATTAACCGGCGCTGGAGCGCTAGGGGTTGCTCCCCCAAGAGTCGGCGCTGGAGTCGGGGCGGCGGCCCGGGTTGGGCAATCTGGGGATAAAGCCGGGTCGTTACGCTCCGCCAATAGTCCGCCTCCGCTTCCAGGATAGTCAGAGTTTGAGCGAGGGTTTGGTCCACTTGGGGGTTAAAGTGTCGGCGCAGGTAGGGAAAGAGGTCTAACCGCAAACGATTGCGAGCAAAGCGCCGGTCTTGGTTATAGGGATCGTTCCAAACCGGCAGATCCCTGGCTTGACAAAAGGCGCCGGTTTCGGCCCGGGAAATCTCCAGCAGGGGGCGGACGAGTTCAATTTCCGGGGTTAAAGAGCGGCGCCAGCCTAGGGCCTGAAGGCCGTCGCTCCCGCTCCCCCGCAGGAGGTGATAGAGGAGGGTTTCGGCCCGGTCGCTTTGGGTGTGGCCCGTCGCCACTCGGTTAAACCCTTCAGTTTGGGCTAAATCCGTTAGGGCTTGATAGCGCCAGCGCCGGGCCGCCGCCTCGGTTTGGGGTAAATGTTCCGTTTTAGTTAGATAAAAGGGCAGATTTAACCCTTGGACAACGGTTTCAACTCCGGCCGCCATGCCCTCGTCCCCCGGCCAACCGTGGTCGCAGTGGGCGACGCCTAGGCGCCAGCCCCAGCGGGGTTGGAGATCCGCTAGGAGTCGCAGTAAACAGAGAGAATCCTGTCCCCCGGAAACGGCGATTAACACCCCTTCTTCCCGCGGCAATAACGGGCGGCGCCGCAGGAGCCGGTCTAACTGGCTATGGAGGGGAGTCCAAATCATCGTTTCGGCCCATAGCTTAACATTTCGGCGCGATCGCTGTAATAGTTAGTCCGTAGCCAATCTCGCCGCTAGGGAGCGATTCTAATCGGCGCGTCGAACGCTTCAACCCAGCGCCGCCAACCAAGCCTCCGCTCGCTCTCCTAGGGCGGCGAGGGAAAACTCCCTTTCCGCTTGATTCCGACAGGCCCGGCGCTCTAGGCGGTCGATTCGCCCCAGCGCCGTCGTTAAGGCCTCGACGCTATCCGGTTCCGCTAAAAAGCCGGTTTCCCCGTCCCGAACAATTTCCGCCGGGCCGCCCCGACGGTAGGCCACAACGGGCGTTCCGCAGGCCAGCGCCTCCATCGCCACATTGCCAAAGGCTTCTAGCCAGCGGGGCGTCACTAGTAGGGCCCGACAGCGCCCCAATTCCGCTTGCAGTTCCGCCGTGGGCAAAAAGCCCCCATAGACCCAATCGGCGCCGGCAAATTCGGACTGTAAGCGCCGCCAGTAGTCTGGATCCTGAATCTTGCCGTAGATTCGTAAAGGTAGGTTTAAGGTTTGACAAGCCGCCAGGGCGTCCTCCAGCGCCTTTTCCGGGGAAATTCGCCCGACCCAGGCGACGGCGTTTTCCGGTTGGGGAGAATATTGGTAGAGGGTTAAATCTAAGGCGTTGCCGATACAGCGAGCGCCGTCGAGGCCAAAGGTCTGGGCCTGGGCTTGGCTATGGAAGGCTAGCGCCTGGGGATTCTGCTGGTAAACCCGGCGAATAACAGTATCCATTGCCTCCGTTAAGGAGGCCATGCTGACGAGGTGAGCCACCGGCGTTTGGAAAAAAGGGGTCAGGTAAAAGGGCAACCAGTCGTAGGCGAAATTAAGAATGACGTCAAAGTCTCCCTGTAAAACCCTAGCCCGTTCCCAGAGGTTGACCAAAACGCTATCGGCGTCAAAAGAAACGGGTTCTTGTCTTCCGGCGCTCTGCATGGGAACCTGAAGTTCTCCCGCCACCGTTTCCAGGTCAAAACCTGCCAATTGAGACCCCTGCGGCGCAAGAACTCGAAGCCGATGGCCCCGTTCCCGGAACGCCAGCGCCAAGTTGCGGAGGGTTAATTCCACGCCGCCCCCTAAGCCGGAACCGAGGGGGCCCACAGGGGTGGAGACGAACAGGAGGGAGCGGGGAGGTAACATCGGCGCTGGGCTGGGGAGGGTTTTAACTTATTTTTTACGATACGTTACCGGCGCTTCCCTAGCGGACGGGACAAGTCGGTTCGGTATAATAAGCGGAGTTTTTCTCCTTTCCTTTTCTATGACCTCCGCCGCTCCCCACCGTAAAGCCAAAGCGCTGAAGCCGGAAAGCCCCCGTCCCGCCAAGGCGCTCTGTAGCGAGTGCGGCCTCTGCGACACCTACTATGTCCATTACGTTAAATCCGCCTGCGCCTTTCTCAATCAGCAAATCGCCGAGTTAGAAGAGGAGAGCCACGGCCGGAGTCGGGATTTGGAGAACGAGGACGACCTCTACTTTGGCGTCCATCAAACCATGATGGCGGCCCGCAAAAAAGACCCCATCCCCGGCGCTCAGTGGACGGGCATTGTCAGTAGTTTGGCCTGCGAGATGTTGGAGCGGGGGTTGGTGGAGGGCGTGGTCTGCGTTCAAAATACCCCGGAAGACCGCTTTCAGCCCCAGGTGGTGGTGGCCCGCACGCGGGAGGAGATTCTAGCGGCCCGGGTCAATAAGCCCACCCTTTCCCCCAATCTCTCGGTCTTGGAAGAAGTGGAAAAATCCGGCCTCCGGCGCTTGTTGGTCATCGGCGTCGGTTGCCAAATTCAAGCTCTGCGGGCGGTAGAGCGCCGGTTGGGGTTAGAAAAACTCTACGTCTTGGGAACCCCCTGCGTGGATAACGTCTCTCGGGCGGGTTTGCAGAAGTTTTTGGAAACCACCAGCCGTTCCCCGGAGACGGTGGTGCATTACGAATTTATGCAGGATTTCCGGGTGCACTTTAAACACGAAGACGGCTCGGAGGAATTGGTGCCTTTCTTTGGGCTAAAAACTAATCAACTGAAAGACGTGTTCGCCCCTTCCTGTATGAGTTGCTTCGACTACGTCAACTCCCTTGCGGATTTGGTGGTGGGCTACATGGGCGCGCCCTTTGGTTGGCAATGGATTGTGACCCGCAACGACCGGGGCCGGGAAATGTTGGCCTTGATTCAAGACCAACTGGAGGTTCAACCCGTCGGCTCCCAGGGCGACCGTAAACAGGCGGTGCAACAGAGCATTCCCGCCTACGACCGGGGCGTGACTTTGCCCATGTGGGCGGCTCGACTGATGGGGCTGGTGATTGAAAAAATCGGCCCCAAGGGTTTAGAGTACGCTCGCTTCAGCATCGACTCCCACTTTACCCGCAATTACCTTTATACCCGGCGCCATTACCCGGAAAAATTAGAGGCCCAGGTGCCGGAGTTTGCGAAAAAAATCGTCAGTCAGTATCAGTTGCCGCCCTCTTAAATCTCTCCGTTCGGACTCCTAGGGTTTTTGAGGCGCGTTCTAACCGGCGCCGATGAAAATCTTATTCACAGAGGGCGCGTCTTAGGATTTGTCGGCAAAATCCCTAACGATCTCGCCAAAAGGCGAGACTACTGTAAAGGTGAAAAGCCTGATCCCACTCCGTTTCCTCCCGGCGTAAAAAATGAAGACAGGGATCGATGAGTTTGAGCAATTCGGGAAAATCTAAAGCGGTTTCCGCAAAGGGCTGGAACTCCGACCAGAGGGGAGCGGCTAAACAATGGTCTCGGAAAATCTGGAGGAGGCGTCCCCATTGTTCGTAGCTGGTGCCCTCCTGTTCCCGGCGGCGCTCGGCGGCGAGGAGAGAAACGCCCCAATCGTATTCGTAGGTCTGGTCGCAAAAGCGGAGGATTTGTCGGCGCTCTTTTAGATGGAGGTCGCAGACCTTGGCGTAGTCGAGGATTTGGGTTTTGCGCTCGATTTTGCCTTTGCGGTCGAGGTGGACGCATTCTTCAAAAATGGGCAGTAGCCCCTCCACCCGTTGACTCACCTCCGACCAGTCAAAGGAAAGGGTATCCCGCTCCTGGGCGTTGAGACGATAGCTGACTTGCCCCAAGGGAGTCAGGGTTTCGAGATGTAAAACCGGAATCACGGCTAGGGTCTGAATTTGTTCGAGGGACACGCAAAAGCTGGGCACGCCCTGACTCTGACATTGACTTTGGTAATGCTTGAGTTCGCCGATGGGGCCGGCGCGGTACAGACGCCAACTGCGGCTCGGGAGACGTAGGCGGGCGCTGTAGGGGTCGAGGTTAAAAATGGGGGCCAGTTTCAGCGCCGTCGCTTGTTTCTCTTCCGGCGCCACCCGGTCGAGGACAAAGAGTCCCAAACCGTCGCCTCCCGGTTGTTGTTTCGCTTCCGCCAGCGCCGTCTGTCGTTCTTGGGCTTGTCGCCGTTCCGCCTCCGCTTTCTGGGCCGCTTCCGCTTCCTCCCGCTGGCGACGTTCCCCTTGACGGCGCTCTAGCGCCTGACGGATCTGGGCGACCAGTTTGGGGTTGCCGGCCCGGGTCAACTGTTGCCGATAAAGCGCCTCCGCCGTTTCCGGGTCGCCGAGACCTTCTAGCAGTTGGGCTTGATAAAATTCCGCCCAGGGATTGTTTAATTTCTCCGGCGGCAGATTTTGCAGGAGTTGAGCGGCTTTTGCATACTCCTGATCCTTAAGGGCTTGGGCAATGTCTGAGAGCATGGCGGTTAGGGGTCCAGCAGGGCGCAAACTTGGGCGAGGGCGACGACGGGCGCGGTGGCGGCCCGGAGGATACGGGGCCCTAAAGAAACCGTTTCCCAACCCCGCTCTAGGGCGTTCTGGATTTCCGCTTCTGTCCACCCCCCTTCCGGGCCAATGGCGAGGGTTAACGCCTGGGGCGGCGCTTCCGTCAAGCGCCGACGGAGGGCCCCAGTTAAAGCGGGGCCGGGACAACGGGCGACGCAGAGATACTGGGCGCTATTTTCCCGAGGATGGAGGATAAATTCGCTCCAGGACTGGGGCGGCAATAATTGGGGAACCCATTGGCGCTCGCACTGCTCCGCCGCTTCCGCTAGGATACGGCGCCAACGGTCTAATTTTTGGTCGCTCGGCTTCAGAAGCGCCCGTTGGCTGAGGATCGGATAAATATCCCGGACGCCTAATTCCGCGCAGGGGCGTAGTATCTCTTCCAGCGCGTTGCCCTTGGGGAGGGCGACGGCTAGATCCACTCCAAGGCTCAGTTCTCGATTTTCGGATAGGGCTTCTTCTAGGGCCAAGGCGTCGGTTTCGAGGCGGGCCCGCCAACTGCGACCGTAACCATCTAGAGCCACTAGGCTGGCTCCCGGACTCAGCCGCAGAACTCGAAAGAGGTAATGGCTCTGCTCCGGGGTCAGCGTATGGCGCTGGCTTTCTGGGGAAGGCGGGTCAATGACCAGGCGATAGACCATAGCCGCGGGGAACATTTTGTTCCATTATCAAGGGAAATGACTGGCTTCGTCGAGGGGACAGCGCTGAAACTTTATGATAGAGATGCTCTTTTAATCATGATTTACCCAGAATGGACGGGAATTTAAGGGGTCTGAACATTTTTTTAATCGGGATGATGGGGAGCGGCAAAAGCTCTGTGGGCCAAGTCCTAGCTGGGCGCTTAGGCTATCGCTTTTTCGACGCCGACATCGTCCTGGAACGGGTTGCCCAAACGTCGATTAACGATTTTTTTGCCCGGGAAGGAGAAAGCGCCTTCCGGGATTTGGAAAGTCGGGTTCTGGGAGAGTTGGCGGCCCAGACCCGTAGCGTCGTCGCCACCGGCGGCGGCGCCGTCCTCCGGCGCCAAAATTGGAGTTATCTCCGTCATGGTCTAGTGGTCTGGCTCTCGGCGCCGGTAGCGGTTCTAGCGGAGCGCCTACGGGGAGACGAAACCCGTCCCCTGTTGAAAACAGAGGATTTAGAGGGTAAACTCAAGACTCTTCTGGGGGAACGGGAAGCTTTATATCAGGAAGCGGATTTAATGATCGAGACGACTGCGGCGCTTTCCACCGAAGAGGTGGCGGCTCAAATTCTCGCCGCTCTGCCTCGGGTGTTGAAATCTTAACGGCTGAAGTCCTTATCATTGGCTCTTGAAAATTTGAGGGGCGTTACGGAAATTCCCTGAGGAGAAGGAGGGCCGGCGCCGTTTTTCTGTCACTTGACTCGGCTAAAGGGTCGAGCGAGGGGTTCGCCGATAAAAACGCCCTGACCGGGCCAGGCGACGCTCTTCCAGTAACTTTCCAACACCGTCTCCCCATTCAGATAAAACTGCATGGCCAACCCCGGATGGGCAAATTTCTGGGGAAAATTGCACGGCTCCACCACGGCGCCGTAACTGGCGGTAGCGCCGGCCTCCAGCCAGCGGAGACTACTCATTTGGCCACTGTCGGTGAGTTGCCCGCCCGTGGAAGTGAGATGATCCGCCATAGCGCCGGGTCGGAAGACCAGGGTTTCTAGACCGGTCACCCGGGGTAAGCCGGTGAAATAAAACATTACGTCCCGACGGCCTTTCAGGCTATCGGCTCGGAGTATTTCAATCCGAAACCGACTTCCCAAAATTTGTTTGACCTGAGGGAAGCCCTGGGCCCGGACGTTGCGGGCTTTATCGCTGGTGCTTAGTAAATAGGCCGTTCCCGTCGGCGCCGAGCCGTCCGCGGCGATCCCCCGGTTAATCAGAGCCTGAGCCTGGGAAAAATCTCCGCTGGCCAACATCATGGCGGGCCGCAGACCCAAATCGCTGTAGGGTTTCCGGGTGGCTTGATTAAAGTAGGGGCTTAGCGCCGTGGGAGAACAGCCCCGGGCGCAGTAGCTGGGATCAAATCCTAGGGTTACGGCGCTGGTGAGGGACATACAGCCCGCCCGATAGGGCTGGGCCCAGGCGATGGCGTAGCCCTGAATCTCCTCCCCGGACTGGGCCTTAATCTCCCGGGCTAGGCGCTCAAACACCTTGGGACTTAACGTCGTCCCGCCGGGGGGAAAACTGACCCGAATGATATTTTCCGAGGGAATTTGGCGTAGTCGTTGATACTCCGCTCCAATTTGTCGGCTAAGAGGATCGGCGGTATTGATAATCACCCCCAACTGCGGGGGGCCAAAGGGGGCCGGCGCCGAAAAAGAGCCGCCACAGGCGCCCAGTCCTAGGAGCGCGAAACCGACAACGCTCCGCAAATCAGTGACCCAATTCATGACATTGCCCCGAGAGACGGTTAAATAACTGTTACAAAAATTAATCTTTGCTTCCCCCTCGACAAGATATAACTAATTCCTATTAGTCTAGATCTGACAGGCGCCGAGGGGCTAGAGCGCCGGGAAACGATCCCGATAACCCTCTATTTTTGGCTTTAACCCCCGCCCATGGTGCAAATCGTCCTCGTTCATCCCCAAATCCCCCCCAACACGGGCAACATCGCCCGCACCTGCGCCGCCACGAACACGGAACTCCATTTAGTCGGCCCCTTGGGTTTTGAGCTGAGCGACCGTTACCTGAAACGGGCCGGTCTCGATTACTGGCCCGAGGTGAAACTCCGCTACCATCGGGACATTGAAGCTTTTCTAGACCATTGGCGGGGGCAAGCCGGGGACTTAATCGGCTTTTCGGCTCGGGCAGACAAAAACTATCTAGAATACCACTTTCAAGAGCGAGATTGGCTCCTGTTCGGCAGTGAGACTGATGGACTACCCCATGACCTCTTGACCCAGTGCGCCCAGCGCCTGAAGATTCCCATGCCCGTCGCCGCGGTGCGCAGTTTAAATTTGTCCGCCAGTGTGGCCGTGGCTCTGTTTGAGGCTTATCGTCAGTTGAATTACTTTGGCCCCTAAGGGTTAACCGGCGCTGTTTTGGCTCCGCTTGGGATTCTGAAAACGAGGAAAATGGATAAGCAATTTTTATCGATATTCCCGGAACAGAGGACGGTTTTCTGATTATCTTTTTTGATGAATTAACAGCGGTCGGCGCCGGCGCCGATCCCGCTGAAGACTAAAGGCTCTATCCCTTTCAGGGTAAGCTTTCCAGCCCATTGAGAAACCTTTTATTCTCGCCTGCGTCTAACCCCATAAGCTTCTGGCTCCCCCCTCAAGTTATTCAAAAATACTCATTCTTTGGGGTTTCCCCTAGGGTTGTTTCTTTGCGAAAAGCAGGTTACGCTTGCCTAGCGATCCCCAATGAGTATATTGGCTTAGGCGATAGCCCCTTTTCCTAACTCCCTACTCTCGAAGAGCTATTTCCTTTAGCGAGGGAAGGCGCTTTCACTCATACACATCTCAGGAGGTTTTTCTTGAAAGACGTATCTAATCAACTGGCCACTCCGCCCCTGTGCATCGCCATTCGTAGCGAGGAGCTTCCCGCTTGGGAGATACCGTCCTCTGGAGAGTCCTCTGTTTACCCCCAACCCCCGGCGCAGTGGCGGCGCTCTTTCAACCGCGTCGGCCTCGTCCTCTCCGTGGGCGCCACCGGCATGTTCTGTAGCCTCGGCGCGGTGGCTTCCCCCGAGCCGGTTCAGGCTAATGCCCCGGATGATCCCCTGCCTCGACTGTTAGAAAATTCCCAGACCGTTCCCATCCAAGCCCCCGTACTGTTAAGCGCCGCCGAAGTCGAGCGCTCTGAGGTTTCCTCTCTGGCGCCGGAAACCCCCGCGCCGAGCCTAGAGGCTCAGGAATCTCAAGACCGAGCCATTGAGCAAGCTGAAAACGAAATTCCCGCCCTCAAACCCCTCGCCGCCGCTGTTCCCGCGCCCGTTGCCGTGGCGGTGGCCGACGTCAGTCAACCCATTCAAGTTATTCCCCCGCCGGAGGTGGACGTTCCGGCTCAGTTATCCCTCCCTCCCCTAGAGGCGGTTCGGCCCGAAGCGCCGACGCCCGCTCAAGTGGCCGCCGTCGGTTTAGAGCGCCCCGTTCCCCTGACCGTTGTTAAAGCGCCGGAAGCGGCGCCCCGATTCGCCGAGCCGGAGTTTCCCCCCGAGGAATCCCAACCAGCGCCGGAACTACCGGCCCTTCTTCCTCCTCAACGTCGAGCCAAAGACGCCGAGTCCGCCGCCCCGGCCCCTCAACGGGCGAGTATCCCTCTGCCCGAGGCTCCGGTTTTAACGGCGCTGAATCCCGAGACGCCCATCTCCATTCCCGTCATTCCTCCCCTAGAAGCGGCTTCTCCCCGGCCTCTGCCCCAGACCGTCGCGCCTCCGGTTTTGCTGGAGTCCAATGCTTCCTTTACTCGTCAGTACCAAGTGCGAGTCGGCGATACCCTCAACAGCATCGCCAAGGAACACGGCCTCTCCCCCGCGGCTTTGATCCGGGCTAACGGCATCAGTAATCCGAACCATCTTAAGGTCTCCCAAACCTTGGCGATTCCCCAAGCTCGGGAGACGAGTCTGGCGGCCCAAGGCCCCGGAGAAGATTTTGGAAACACCGCCCCGGCCCGTTCCTTGAGCCGCCTCCAGCGTCAATATCAACCTCGGGAACAAATTATCGGCGCGGCGCCGACGGTTCCCGACGCCTACAACGACAGTCTCCAACTGCCCCTAGGGCAAGAAGTGGGCCCCAAACTGCCGCCCCTTTCTACCCCCGATTTTCCCGAAGCGCCGTCCCAATTTACCGGCTACATCTGGCCCGCCCAGGGGGTTTTGACCTCCGGTTTTGGCCGGCGTTGGGGTCGGATGCACCGGGGCATTGACATCGCCGCTCCCATCGGCACGCCGATTATGGCCGCCGCCGCCGGTTACGTCATCTCCTCCGGCTGGAATTCCGGCGGTTTCGGCAATCTGATCAAAATTCGCCACGAAGACGGCAGCGTTACCTACTACGCCCACAATCACCGTCTCTTGGTGCGCACCGGCGACTATGTGCAACAAGGGCAACAAATCGCGGAAATGGGAAGCACCGGTCGGAGCACCGGCCCCCACCTCCACTTTGAAATCCGTCCCGACGGTAAGCAGGCCGTCAATCCCATGACCCTGATGGCTCGCCGTTAGTCTCGTTTTGCCCCCCAATTCTGGGTTTTATCCCCCTAAATCGCCCTTTGCAAGGGGGACTTTGAGGAGTTTTCCCCCCTTTCCAAGGGGGGTTGGGGGGGATTCTGACAGTTGTGTATACACAGTAAACTAAGGATTGTCAACTTACCCGAAAAAGGAAGACCGCCCTGACAGAGACCATTTACGGCGCCGTAGGGGGCCTGAAAACCAGCCAGATCAAGCAACTCCAGCGCCTCTACCACCAACGCCTACCCAACGACCGGTTAACCACCGTCGAGTTCGCTCAGCGCCTCGGCGCCCTCAGCGTCGAGATTAATTCTCCCCTAGCGGTTTACCTGAACCGGCGAGGTCAGGTGATCCGGGTGGGAGTCGGAACCCCCCGTCAGACCCAAATTCCTCCTCTGGAAATTCCCCGCTACGGGGAAGGGCGTCTGTCGGGGATTCGTTGTTTGGCCACCGGCTTTGAGGACGACGGGCCCCAGGAAGGCAGTTTGACGGCGCTGGCCCGCCAACGCCTGGACGCTTTATTGCTCTTCTCCCTGACGGGAACGGGGTTTACCCGCCGGGGGGGCGGCGCCGCGGGTTTTATCCAACACGGTTATTTGGCGCATTTAATCCCGACCCCCGGGGAAGGGACGGACGTCGCCCAGTCTTGCCAGGTGTTGGGGCCTTTATCTCTGGAAGACTTAGCCAAGGACAGTTTACTGGATCTGGTTAATAGCCTAGAGACGGAATTTTTGCGCAACTTCACCGCCCAGCGGGTGGATTCCGGCCGGGAGCGGGTTTTATTGGTGGGGGTTCAGACCCAGGGCCTCGACGATCTCCGCTTTGAGGAAGGGTTGGCGGAGTTGGAGCGCCTGATTGACAGCGCCGGGGGGCAAGTGGTGGCGGTGGCCCGGCAGAAACGGGAGCGCCCCCATCCCCGCACGGTCTTCGGCGCCGGCAAGGCGGAGGAAATCGCTCTGCAAATTCAGACCTGCGGCGCCACCTTAGTGGCCTTTGACCGGGAACTTTCCCCGGCCCAGGTGCGCAACTTGGAAATCCAGTGGGGGGTGCGGGTGGTGGACCGGACGGAGGTGATTTTGGATATTTTCGCCCAGCGGGCCCAGTCCCAGGCGGGTAAGTTGCAGGTGGAACTGGCTCAGTTGGACTATATGTTGCCCCGTCTGGCGGGTCAGGGTCGGGCCCTCTCTCGGTTAGGGGGCGGCATCGGCACCCGGGGGCCGGGGGAAACCCAACTGGAAACGGAGCGCCGAGTGTTGCAAAAACGGGTGACCCGCCTGCGGCAGGAGGTGCGCCAATTACAGGATCATCGGGAGCGCCTGCGTCACAAGCGCCAGCGGGACGGCATTGCCACCGTGGCGGTGGTCGGTTACACCAACGCCGGCAAATCCACCCTGGTGAACGCCTTGACCCACGCCGAGATCTACGCCGCCGACCAACTCTTCGCCACCCTCGACCCCACCACCCGGCGCTTGCTGTTGCCCCAGAGCGACGGCTCTCCGCCCCAGGCGCTTCTGCTGACGGACACCGTGGGGTTTATTCGGGAGTTGCCCCACACCCTAGTAGAAGCGTTTAAGGCCACCCTAGAGGAAGTCACCTCCGCCGACGCGCTTCTGCAAGTGGTGGATCTTTCCCACCCCGCCTGGGAACATCAATTGCAATCGGTGGGAAAAATTCTGGGGGAAATGGAGTTAGCGCCGGGGCCCATGGCGTTGGCTTTTAATAAAGTGGAGCTGGCCGGTATCGAAGCCATTAACGAGGCTAAGGAAAAATATCCCCAGGCGGTGTTTGTCTCGGCCCGAGAACAAACAGGCTTAGAAACCCTTAAGGCTCGGTTGGCGTGTTTACTGTAGAGAATCCTAACGGCAATCCATTCTCATCCTTTGGAGCTAAGGCGTATGCCTCTCCTCAGTAAAAGCGCCGCTGTTGGGGTCGCGCTTCCGCTCAACCCCTCCTAAAAACCCTGCTCACTGATCACTGATAACTGAAATGTCCCGTCTCAAAGCCCTGCAATACTACCTCCTGGCTCGCCTCCTCCTGGCGCCGTTGATGATTTGGACGATTGTGACCCTGGTGTTCCTGCTCCTGCGGGCCACCCCCGGCGATCCCGTGGACGCGATTTTGGGGAATCGAGCGCCGGAGGCGGCCAAGGCCGCCATGCGCGAACAATTGGGCTTGGATCAATCTCTTTGGGGCCAGTATTGGGATTATTTGGGGCAATTACTGCGATTTAACCTCGGTCAATCCATCACCAGTAAAGGGACTCCGGTGTGGGAGGTGATTCAAACCCATTTCCCCGCCACGGCGGAACTGGCTTTCTACGGTTTGTTAATCGCCGTCCTGATTGGAGTCAGCCTCGGCTCCCTGGCCGCCACCCGCTCCGGCGGCGCCGTGGACGCCGGGGGGCGAATTTTTGGCATCGTCACCTACTCCTTGCCCATTTTCTGGGCCGGGATGATTATGCAGTTAATCTTCGCCGTCGGCTTAAAATGGTTTCCCCTGGGAACCCGCTTTCCCCTCGGCGCCGAGGCTCCCCGGGGCTGGACGGGGCTTTACACCCTCGATAGTTTATTAGCGGGCGATTTACCCCAGTTTTTCACGGCGCTGTACTATTTGGCTCTGCCCTGTTTTACCCTGGGGTTACTGTTAAGCGGCATTTTCGAGCGCCTGGTTCGAGTCAACTTGCAACAAACCCTCAAGGCCGATTACGTAGAGGCGGCCCGAGCCAGGGGAATTCCCGAGGGGCGTATCCTCTGGGCCCACGCCTTCAAGAACGCTCTAATTCCGGTGATTACGGTGCTGGGCTTAACCTTTGCCTCCCTCCTGGGCGGCGCCGTTTTAACGGAAGTGACCTTTTCCTGGCCCGGTCTGGGGAATCGCCTCTACGAAGCCATTTCTCTGCGGGATTACCCCACGGTGCAGGGCTTGATGATTTTTTTCGGCGCGATTGTGGTGGTTGCCAGTTTACTGATTGATCTGATCAACGCCTATATCGATCCCCGCATTCGCTATTAACAGTTATCAGTTATCAGTTATCAGTTATCACGCCGCCCTGGGGCGGGGTTTTCCCGCGTCATGTTTTGATAGAATGAACACCGACCTTGCGGGTCGCTGTCGCGACAGAAACCTTTCCTATGATTACCCCCCCTCCCGGTATCGCCCCCCACGGCGGCCAATTGATTAATCGTATCGCCACGCCTTCGGAACGGGCGGAATTTGAAGCCCAGGGCGAGCGCCTGCCGCGGGTGCGTCTAGACGAGCGGGCCGCTTCCGATTTGGTGATGATCGCCATCGGCGGTTTTAGCCCCCTCAAGGGCTTTATGGAGCAGGACGACTACGAGCGAGTGGTGGAGGAAATGTATCTGACCAGCGGTCTGCCCTGGGCGGTGCCGGTGACTCTCTCGGTGACGGAAGAGATTGCGGAGCCGTTAAAGGAGGGAGGATGGGTGCGCCTCGACGATCCCGAGGGGAACTTTATGGGGGTTCTGGAACTGACCCAGAAGTACCGCTACAACAAAGCCCACGAGGCCGTTAACGTTTATCGCACCGACGACGAAAAGCATCCCGGAGTCAAAGTGGTCTATGAACAGGGGCCCATTAACCTCGCCGGCCCCATTTGGCTCCTAGAGCGCCGTCCCCATCCCCTCTTTCCCAAATACCAAATCGACCCGGCGCTGTCCCGTCAGTATTTTCAAGACAAAGGCTGGAAAACCGTGGTGGGCTTCCAGACCCGCAACCCCATCCACCGGGCCCACGAATATATCCAAAAATGCGCCTTGGAAGTGGTGGACGGCCTCTTTCTCCATCCCCTGGTCGGCGCCACCAAGGAAGACGACATTCCCGCGGACGTGCGGATGCGCTGTTACGAAATTATGATGGAGCGTTATTTTCCCCAGGATCGGGTAATTTTAGCCATCAACCCCTCCGCCATGCGCTACGCGGGGCCCAGGGAAGCGATTTTCCACGCCCTGATTCGCAAAAACTACGGTTGCACCCACTTTATCGTCGGGCGGGACCACGCCGGGGTGGGGGACTACTACGGCACCTACGACGCCCAGTATATTTTCGACGAGTTTAAGCCCGAAGAGTTGGGGATCGTGCCCATGAAATTCGAGCACGCCTTCTACTGCACCCGCACCCAACAGATGGCCACCACCAAAACCAGCCCCAGCGCCAAGGAAGAGCGGATTCACCTCTCCGGCACCAAAGTCCGGGAACTGCTCCGCCAGGGGCAACTGCCGCCGCCGGAATTTTCCCGCCCCGAAGTGGCCCAGGAATTGATCCGCGCTATGCGGGGCTAGATTTCTCTGACCGGCGCCGATTTTTGAGGAGACCAGAGCAGACCGATGATGGATCGTCGCGCCTTTTTAACCCTGGCCGGAGGACTGGGCTTAAGTTTAACTCTCCCTCCCCCCGCTCTGGCCGCCCTCGACAAACGCGGTTTCGCTTTACTAACGGGGATTAACGACTATAGCGGCGCTTTTCCGTCCCTCCAGGGCGCGGTTTCCGATTTAGACCTGATGGAGGAATTGCTCCAGCGCCGCTACGGGTTGGCGCAGGGAGATATTCTTCGCCTGGGGAACGGCGCCGCCACAGTCGAGCAATGGGAAAGCGCCTTTCAGACCCATCTTCTGGAGCAAGCGCAAGCGGGGGACCGGGTGACGCTTCACTTTAGCGGCTACGGCGCCGCGACGGATTCCGGGTTAACCCTCAAGCTCGCGGACGGGGATCTCCCCCTCGCCCGTCTTCAAGCTCTGGTTCAACGTCTGCAAACCGACGCCGTCACCGTGATCCTCGATTGCGGCTTTACGCCCTATCCCGAGGACTGGGCCGGCAATTTCCGGTGTCGAAATCCCAAGGGCGCCGCCCTGGAGACTCCGCCCCCTCTGCCGAAACCCCCCAAGGGCGCCTGGCTTTGGGGCGCGCCGCCCGGTCAACTGGCCGCGGAATGGCAGGGGCCGGGCTGGCAAGCGGGTTTTTTTACCTACGCCCTAACCCAGACTCTCTGGCAAACCGAGGCGCCGCAACGGTTGACCTTTGTGTTTAACCGTCTGGGGGACGAAATGATTCCGGCGCTGGGAGATCGACAACGGCCCCTCTTTCAGGGGGTTAAATTTCCCCTGACGGGGGTAAACCCCGGCGCCGGCGCCGGTCAAGTTCGTCAACAATTAGATGGACAATCCCTGAGTTTAACCTTGCCGGGAGCGTTGCCGGATCTGCAAATCCAAGGCTTAGCCCATTCTCTCTACCGTCTGGGGGAAACTGGGGTGGAAATTACCGAGCAAAACGGACGCCGGTATAAGGGCCTGGCCCTAGGGCCCCTAGACCCCAATCTAGAGGGAACCCCAGTGCAAGAGTCCGCTCGGGTTCTGCCCCAAAATCTGGGTTTGACGGTGGCGCTGGGGGAAAACTTAGAGCGCATCGAACGGGTGGACGCGACCGGCGTTCTGGAAAGCGTCGAGGCCGTGACCCGGGTGATTAATAGCGGCGAAGGGCCGGCGGACTGCGTTTTAGCCAAGAGCGCGGCGGGGGGCTATGTCCTCCTCAGCGCCGGGGGGGTCGCCTTTCCCCAGGGCGGCGCCGCCAAAAGTTCCGCCATTAAAGCGGCGCTGGGAGAACTGCCCCGTTGCCTGAACACCCTCCTGGCGCTGAAGCTCCTGCGTTTGACCCGCAATGAAGCGACCTCGACCCTGGGAGTCGCCGCCACTTTAGAGCGCCTACTGCCGACCGGCGCTCAACCCCTCAGCCAACGGCGGGCCAACCCTTCGGCGCCGACCCCGGCGAATCTAGACGCCTTGCCTCGCCTCGCCCCCGGCGACCGTCTGCAAATCCGTTGGCAAAATACCGGCGCCGTCCCCCTCTACTGCCTCCTGGCGGGTCTGACCCAAAAGGGTAAATTTCTGGTTTTTTTGGGGTCGGGGGAACCCTTGGCGTCGCCAACGGCGGCGACTCTCCCCGGCGCTTTTCCTTGGCCGATTTCCCGCTCTCCCGGCTGGGGAGAGCTATTTTTGATTCTCAGCGCCGCGCCCTTTGCCAACTGTCGGCAAAAGTCGGGAGTCCCCGGAGAAATTCAAGAACTCGTCGATCCCCTCGGGTGGGCCCGCTCCCTCCTGACGGATTTGGCCCAGACTCCGCCCCCCCTCTCCTTTACCCCGGCGCCGGAGTCTTGGGCCCTCAATCTCGCGGGTTGGGCGACCTTAGCTTGGGTCTATCAAGTGTTGGCGGAACCGTTAAAATAAGGGCCATGCTGGCCCGCCTCCCTCCCTGTTTACTATGATCTCCCTGCCCGCCTCCACCCTCCACCGTATTCAACAACTGCCCCAACTGCCCAGCGTTTGGGAAGGCGACCGCCGCCCTCTCAATCCCCCGGAGGCCGGCAACGGCGCCGAAAAGGGAGACTGTATCCTCTGGGTGGACGGCAACGAGGGTTTGGTGCGGGCCCTAGATTTTGTCGCGCCCGATAACGGCCCGGAGGTGGTGGTGCGGGCGCTCCTGCGGGCCATGGAGGTGCCCCGACCCCCGGCGCCGCCGGCCCGGCCCCAAAAAATTGTGGTGCGGAATCGGGAAATCCAGTTTTTTCTGCGGGGCGCTTTGCAAAATTTGGACATCGCCATCGACTACGCTCCCAGTTTGCCTCTGATTGACGAACTGTTCCACAACTTTGAAACCGCGAATCAGCATCATCCCGACGCGCTTCCCGCGCCCTATCAGGAGATTTTGCCCCGCCTCGCCCGGAGTCTCTGGGAGGAGTCGCCCTGGGAGTTATTGGCGGATCACGACGTTTTAGCGGTAGAGATTAACCGGCCGGATATCCCTATTTTGTACGCCTGCGTCATGGGCATGTTGGGCGAAGAATTTGGCGTCATCTTTTACCGCTCCCTAGAGTCTCTCAGGCAGTTCCGCTCCGCTATTTTAGACAATCAGGACGGAGACTACCTAGAACAGGTTTTTTGCTCTCAAGATTGTTGGTTCTTGAATTACGAGGCGCTGGCCGGGGATGGCAAGGAGACCGACTTGGAGTTGTTATCGCCGGAGGAAATTCAGCCGGTGTTTGGCAGTATCCACCCCCTAGAAGGGATTCGCCCTTTTTTGGACGAGGAAGAGGCCGAAGTTTTGACCTACGCCCTGCAAGGCGTCATTGAGTTTTCTCAGGACTTCGTTGAAGAGTTAGAGGCGGATCCCATTCCGGCGCTGGCTTACAACGCTGTCTTCTCCGCCTGCAATCCCCGTCAAAAAGTAGAAGTGACGGTGCGCACTCTGCCGGATCTGGCGGCGGAGTTGCTGAACCAAATGGAGGAACGGGAAGAAAGCGTCCTCCGAACCGAAAAAGTCGTGATCCGAGACAACCTGATTCCCGACAACGCCCTCCTCAGTTTGGGGATGGTGCCCTGGGATATTCGTCAGAGCTTGCACCGCCATCCCCGTCTCTTTTGCCAACCGCAAATTGTGGAAGCCCAGGGAGACGGGTTTCCGGTGTTGATTATCCAAACCTCCCGACCTAAGGCGGAAAAGTTAATCGACATCCTTCGCCAGGAAGGGGGCATTCAGGGGCTATGCTTTAATCCCGGCGAAGACCAGCGTCATAGTCTTAATTACGAGTTGGGGATTCTACAGACCCAGGCGGGGAACCTCTATCTTTTTGGCGAATTTTCCCCCAACAGTTCCGTGCACCAGGCCGCTCGCCAAAAATGGGAACAACGGTGCCGGGACACCCAGGGTTATTGCGGCGTGTTGGTGGCCATGGGCGCCACGGGAGCCTCGAAGGGGAAACCCCAGTTAAAAGATATGTTGGCTTTCTTCGAGCAACCCTTTTTACAGGGTCAAGACCTGTCCCTCGGCGTGCTCCAATTACGACTTTAGTTTTGGAGCGGCAACGCGGCGGCGCTATAGTTTTCCCTGTGCTCTGGATGAGGCTTTATCCCCATGTCTGATTCCTCTACGATTTTAGTCACCGGCGGCGCGGGCTACATCGGCTCCCACGCGGTCAAGGCCCTGCAAAAACTCGGCTACGGCGCGATTGTCTTGGATAACCTCTCCTACGGCCACCCGGAATTGATGGAAGTCCTCGGCGCCGAGTTAATCGTCGGCGACACCCGAGACTCTTCTCTGTTAGACCGCCTCTTCGCCGAGCGCCCCATCGACGCCGTGATGCACTTCGCCGCCTTTATCGCCGTGGGGGAATCGGTGCAAAATCCGGCGCTGTATTACCGCAATAACGTGGCGGGCACTTTAAGCCTACTGGAAGCGATGTTAAAGGCCGGGATTAAAAAATTTGTCTTTTCTTCCACCTGCGCCGTCTATGGGCCGCCCCAATTTATTCCCATGACGGAGGAGCACCCCATTAATCCCCTCAGCCCCTACGCGGCCAGTAAGCGGATGGCGGAGCAAATCCTCGAAGATTTTGACCGGGCCTACGGCTTAAAATCCGTCATTTTCCGCTACTTCAACGCCGCCGGCGCCGACCCGGAGGGACAACTGGGGGAAGACCACGACCCGGAAACCCACTTGATTCCTTTAGCGTTATTAACGGCGCTGGGGAAACGCCCCGATTTATCGGTCTTTGGCTCCGACTACGACACCCCCGACGGCACCGCCGTTCGGGATTATATTCATATCTCCGACCTAGCGACGGCCCATATTTTAGGGTTGGAATATTTACAAAGGGGCGGGGAGAGCGCCGTTTTTAACCTCGGCAACGGCAACGGTTTCTCCGTGCGGGAAGTGATTGCGACGGCGGAGAAGGTGGTTGGTAAACCGATTCCCGTCAAGGAAAGTCCCCGCCGGCCGGGAGATGCCCCAGTTCTGGTGGGCAGTAGCGCCAAGGCCCGGGAAATTTTGGGCTGGACGCCCCAATACGCAGATTTAGAGACGATTATCCAGCAGGCCTGGCGCTGGCACCAAAAACGCCACGGTTAAGCGCCAGTTAGGAAAGTCCTTAGCCGCTGAATCCTTCTACACTTCGACTACGCTCACTTCGGTAAGCTCAGTGGAGTCCAGTGGGACAATTTCCCTTTGCAAGACGAGGAGCGCCTTACCCTACTCTTCCCGCCAAAATTCCCATAACAGACAAATCCTCGTCTAGGCTTGGCCAATGGAGTCCCGTCCCGTCACAAATCAGTTCCACTTCTGCTAACTGTTCTGTGGTTGCTTTTGCTAAGCGTTTATTTTTATGAGCAGGAAAACGAATCTCACGTTCATCCTGTAAACGAATGCAAATCCATCTATCTTCAATCCAAACTTTTTCGGCTCGGATAACGTCTTCAGATACCAAAAACATTTTGCCACTTGCTCCTGATCAAATCTAGATTATCAAAAACTAGTTTTTCAGCTCTAATAATTTCTTTGGTTTTTAGACCTTTGGCATAATCGAGTTCAAGAGGCTCAATCCAAAATTTAGCATATCCGCCTCCACGTCTAACGTGAACGTGCATAGGTTCTTGACCTTCATTGGCATAGAAAAAGAAAACATATCCCTCCGTTCTAAAAATTTCTGGCATTGAATTTATCAAGGAGTGGTCGTCAGACATTACAGACCCAAGCTATCCTCATTTTAAAGGATTTCAGCCCCAATTAAAAAGGCTCCATTGTTATGAAACCTGAATCAAGGCTAGAGCTAGCTTATAGTAAGCCTAAGTAAATTACGAACAGTCTCTGATTAACTCCCCCCTTTCCCAGGCGACGTACTGAGCTTGCCGAAATATGCCGAAGTAGGGGCTAGAGGGGATTAAACCTGACCGTTGACTATTCCCTCTCCCTCGCTTTGGAGTAACGTAAGGGTATGTTGCGACCGATCCAGTCGCCCCTTACTCGTCTTTGCCAGGGAGTTGCCCCATGACCCAAACGCCGCGCCCCGCCGCGCCCCCTCTGCCGCCCCTACCCGCCCCGCCCCGAGTCGCGCCGCCGGAGGACAGCTACGCCGGAGAAACCCAATTCATGTCGGCGCCGCCTAGCCGGACGCCGATGCAGGCTCCGCCGCCCCCCTTGCCCAGCCCCGGCCCCCAAACCGCTACGCCCCGGGCCGCGATCGGTCGTTCCCCTGGCCATCCCAGTTTAGAAGAACTGATTAATATCGCCTTTAATGAAGGCTTTTCCGACGTCCACGTGGGGGTGGGGGAAGTTCCCCGGATGCGAGACCGGGGGGAAATGATGGTTCTTTCTTATCCTGAAACGGATCTGCCCACCTTTATGAGTTGGTTGCGGGAAATCCTCAGCGAGGACGAAATCCAGCGTTTTCAGCGGGAATTAGAGTTTGACGGCGCCACCCAGTACGACTTCGCCCGGGTGCGGATTAATGTCTTCGATAGTCTGCGGGGGCCGGCCATGGTTCTGCGTTTAATTCCCCTGAAGATTCTGACCATGGAGCAGTTGCGTCTGCCGGAAATTCTCCGCACGGTCTCCGACTCCCACAAGGGTTTAATCCTCGTCACCGGCCCCACGGGTTCCGGGAAATCCACCACCATGGCGGCGATGGTGGACTATATCAATAAAGAACACGCTAAGCATATTATTACCATTGAAGATCCCATCGAATTTGTCCACCAAAGTCGGCGCTCTTTGGTTAAGCAACGGGAAGTGGGGATGCACACCCACGAGTTTGACAACGCCCTCAAGGCCGCTCTGCGGGAAGACCCGGATATCATTCTGGTGGGGGAAATGCGGGACAAAAGCACGGTGAACACGGCGCTGAAGGCGGCCCAAACGGGTCACTTGGTCATGGGAACCCTCCACACCAACAGCGCCATTAAGACCCTAGAGCGGATTTTGACCCTCTACACCGCGGAGGAGCAACCGGCCATGCGAACCGCCATCGCCGAATCCCTGGTGGCCATCATCGCCCAGGGGCTATGCCGCACCACCGACGGCAAACGGGCCGGTTTCCACGATATTTTGATCAACACCGAAACCGTCAAGGACTACGTTCGCCAGGGCAAATACGAAGAAATCGCCGAGCTGATGAAGGACGGAGAGTACGACGGCATGATCACCGCCAACCAATCCCTGTTCGCGCTCTATCAGGAAGGCCGCATCACCGAAGAAACGGCGCTGGAACTGGCGCCGACGCCCAACGAGATGGCCATGATGCTCCGGGGTCGGGTCTAGCGCCGGGAACGGCGGGGCTTTTTTCGCTTCCGCCGTTTTTTCCAGGCGCTGTCGAGATAATCGCTAAGACTATGGCCCATAGCGGCGCTTTCTAGTCCGATAAATAAGGTGAAAATTTCGGGAATCCAGGGGGCGAGTTGAGCGCCGGTTAAGGGTAAATAAGCTCGCCAAGCGGGTTGGAAGATTAAGGCGATTAAACCTATCAAAGCCCCAATCACGCCGAGGTAGAGTAGGCGCAGAATCGTGCCCGCCAAAAAGCCGTGGGAGAGCCAAGAACGATGTTTAATTGCCCGCCGGTAGGGCAACCAAAGCCAGCGCAGAATCCCCCAGCGCCGATATTGAACGGAGTGAATATCTAGATCGGGGCCAAACATCAGGCCGCTAAATAAATAAGCGAGGGCGAAGAGACCGGCTAAGTGAGCTTTCTGGGTCAGGCCGTAAACCAGCGCCGTCAGGGGCAATAGACTCCAGTAGGTAATACGATCATGAACTTTCCCGGCGGGCATAGAGGCTAGGGCAAAAGCTCTAAATATTCGCCTTCCAGTAAAAAGACCCCGCGATTAAAGCGCACGCTCCAGTATCCCCCCGGACGGCGCTCCATCACCACTCCTTCTTCCCCCGCCAGCGCCTGGTCAGGCGGCCGGAGCATGGGCATCGGATCGGCGGTTTTGAGATAGGGGGGACTGGCGACTAGGCGCACTTTACTACCAATGGTAAATTCTTGGGCGCTCATCAGTTTCAACCTTGATGCTCGAAGACATTGCTAAAGAACTCTAAATCCAAAGCGACAAAGACCGGCAGGCATTCGAAACAGCGTTGGGCCAGTCCCCAGCGCCCTTCCCGTTCTAGCATCGCCTGGAGTTTGCGCCTGACTGAGAGCAAATAGCGGACGTCGTTAGCGGCGTAGTTCAATTGGGACATGGAGAGATTTTGGACATTGCCCCAGTCCGAGCATTGGGAGGTCTTATCCAATTCCACGCCCTCTAAATCCTGCACTAAACTTTTAAGGCCGTGGGAAGAGGTGTAGGTGCGGGCCAGTTTGCTGGCGATTTTGGTGCAAAAGATGGGATGGGTCTTAATGCCAAAGGTCTGCTTAAGTTGGGCCGCGTCAAAGCGGGCGTAGTGAAAGACCTTCTCCACGGAGGGCGCTTCCATCAACTGCTGTAGGTAAGGCGCCTGGGTCTGCCCCTGGCCAACCCTGAGGGCGGTGACTAACCCGGAGGGGTCGCAAATTTGGATTAGACAAAGACGATCCCGTTGGGGCACCAACCCCATGGTTTCCGTATCCACGGCGATGGCCGGGGCGCCCATCAAGGAGCGGAAGACCTCCTGGGGCAGATCTTGATCAAAAACTTGAAAGCGATTAGGGACAGTCATAGAGGGGGGAGGTTAAGGGTGACTCCCATCATTCCAGGAAAGTTCGCCCGCTTCAAGGGAGCCGCTGTTGGCGTCCCCGGGAGCTAGTAGGTTTGGCGAAAGTCGTTAACGCTCGGGAAACCAGAGCGGGGTTTAGGCGCCGGGGTAGGGGTCGTTTGAGGGATAGGTAAGGCCTTCTCCGGGGGAGGCGTTACGGTTTCTCCCGCATTGGGATTGGGAAACACCAACTCGGCGCCGGGTTCCACCGGAGCGAGAGTCGGGTTCGGCGGAGGGGCGATGGTCGGCTCCTGGGTGGGTAGGGGCGCTACGGGTTCCGGCGCCGTCCTTGGAGCGCCGATACTAGCCTGACTACCGCTAAAGTAAAAATGACCGAGTTGCTTGCCGTTAAAGGTGCGTTTGGTCAACTGCCAACCCGGCTCCAGTTGGATCTGCATAAACCCCTGGGCCATGCCCTGGGTGCGACCAATCAACAATTCCGGCGCTTGACGGGTTCGGGCGGTGGCCACTAGCGCCAGTTCGTTGCCCTTGGGAACAACTCGCAGAAGGTAATCGAGACCATAGTCCTGACCGTCGATACGAACAGAATAACCATTGCTGTCCGTAGCTCGATTACAGATGCCGGTAAAGTCAAAATTGAGCAGGAGGGGATCGACCAGAACGGGAGCGGCGCCGCTGGTCTGCCAACATTGGCGCTTGTTGGGAATTTGTTGGAGAACTAACAAATCGTATTTTGTGGTCTCGACTCCGTAGGGACGGGCCACGGCGATGACTTCAACCGGGTTGATGGCCGTTTCCGTGAAGGGGCTTCCTTGGGCGCCGACGGGGGCGACCATCGCGACCCCTAGGGAACTCAGGGCTAACCAGGGGTAAAAAGAACGCGTAAAGCTCCGATACATACAAAACAAGCTAGCCAAAAATAGTGCTTACAGACTGAAAATTACCCCTAGGGAGTCGGGGCGGGAATCGCTCTGAGATTTTAGGACGCTGGGCGCCGAGTCAAGTTCCCCAAAGACGGGATCTTCCAGCGCCGCTGGTCAGGCGATAAAGGTTTGGTAACTCTCTGTCAATTCCGCCACGGCGGCTTCGTAGAATTGGCGTCCATGATCCGGGGTGGCCAGCGCCGGGTTTGATCCCATGCGACCGTCGGGGTAATGGCGGCGGAAATCCTCGGCGCTGTAGATGGAATGGCCCGAGGCCACTTCGGCGCTGAGGGGCGCGGTTTTAATGGCTTCGGGAAAGAGAAATTGGGTCAGCGCCACTTCGCTGGGGGTGGCGTGGGAGCCTTCCTGATCCCCGTAGAGTTGTCGGGCCAGTTGATAGACGGAGCGGGCCATAAACCAGTTGCCCACCTGACAGCGAATTTCTCCCTGGGGATCGAGGTTCATGAGGGCGAGAGTATGATAGGTTTCCGCAAAGGCCGCCTTGAGGGTGGCGATATTGCCGCCGTGGCCGTTGAGGTAAAAGAAGCGCCGAAATCCCGCCCGGGCGAGGCTAACCGTTATATCCGTCACCACTTGGATCAGGGTGCTGGGGCGGAGGCTAAGGCTACCGGGGAAAGCGAGATGGTGGAGCGCCATCCCCACGCTCAGGGTCGGCGCCACCAGGGCGCCGCATTTTTCCCCCACTCCCAGGGCGATGGCTTCGGCGCAGAGGGCGTCGGTGCCGATTAGGCCCGTGGGGCCATGTTGCTCGGTGGAGCCGATGGGAATAATAATTCCCTGGGAGGTTTGCAGGTAGGCTTCGACTTCGGGCCAGGTGGAGAGTTGGAGACGCATCGTTTCAGATATCAGTTATCAGATATCAGTATTTTATTAGAGGGTGTTTTAAATCCGTTTCCCCCCTTTCCAAGGGGGGTTAGGGGGGATCAAATTAGCGAAACTGGGAAAAGTAAAAGAAGAGGCTTTGCCCTAAGCCAATGATTAAGCCCAGAACGCCGCCGAGGTTGACAATGGCTTGAAGCTCGCTTTTGACAATGGCTTCCACGGCGGTTTCTAAGTCTTCCGCCGGGGTTTCGGTGATGCGGTTGACAATCACCTGATCGATGGAAAGAATAGGGATAATGGTTTTGATTACTTTCTCTAATTCCGCCTCCAAATGCCGCTCTAGAATCAGCGCCAACTCTTCGCTAATTAAGCCCAAAGATCCCATCAGCGCCGAGGAGGATTGGAGACGATTAACAATGATCTGAGCTAGATTATCCCAGTCGATAGAATCTCCTAAATTTTGTAGCAACGGCTCGCCGCTTTCCCGGATGTAACTACGAACCGCGTCGCCGGTGGTTTTGCGCAACTGCCGCACGGTGGAAAGGGGTAAATTTTGCAAAGACAGGGTATGGAACCAGTCCCGTAGGCGCCCGCGAATTTCGAGGGATAGAAGAAGTTCCTTGAGACGGGTATTGGCCGCGTCCTTTTCTTCCAGACAAAAAATCTTTAGGCGCTGGAGGGCGTTGCGGACGCCGAATAAATTAGCCACCACCCAATAGGTGCCGCTGGTTTTTTCCCGAAAGCCTTCGTCGATGACTTGAATATTGCGCTCCGTCAGGAAATCAATCAGCGCCAGCCGGATGACGTCCGGGGGAATAACGCTTTCTAGGAGCCAGTCGGTTAACTGCCGAGCCTGGAGTTCAGAAAGGCGAAACTCCAGTAAAATTTGGTCAAAAATGCGGTTAATCTGAGCGTCTAAAAAATCTTCTCGCCGGGAGAGCGCCTTTAATAAACGAGGCAGAGATTCGCTAAAGAGATCCCGGAGAATATTGGCTAAAATCTTGGCGGTTTTTTGGGATTTATCCTGACGCACCTGGGCCAGGGCCAGGGTTAATAACCACCGTAGAGCCGCCTCCACCCGCTCTTTTTGGAGTAGTTTTTGGGCTAACCGTTGCAGTTCCGCCGGGGTCAGGAGAGACCCCATAATGGTGTCCGCCACCCGTTGGGCTAGACGTTTTTGATTGCGGGGAATTAACCCCGGCGTCAGGGGTAGTTGATAAGCGCCGAGAAAGCGGGGCTGGTAAGGCCGAAAGAGCATCTTAATGGCGATATCATTGGTGAAATAGCCAATAACGCCCCCCGCGATGGGCGGTAGGATTAACTGCAAAAGTTGCTGGGATTGCCACATAGACTCGCCCTATTTTCGCGCCACCAAAACGCCCATTAAGCCCCCGGCGATTTCATAGTGAACCGCCTGGGAAAATCCGGCTTGCCGGGCTAATTTGACTTGTTCCGACCCCAGGGGAAAACGGTCTAAACTGGGTTGGATATAGGCGTAGTCGGCGCTGACTTGAAAGGCTTGAGCCAGGGGAACCACAACCTGAGCGAGGTACCAGCGTTGAAACTCGGCGATCCACCCTGGAGACGGCCGGTTAAAATCTAAAATCGCCACTTTTCCCCCCTCTTTTAAAACCCGTCTTAATTCCTGAAGCGCCTGGGGAATAGCCAACACATTCCGCAGTCCATAGCCCATGGTAGCACAGTCGAATGTGTCCGCCGGGAAGGGCAGAGCTAGGGCGTCCCCCTCTAGCCATTCAATCCGACTCAGCGCCGGATCTGCCTTGACCCGCTCCGCGGCGATGGCCAGCAATTCTGGGCAGAAGTCTAAACCGACGACCCGACCCTGACCGGAGCGGAGAACCCGTTTGCCCAAGCGCCGACTTAAATCCCCACTGCCGCAACAGACGTCTAGCGCAGTATCCCCAAGGGCGGCGCCGCTCCAACGGACAGTCATTTCTTTCCAAATCTGGTGCTGTCCCAGACTGAGCCAAAAATTAAACTCGTCGTAAACCGGGGCGATACGGGCAAAAAGGGACTGGATTTCCGGCGCTGAGGACATAGAGCGGGGCCTGGGAGCTTTTGCTATCATACCCTCCTTGACCCTACCCCCCTCCCTTAATTCCTAATCCTCACCCCCCATGACCCAATTCTTTATCGACCGGGGCGGCACCTTCACCGATATCGCGGCGCTGGTGGCAGATCCGCAATTACTTGCCCAATGCGCCCAGAATAGTCGGTTTACCGTCTTTCCCCTCCCCGACGGCTCCGGGATGGTTTTGCACAAACTGCTGTCGGAAAATCCAGAACGCTACCCCGACGCGGCGCTACAGGGCATTCGGGATATTTTGGGGTTAGACGGCGCCGCCCCCATTCCCCCGGAACAGGTGACGGCCGTTAAGATGGGCACAACCCTAGGGACAAACGCCTTACTGGAGCGGAAGGGAGCGCCGACGGTTCTGGTGGTCACCCAGGGGTTTGGGGACGCTTGGCTCATCGGCTATCAGAATCGCCCGGAGTTATTCGCCCTCCAGATTCAAAAACCGGCGCCGCTCTACGGGCAAATACTAGAAGCGACGGAACGGATCGACGCCCAGGGGGAAGTTTTACAAGCCCTCGACGAAGGGCAAGTTCGCCAAGAGTTACAACGGGCCTACGACCGGGGTTACCGCTCTTGCGCCGTGGCCCTACTCCACAGCTACCGCTATCCCCGCCACGAGGAACGGATCGGGGAGATCGCCCAGAGTATCGGCTTTGAGCAGGTTTCCCTCTCCAGCGAAGTTAGCCCCTTAATCAAATACCTCTACCGGGGGGACACCGCCCTGGCGGACGCCTACCTTTCGCCCCTACTGAAGGACTATTTACGGGAAATTCGGCGCCAACTGCCGGGGGTTCCGGTGGGGGTGATGCAGTCCCACGGGGGACTCGTGGCCGCGGAGCGATTTCGGGGGCGGGATAGTCTCTTTTCCGGGCCGGCGGGGGGCTTGGTGGCCGCGGTGAAAACCGCCCAAAGCGCCGGTTTCCAGAAATTAATCACCTTTGATATGGGGGGCACCTCCACCGACGCGGCCCACTTCGACGGCGAGTACGAGCGGCGCTGGGAGACGGAAATCGCCGGGGCGCGCCTACGGGCGCCGAGTTTAGCCATTGAGACCGTGGCCGCGGGGGGCGGCTCGATTTTACGCTTTGAAGGCGGGCGCTACCAGGTGGGGCCGGAGTCCGCCGGCGCTAATCCGGGCCCCGCTTGTTACCGTCGGGGCGGCCCTTTGACGGTGACGGACGCCAATCTGCTGGTGGGTAAATTACAGGCGGCCTACTTCCCCTCCATTTTTGGCCCCCAGGGGAATTTACCCCTAGACGGCGCCGTTGTTCGAGAGAAATTCCAAGGGTTAGCCGGGGAGATCGCCCAAGAGACCGGCGTCAGCGTCTCCCCGGAAGCCGCGGCGGAGGGCTTTTTGAGCGTTGCCCTGGAAAATATGGCCAACGCCATTAAAAAAATTAGCCTGCAACGGGGTTACGATTTGGCGGACTATACCCTCTCCTGCTTCGGCGGCGCCGGGGGTCAGGCGGTCTGCGCCTTGGCGGAGCGCCTAGGCATAGGGCGGGTTTTTCTCCATCCCTACCACGGCGTCCTTTCCGCCTACGGCATGGGGCTGGCGGAGGCCCGGCTCCTGGCGGCTCAAACGCTAGATCTACCCCTAACGGCGGGGCTCTTAGAAACGCTCCCCCAAAACTTTGAAGATCTACGGCGCCGACAGTTGCCCCAGGCGGAGGAGGGTTTCTGGAAGCGCCGACTGGAACTGCGCTACCCCGGCGCCGACACGACCTTGGGTTTAGACTTCGACCCCGATTTAGCGGCGCTCCGGCGCCGGTTTGAAGGGGAGCACCGCCGACAGTTTGGCTTTAGCCAACCGGAGCTGGATCTCCAGATCGCCGCCATCAGTCTGGAATGGATCGAGGAACTGCCGACGCCGCCGGAGCCAGTGTTTATTCCAGATCTTCAGGGAGGAGAGTCTTTAGCCCCTGTGGAACTTTACACCCAGGGGCAATGGCGCCCAGCGCCGGTTTACCGCTGGCAGGCGCTCCGACCGGAACAACTCGTGATCGGGCCGGCGCTGATTTTAGAGGGAACAGGAACTATCGTTTTAGAACCCGGTTGGCAGGCTCGGTTAGGGGAGGAGAAAGACGGGCTGAAGCCCTGTTATTTAATCCTAGAAAAAACCGGCTCGACGGGGGGAGGGAATTTGACTCCCCTTCTCCCTCCTTCGGCTACGCTCAGGGAACGGGAGAAGGGGCTGGGTGATACCCTGAGCGCAGTCGAAGGGGATGAGGGCAACAGATCAACTGACAAATTCGAGATACACCCGTCAGCTTTACCGACAACTGCGACCCCGACGACAGTCGATCCGGCTCGATTGGAAATCTTTAACAACCGGTTCCAATTTATCGCCGAGGAAATGGGCATTGTTCTCCAAAAAACCGCCGCTTCGGTGAATATCAAAGAGCGCCTGGATTTTTCCTGCGCTATCTTCGACGCCCAAGGGGATCTAGTGGCCAACGCGCCCCATATTCCCGTTCACCTCGGCGCTATGGGGGAGAGCGTTAAAGCCCTAATGCGGGACAAAAGCGCCGAACTGCGGCCCGGCGACAGTTACCTTTCTAATAATCCCTACAACGGCGGCTCCCACCTGCCGGATGTAACGGTGATGACGCCGCTCTTTAACCCGGAAGGAACGGAAATTCTCTTTTATCTCGCCTCTCGGGGTCACCAGGCGGATTTGGGGGGCGTCACCCCCGGCTCCATGCCCGCCGATAGCCGGGAGATTGGGGAAGAGGGGATTTTATTCGATAACGAGTTACTCCTACGAGACGGCGTTTTTCGGGAACAGGAGATTTTAAGCCGCCTCCGCTCGGGGCCTCATCCGGCCCGCAACCCCCGACAGAATCTAGCGGATTTTCAGGCCCAGTTGGCCGCCAACCAACGGGGATCTCAGGGTCTCGACGCGATGGTCGCTCAGTACGGTTTAGCCCAGGTTCAGTTCTATATGAGTCGCGTCCAGGACAACGCCGAAGAAGCCGTCCGCCGGGTGATCTCTCGGTTAATCCCAAGGCGCTGGCAAACGGAGTTGGATAACGGCGTCCGGCTCTGTGTGGACATCGAAATCGACCGCCAGCGCCGGTCTGCGGTCTTAGATTTTACCGGCTCTTCCCCCCAGGGAGACCATAATTTCAACGCGCCGAGGGCGGTGGTTCAAGCCGTCGTCCTCTACGTCTTCCGCACCCTCGTTTCCCGGCCCGTTCCCCTCAACGCGGGTTGCCTCAAACCCCTGCGCTTAATCATTCCCCCCGGTTCCGTCCTCGATCCCCAATACCCGGCGGCGGTGGCGGCGGGCAATGTGGAAACGGCCCAGGCGCTGGCGGACTGTCTCTACGGCGCCCTAGGTTGTTTAGCCGCCAGTCAGGGCACCATGAATAATTTAACCTTTGGTAATACAGATTTTCAATACTATGAAACCATCTGCGGCGGGAGCGGCGCCGGCCCGACCTTCCCCGGCGCCGACGCCGCGCAAACCCACATGACTAACTCTCGCCTGACAGACCCGGAGATTTTGGAAAGTCGTTTTCCTGTCCTGCTGGAGCGCTTCGCCCTCCGCCCCGGTAGCGGCGGCGCCGGTCGTTTTTCGGGGGGTAACGGGGTCGAGCGCCAATTCCTATTCCGTCAACCGGTCGCGGCGTCTATTCTTTCCCAACGGCGCCGGACAGCGCCCTGGGGACTAGCCGGGGGCGAGGCGGGACAACCGGGGGAAAATTGGCTCATTCGGGCCGACGGTCGGGAAATTCCCCTCCCCGCCTGCATTAGCTTCTCCCTCGGCGCCGGGGAGCGATTATTGATTAAAACGCCGGGAGGCGGCGGCTTTGGCGAAGAACCGCGGTAGACATGGGGGTAGGAAAAGCGTTTAACCCCCGTGGAGTTTCCGCAACCAAAAAGCGCCGGGGGGCAGGTAGCGAAAGGCCCGGGGGGACGCCAGCGCCGTGGGAAACCAAAATAACAGCAGGGTATCCAGGAAAATGAAAGGAGGAAACCAGTAAAGCGGTTCGAGACTCAGGTCGGGATTAAACCAACCGTTGAACCAAGAGAGGGACACGAAGAGAAGCAGTCCTCCCGCGAAGAAGAGAATGGCGATGAGCCACCACCAGAGGCCGTTGCGCAAAACATCCCGAGCTTTGATAAAACGGGCGCTCAGACCGCGGACAATCCAGACGAGGCTGAGGGTAACGCCCGTGATGTAGAGAATCCAGGTCATCGGCCAAAGAATCTGCTCCAACCACAGGTCAATTTCCCGCCCCGTCATGGTCAGGGGCAAAACCGGCTCGCTGAAGAGGTAAATTTGCCCGACAAACATAAGCAGGGTTCCTAGGGCAAAACTGACGGCTAGGGCGATTAATTCGGGGATCTTCATGGCAAGCTAGAGCGTCTTGGCGGCGATCCGACATCAAGACTATAGCAGTATTTCAGTAAACCCCGTTAGGAGCGCCGGGAGAAGATAAAACCGGCCCTTCCCCCGATAAAATAGAAGACCGTGCCGATCTTGACCCCATCCCAATGAAACCCTACCTCGTCGCCGCTCTCCAGATGACCAGTCAACCCGACCTGGAGCGCAACTTGCTTCAGGCCGAAGAGTTGATTGAACTGGCCGCGCGGCGGGGCGCCGATTTGGTGGGATTGCCTGAGAATTTCGCCTTTCTCGGGCCGGAAGCCGATAAGGTCGCCCAGGCGGAAGCCATTGCCGCCCAGACGGAGAAGTTCATTCAAACCATGGCTCGGCGCTATCAAGTGAGTCTTCTGGCCGGAGGCTTTCCCGTGCCGGCGCCGGAGGAAGCGGGAAAAGCTTACAATACAGCCGTCTTGGTCGCGCCGACGGGGGAAGAGCTAAGCCGTTACTACAAAGTCCATCTTTTTGACGTCAATGTCCCGGACGGCAACACCTATTGCGAATCCAACACGGTGAAATCCGGCGCCGCCTATCCGCCTGTTTATCGCTCCGAAGAGTTTGGCAATCTCGGTCTCTCTATCTGTTACGACGTCCGCTTCCCGGAATTGTACCGCCATCTTTCCGCCCAGGGCGCCGAAGTGCTGTTTATCCCCGCGGCGTTTACCGCCTTTACCGGCAAAGATCATTGGCAAGTTCTTCTCCAAGCCCGAGCCATTGAAAACACCTGCTATGTGGTGGCCCCCGCCCAAACTGGCCGCCACTACCAGCGCCGCTATACCCATGGCCACGCCTTAATCATCGACCCCTGGGGCATGATTTTAGCGGACGCGGGGGAGGAGCCTGGCATGGCGCTGGCGGAAATTAACCCGGGGCGCTTGAAACAAGTGCGACAACAGATGCCCTCCCTGAATCATCGAGTGTTTTAAGCCGCCGTCTTACGGGGTTAACCAGCCAAACACTTCCCCTAAGGTTAAGTCGATGGCTTGGGCAAAACTCGGCGCCGGTAATTTGGAGGAGGGATCGTCAAAGATTTCGGGCGATTGTCCGGGTTGATAAACAAAGATAGATTGTTCCTTCGGATCAATGAGCCAGCCCATTTCCGCGCCATTATTAAGGCAAAATAAAATATTTTTAATCACCTTTGTTTGACTTTGGTCGGGAGACAAAATTTCAATCGTCCAGTTTGGCGCCAGGTAAAAATTATCGGCAATTTCTCCATTCTGGTCGCGAGGAATATTTTCCCAGGTAAAAATCGCAATATCGGGAACAATGGAGCGCCCCTCAAACGTACAGCGCAACTCTGTAAAGGCCCAAGCAATCCTTGCTCGTTTTAACGCCCCGTTAATGATCAGGGACAACTCGGTTTGCAAGGCGCTATGTTTTCCTTTGGGCATGGGCTTGATCGTGATCTGTCCATCACCATATTCCTGTGGCGGCTTCTCTTCCGGGAGCGCTAAAAATTCAGCCAGGGTCAGGGTTTGAGGTTTTATGGGTACCATTGGCGTAGCGTCTTGATCGGCCATTACTCGCTGTCTCTCCCTATCTTAACCCTAACTTGCCGCTATCAGACGCGTCATTTCTATCTCAAAGAAATCATCCCATCATAAACAGGCCGCAACAGACGCTCGATAGGTTTGACCAATGGCGGGCAAGCCATTCACAAAAATATTGACCAAAAAGGGATTGTCTTCAGGTCGCGGCGCCGCTTCAATCTTCAAGGGCTGATTAGGTTCTAAACGCTGGCTATTTTGGTTAAAAAACTCTTCATTGGTTTGGTCGCTATACTTGAGAAACATCCTGATATCAAAAGATCCTCCATCCTCGGAAACGATAGTCGCGACAAATTTTTTGAATTTCCTCCCTCCGGGAACCGCCCAATCCGTATTCCAATTATTCCGCTTAATTTTAATGCCAAAGGGCGCGGGAATAGTGGGGCCGGAAACGGTTTTCGTCACCTCGCTTCCTTCGCCGCCCAGGAGAGACAGGGGCGCGCAAGTTTCCGCTTGGGTTGGCAGTTGAACCGTCAATAAAAGAGCGGACATTCCCCAAAAGACGCGAGAATTAACCATAAAACTTAATCTGAACTCAAAAAAGATTTAGACGGGCCGATTGTAGCGCGCCCTTCCTCCCAGATCCGGCGCCGGAAAAGTCAGTAAACCTGGATATGGAATCCAGGAGCCAGCGCCGCTAGAGCCGATAGAATGGGGGGCAATCAACCAGCAGTCATCTCCTAGGGATTGTCTATGCCACGCCGTACCGACCTCAACAAGATTCTTATCCTCGGCGCCGGGCCCATTGTCATCGGCCAGGCCTGCGAATTCGACTATTCCGGCACCCAGGCCTGTAAGGCGCTGAAGGAAGAGGGTTACGAGGTGGTCTTGATTAACTCCAATCCGGCGTCCATTATGACGGACCCAGAGTTGGCCCACCGCACCTATATCGAGCCGCTTCTGCCGGAGATTGTGGAGAAGGTCATCGCCAAGGAGCGCCCCGACGCCCTGTTGCCCACTATGGGGGGCCAGACGGCGCTGAATTTGGCGGTGAAGTTAGCGAAATCGGGGGTGTTGGAAAAATACGGCGTGGAGTTGATCGGCGCTAAGCTCGAAGCCATTGAAATGGGGGAAGACCGGGAACTGTTTAAGGAGGCGATGGGACGCATCGGCGTGCCGGTCTGTCCTTCCGGGGTGGTCAATAATATGGAGGAAGCGAGAACCATCGCCGCCGAGATTGGCTCCTACCCGTTGATTATTCGTCCCGCCTTTACCCTGGGGGGCACCGGGGGCGGCATCGCCTACAACCAGGAAGAGTACGAAGAGATGGCGGCCTACGGCTTGGAACAGTCGCCGGTGAGTCAAATTCTGGTGGAAAAATCCCTCTTGGGTTGGAAGGAATACGAACTGGAGGTGATGCGAGATCTGGCGGACAATGTGGTCATTATTTGCTCTATTGAAAACTTTGACCCCATGGGCGTGCACACGGGCGACTCCATCACCGTAGCGCCGGCCCAGACCTTAACCGATAAAGAATACCAGCGCCTACGGGACTATTCCAAGGCCATTATTCGGGAAATCGGGGTGGAGACGGGGGGATCGAATATCCAGTTTTCCGTTAACCCCGCCAATGGGGACGTGATTGTCATTGAAATGAACCCCCGGGTCTCCCGCTCCTCGGCGCTGGCGTCTAAGGCCACCGGTTTTCCCATCGCTAAATTCGCCGCTAAGTTAGCCGTGGGCTATACCCTCAACGAAATCGCCAACGATATTACCCAAAAGACCCCGGCCTCCTTTGAACCCACCATCGACTATGTGGTGACCAAAATTCCCCGCTTCGCCTTTGAAAAATTCCCCGGCTCGGAGCCAATTCTCACCACCCAGATGAAATCCGTCGGGGAAGCCATGGCCATTGGTCGCACCTTCCAGGAATCCTTCCAAAAGGCGCTCCGCTCCTTGGAAACCGGTCGGGCCGGCTTTGGTTGCGATAAAAATGAGACCCTGCCCACCATTCCCCAAATTCGCTCCCAGTTACGGACGCCTAACCCGGAGCGGGTTTTCGCCATTTACCAAGCCTTTAAACTGGGGCTGACGGCGGAGGAAATTCACGAACTCACCGCCATTGATCTGTGGTTTTTGGATAAACTCCAGGAATTGGTAGAGACGGAAAAATTCCTGAAACAGCGCCGCTTGCCAGATTTAACGGCGGATCAGCTGTGGGAGATTAAGCGCCAGGGCTTTAGCGACCGCCAAATCGCCTTTGCGATGAAAACGGAAGAATTAACAGTCAGGAAATACCGTCAATCCCTGGGGGTGATTCCGGTTTATAAAGTGGTGGACACCTGCGCCGCCGAATTTGAAGCCTTTACCCCCTACTACTATTCCGCCTACGAGCGGGAAGAAACGGAAATCCTGCCCTGTGATAAACCCAAGGTGGTGATTTTGGGGGGCGGCCCCAACCGGATTGGCCAAGGGATTGAATTTGACTATTGCTGTTGCCACGCCGCCTTTTCCCTCAGCGACGCCGGTTACGAGACCATCATGGTCAACTCCAACCCGGAGACGGTTTCCACGGACTACGACACCAGCGACCGTCTCTACTTTGAACCCCTGACCCAGGAGGATGTGTTAAACATTCTCGAAGCGGAAAATCCCGCCGGGGTCATCGTCCAGTTTGGCGGTCAAACCCCCTTAAAACTAGCGGTTCCCTTACAAAACTATTTAAACAGCGCCGATTGTCCCGTCCAAACGAAAATCTGGGGCACCTCCCCCGACGCCATCGACACCGCCGAAGACCGGGAGCGCTTTGAGCAGATTCTCCATACCCTGGGGATTAACCAACCGCCTAACGGGATCGCCCGCAGTTATGAGGAATCTCGGGTGGTGGCCAACCGCATTAGCTACCCCGTAGTCGTGCGGCCTTCCTATGTATTGGGCGGTCGGGCTATGGAAATCGTTTATTCCGACGAAGAATTGGAGCGCTACATGACCTACGCCGTCCAAATTGAGCCGGATCATCCGATTTTGATCGATAAGTTCCTGGAAAACGCCATCGAAGTGGACGTGGATTCCCTCACGGATAGCACAGGCAAGGTCGTCATTGGCGGCATCATGGAGCACATCGAAGAAGCGGGCATCCACTCCGGCGACTCCGCCTGTTCCCTCCCCTACACCAGTCTTTCGGAACCGGTTCTAGCCACGATTCGCCGGTGGACGGAGCAGTTAGCCCAGGCGCTGAAGGTGGTGGGTTTGATGAATATTCAGTACGCCGTCCAAGGGGAGCAGGTCTATATCCTCGAAGCCAATCCCCGGGCCTCCCGCACGGTTCCCTACGTGTCCAAGGCCACCGGCGTTCCTTTGGCGAAAATCGCCTCCCTGGTCATGTCCGGCAAGACTTTAGAGGAGTTGGGCGTGACGGAGGAATTTATTCCCAAACATGTGGCCGTGAAAGAAGCCGTCCTACCCTTCGCCAAGTTCCCCGGCGCCGACACCCTCCTGGGGCCGGAAATGCGCTCCACCGGCGAGGTAATGGGGATTGATAGCGATTTCGGCAAGGCCTTCGCCAAGGCGGAACTAGCCGCCAGCGTCGATTTAGCGACCTCCGGCACGGTCTTTATTTCCATGAACGACCGCACCAAGGAAGCCGCCGTCCCTGTCGTGCGGGATCTCATCGATCTGGGCTTTAAAATCGTCGCCACCAGCGGCACCCAAAAGGTTCTCAAGGACAACGGCGTCGAGGGGGTAGAAGTCGTCCTCAAACTCCACGAAGGCCGTCCCCACGTTTTGGACTGGATCAAAAATAACTGGATTCAGTTTATTATCAACACCCCCAGCGGCGAAGAATCCCAAATCGACGGCCGCACCATCCGTCGGGCGGCGCTGGATTACAAACTGCCGATTATTACCACCATCGCCGGCGCTAAAGCCACCGTGGCGGCGCTCCGCAGTTTACAGTCCCATCCTCTGGAGGTGAAGGCGCTTCAGGATTATTTGGGTTAGTTTACTTATGATGAGAGAGAGAAATCAATATCCTTATCCTTGGTTTTCTCTCCCAGACACCGTCTCTAGCATAGTCGGCCAGCGCCGGTCGGACTACAATGCGTTTACGCTCTTGCTTGCTAGTCTGCGATTGCGGGGAACTGGCAGTCGGAGCTAAATCCCCGTGTTTTAGTAAAGAGCTGGGGAGAGGAGAGTCCTGCCCCTTGAGCGGATTCCGCAAGAATCCTCTCCCCCGGCGCCGATTTGTAATTTTTGTGTTACACTCTGTTACAGTCGCTTTACAAAACCGATCAAGCGCTAGGGGCCAGACCGTATTTTTTCCCGCTTCTCCTTCCGAGACCGGAAAAAGCCTTTGGTTTTAGTCCCGAATCCCATCACTTGCGGACTAAATTACCCCAACAAATTTTTGCATGGCCCAAACGCCAACCATCGCCATCTCCCACCTCGGGTGCGAAAAAAACAGAATCGACTCTGAACATATGCTGGGGCTTCTCGCCCAGGCTGGTTATTCGGTCTCCGCCGACGAAGAGCAGGCGGATTACGTCATTGTCAACACCTGTAGTTTTATCGGCGACGCCCGTCAGGAATCGATTTCCACTCTGTTGGAACTGGCGGAAGCCCGGAAAAAAATTATCGTTACCGGCTGTCTTGTCCAACACGACTTTATCCAGGGGGGCAACCTGCTGGAGGAACTGCCGGAAGCCGTTGCGGTGGTGGGCACGGGCGACTATCAAAAAATCGTCCAGGTGATTGAACAGGTGGAGCAAGGGCGCCGGGTGCGAGAAATTTCCCCGACTCCCGCCTTCATCGCCGACGAAAACACCCCTCGTTATCGCACCACCACCGAAGGGGTCGCTTACCTGCGGGTGGCGGAGGGTTGCGATTACGCCTGCGCTTTTTGCATCATTCCCCAACTGCGAGGCAAACAGCGCTCTCGGCCCGTCGAGTCCATTGTGGCGGAGGCTCGGCGGTTGGCGGAGCAGGGCGTTCAGGAGTTGGTCTTAATTTCTCAAATCACCACCAATTACGGCCTGGATCTCTACGGCCAACCCCGACTGGCGGAACTCCTGAGGGCGCTGGGGGAGGTGGATATTCCCTGGATTCGGGTTCATTACGCCTACCCCACGGGACTCACGGCGCCGGTGATCGCGGCCATGGCGGAAACCCCCAACGTTCTCCCCTACTTGGATCTGCCCCTCCAGCATTCCCACCCGGAGATGCTTCGGGCCATGAACCGCCCCTGGCAGGGCCAAGTCAACGACGCCATTATCGAGCGCCTCAAGGCCGCTCTACCGGACGCCGTTCTGCGCACGACGTTTATCGTCGGTTTTCCGGGAGAAACGGAAGCCCATTTCCAACATCTGTTGGACTTTACCGAGCGCCATGAGTTTGACCATCTGGGGGTTTTCACCTTCTCCCCGGAGGCGGAAGCCCCCGCCTTTAATCTTCCTAACCCGGTTCCCCAATCGGTCATGGACGAGCGCCGGGAGCGCCTGATGGCCGCCCAACAGCCCATTTCCTTGGGGAAAAATCAAGCCTGCGTCGGCCAAACCGTCCCGGTTTTAATCGAGCAGGAAAACCCGGCGACCAGGGAATTAATTGGGCGCTCTCCCCGCTTCGCGCCGGAGGTGGACGGCTTGGTCTATGTTCAGGGCGAAGCGAGCCTCGGACAAATTGTCCCGGCGCTCATTACCGGCGCCGATATTTACGACCTTTACGGTCAAGTCGTCGTCCCCTAACTCAGTCCTGATAAGGAAAACGCCCGATATAAATTTCTAACTCATCTTTATTAATCGTTCTCCTTAACAAGCGTTTCTTTTCTCAATCTCTAGTTTTTTATTCATTCCTCTCTATTTCCTATGACTCTTTCTTTCCAAGACCTGGGTTTATCCGCCGCTTCTTGCGAGCAGTTGGCCCAAATCGGCTTTGAGAACCCCACCGCGATTCAGGAGCAGGCCATTCCCCTTCTGCTAAACGGGCGGGACATGCTGGCCCAGTCCCAAACCGGCACCGGTAAAACCGCCGCCTACGCTTTACCCCTGCTGGATAAAATTGAACGCAAGGGCGGACTCCAGGCGCTGATCCTGACCCCCACCCGGGAATTAGCCCAACAGGTGGCGGAAGCCATGAAGGACTTCGCCGCCGACCGTCGTCTCTATATCCTCACCGTCTATGGCGGGCAACCCATCGACCGCCAAATCCGCAGTTTGGAGCGGGGCGTGGAAATCGTGGTGGGCACCCCCGGTCGCGTGATTGACCTGATCGAGCGCCAAAAGCTCAATCTGGAAACCATTAATTGGGTCGTCCTGGACGAAGCCGACGAGATGCTGAGCATGGGCTTCATCGACGACGTCAAAACCATCCTCAAGAAAACGCCCCCCACCCGCCAAACCGCCTGTTTCTCCGCCACCATGCCCCGGGAAATCCGGGAGTTGGTCAATCAATTCCTCAAAGATCCGGCGCTGGTCACCGTTCAACAAACCCAAACCACCCCCACCCGCATCGAGCAACAACTCTACTTTGTGCCCCGGGGTTGGACAAAAGCTAAGGCGCTTCAACCCATCTTAGAAATGGAAGACCCGGAGTCCGCCATTATTTTTGTCCGCACCAAACAAACCGCCGCGGATCTGACCAGCAAACTCCAGGAAGCCGGCCACAGCGCCGACGAGTACCACGGCAACCTCAACCAAACTCAACGGGAGCGTCTAGTGCACCGTTTCCGGGAAGGCAAAATCAAACTGGTGGTGGCCACCGACATCGCCGCCCGGGGCTTGGACGTGGAAAACCTCAGCCATGTGATTAACTTCGACCTCCCCGACAACGCCGAAACCTATATCCACCGCATTGGCCGCACCGGCCGGGCCGGGAAAACCGGCAAAGCCATCGCCCTGGTGGAACCTATCGACCGGCGCCTCCTGCGCTTAATTGAAAACCGTCTTAAGCAACGCATCGAAGTCGGCTCCATCCCCGACCGGGCCCAGGTGGAAGCGAAACGGATCGAGAAACTGAAAGCGGAAATCCAAGCGGCGCTGTCCGGCGAGCGCATGGCCTCCTTCCTGCCCCTGGTGAAGCAACTGAGCACCGAGTACGATCCCCAGGCCATCGCCGCGGCGGCTCTGCAAATGATCTACGACGAAAGTTGCCCCAACTGGATGAAAACCGATTGGGAAGTGCCGGAGCAGGACTTCACCAAACCGATTCCCAAGCGCAAATTCAACAACAATGGCGAGGGCGGCGGCGCTCGCGCCGGCAAATCCTATAAACCCCAACGCTACAGCGACCGGCGCCCGGTTTATAGTGATAACCAAAACTAAGGCCAGCGCCGTTTTGTAACCCCCCAAAATCCCCCTTTGCAAGGGGGACTTTGAAGGCCGGTTCCCCCCTTTCCAAGGGGGGTTAGGGGGGATCAACTTCGCAATCATCAGCGAGCAAGCGCCCCCAGCCTGCTCTTTTTTGAATGAAAACCTACACCCTCTTCGCTCCGGCTAAAATTAACCTCTTCTTAGAAATTCTTGGTCTGCGCTCAGACGGTTTCCATGAACTGGTCATGGCGCTCCACAGTATCGGTCTGGGAGACCGACTGACTCTGCGGGCCAACGGCACGGAAAATTTGCGGCTCTTCTGCTCCAGCGCCGAACTAGCGGAGAACGAGGACAATTTGGCCTACCGGGCCGCTCGGTTGATGCAAGCTCAATTTCCCCAGGCCTTTGCCCGTTATGGCGGGGTGGATATCGAGTTGGAAAAGAATATCCCCATCGCCGCGGGACTGGCCGGCGGCTCCGCGGACGCCGCGGCGGTGTTAGTGGGCTTAAATCTCCTCTGGGAGTTGGGGTTAACGGCGCCGGAACTGCAAAGCCTCGGCGCTCCATTAGGCTCCGACATTCCCTTCTGCGTGGCGGGGGGGGCGGCGCTGGCCACGGGGCGGGGAGAGCAGATTGACCCCTTGCCCACCTTAGATCACCTGTGGCTGGTTTTGGGCAAATACCAATCCCTGGCGGTTTCCACCCCCTGGGCTTATCAAACCTATCGCCAACAGTTTGAGGAAAATTACCTCCCCAGCGGCGCCGCTCAACGGAAACGAACCCAGGAAATTCACGCCGGGGCGCTTATCCAGGGCTTATTTCAACGCCAAGCTTCCCAGGTGGGGCGGGCGTTATACAACGATCTAGAAAAAGCGGTGTTGCCGGCTTATCCCCAGGTGGCTCGGTTACGGGAAGTAATGAGCGAAACCGGGGGGTTGGGAACGATGATGTCCGGCTCCGGGCCGACGGTGTTTACGCTTTGCGAAACAGAGAGCCAAGCTCGGGAGTTGAAGGAAAAAATTCGGCGCCAAATTCCCGACCCGGATCTCGGTCTTTGGACGGCGCCGTTAATTAGTCATGGGATTCGAGTGTTAGCCTAACTAGCCAAATACTCCCGCACCATGCCTTTGCGTTTGCGGAGCTTGGTCAGCGCCTCCCGCTCGATTTGGCGCACCCGCTCCCGGCTGATATTGAGGAGATGCCCGATTTTCGCCAGGGTCAGAGGTTGGCCGTTGTTGAGGCCAAAGCGGAGGGTCAGCACCTCCCGTTGTTGGGGGGTCAGTTCGTTCAAGAGATGCCCCAAATCCGTCTGGAGAGACGCCTGGGTGGCGAAGTCCTCCGGCTGAATACCGTCGTCTTCCAGAAGATCCCCCAGTTCCGTGTCCTGGTTATCCCCGACTCGGAGATCGAGGGAAAGGGGATGGCGGGCCCGCTCTAGGTATTCCCGCACCTGGCGGGGCGTGAGTTCCAGAGCTTCGGCCAACTCCGTCATGGTGGCGGCCCGGCCCTTTTCCTGGGCCAGTTGGCGCTGGGCTTTTTTAATTTTGTTCAGTTTCTCGGTAATGTGGATGGGCAGACGAATCGTGCGGCTTTTTTCGGCGATGGCCCGGGTGATGGCTTGGCGAATCCACCAGTAGGCGTAGGTGGAAAAACGATAACCCTTGGTGGGGTCGAATTTTTCCACGCCCCGTTGCATCCCGATGGTGCCCTCTTGGATCAGATCCAATAGGTCTAAATTACGTTTCAGATATTTTTTAGCGACCGAAACCACCAGCCGCAGATTGGCTTCCACCATCTTGCGCTTAGCCGCTTCCCCCGCCGCGATGACCTGTTTCAGTTCGTGCTCGCTCAGTTGGGCCGCTTCGGCCCATTGAGAGCCGCTGGGTTCCTGACCGAGGTCTTCCTTGAGGGAGTTTTTCAGATTAACGAGCGCCACGGAGCGTTGAATCCGCTTGGCGTAGAGGATTTCTTCTTCGTGGGAGAGGAGGGGCACCCGGCCAATTTCCCTGAGATAGGCGCGGACGGGATCGGGAGTCGCATTCGCAGTCTTCATGACAAATGGGCGTTTAGGTGAGAAAGGGGATAAACGGGAAGGCATTCCGGCTGGAGCGTCAAAGAATGCAAATGCTGGGGTTCTTTGGGGATCTGCGGCGGGCAGTCGGCTTTGAAGCGCCTGCTTAATAATAATATACAAATCTTTAAGTTTTGTAAAGCAATGTTAAGCGTTTCTCAGATTTTAGCCGGACTTCCAGGGAGGGAGCGGTGGCGCCGCCCCGTTTCTTCAGGCAAAAGAACTAGGTTTTTCGCGGGGGCGCGGTGTCGTCCATTGGGTCTAAACTAGGGCATGACCCTTGACAACGCAAGGGTTTAACCCTGCTTTTTTCTCTATCGACGCCATAGATAAACAAGTGTAAAGTTTTGTTAAACTGTCTCATCTTTTACAGTTTGCTTCTCAGATTCGCCGCCTCCCCTTGCCGTCTGGCGGCGCCTAGGGGACAATGCTCCCACTTAATTTTTCCGTGAACGTCTATGGTTTTGGCGCCGGCCCTCTGGCAATACTCCCTTCTGGAAATCGTCGCTTGGACGGCGGGGATACTCGCCGGGGTCGTTTGGCTGGTTCTCCTGCTCTTTTGGGGGCGCTTTTGGCTCTGCGACCAGCGTCTCGATCCGCAGGCGCCGTCTTTAACGGATTACCCTTCCATCGCGGCGCTGATCCCGGCCCGCGACGAAGCGGAGACTCTGCCCCAAACTTTGCCGACGCTCCTAGGTCAGGATTATCCCGGCAACTTAACGATTACCCTGATTGACGACCAAAGCGAAGACGGCACCGGCGCTCTCGCCCAAGCGTTGGCCCAAGACTCCCCCAGGGTCTTAACAGTTCTGCCGGGCCAACCCCTAGCGCCGGGGTGGTCGGGGAAACTCTGGGCCCTGGAGCAGGGAGTTCGTTGGTTAGAGGCGCAAAATGAGCGGCCGGAGTATTACCTCCTCACCGACGCGGATATCGCCCACGGCCCCAGCACAGTTAGAGAACTGGCGCAAAAAGCGGTCGGAGAAAACCTGGGATTAGTCTCCCTGATGGCGTTACTCCGTTGCCAAAGCGCCTGGGAGCGCCTGCTCATTCCCGCCTTTGTCTTCTTCTTCCAACTCCTGTATCCCTTTCCTTGGATTAATAATGCTCAGAATCCCTGGGCCGGCGCCGCGGGGGGCTGTATTCTCCTGCGCCGGGAGGCCCTAGAAAAAATTGGGGGCTTGGCGGTCTTGAAAACGGCGCTGATCGACGACTGTGCTTTAGCCCGTCAGGTCAAAGCCGCGGGCTATCCCCTCTGGCTCGGCTTAACCACCACGACCCGGAGCCTGCGGGCCTACGACTCCCTCGGCAGTGTTTGGACAATGGTGGCCCGCACCGCTTATACCCAACTTCGTTACAATCCGTTCCTGTTAATCGGCGCCGTTTTGGGGATGGCGTTGGTTTATCTAACGGCGCCGGCGCTGGTTCTGCTGGGACTGGTTTGGGGAACGGGGGGGTTAAGCCTCTTGGGTCTGCTGGTTTGGGGGCTGACGGCGCTGGCCTACACCCCCACCGTTCGGCTCTACGGTCTTTCTCCCCTCTGGACTTTGACCCTCCCTGTCACCGCTCTTCTTTACACCCTGATGACCCTAGATTCCGCCCGGCGCTCCCTCCAGGGGCGGGGCGGCGCCTGGAAAGGGCGGGTTTATTCGGCGCCGTCTGGGGAATAACGGTAACTATTCTGTTCTCGGCGACAAGATTGCCAAGAACTTACCTACAAAAATGTCCTAGAATGCCCATGATTGACTAAAATACAGGAACGAAGGGCGGCGCTGATTGACTAGATAGTAAACTCTCCCCGTCCTAGGTTGTGGATAAATCCGCCTCTACGGGGTCGGATCAGCCGGACTTGACCCCGCTCGTAAGGTTAATCCGACCCGCCTGAAAACAATGTTCTCCATGTTTGCCTTTTTATGAACGACCTCCCCAGCCCCTCCTCCGAAGAGTCTCTGCTCTCCCGCGAGGAGCGAGTGATCCAAATTAAAAACCTGATTGACACCCTCCGCGTCGCCGAAGAAGTGGCGAATAAAGGCTATTTGATCACCAGCGCCGAATTAGCGGATTTGATGGACATTAACGCCAGCGCCGTCACCAGTCGAGGCGACCATTGGTCTTGGCGCAACTGGGTTGTTTCCCGGGTTCGTCGAGAGGGGAACCAAATTCTTTGGCAATTGGAGCGGGTCGATTAAGTTTCCTTGGCGAGGAACCCTATCGGGGCTAAGATAGGAGGGCTGTTTACCCCTAGACCCCGAAAACCCGTGGAAGTCTTTCTCTATCACACCCCTGAATTAACTCCCCCTGATAGCCTTCCCGATTGCGCGGTCGTTATTGATGTGTTGCGCGCCACCAGCACTATCGCCACGGCCCTTGAAAACGGCGCCGAGGCGGTGCAGGCCTTTGGCTCTCTCTCCGACCTGATGGCCCATAGCGAAGCCTGGCCGGAAAGCTTGCGCCTTAGAGCGGGGGAACGGGGCGGAGCTAAGGTGGAGGGGTATGATTTGGGCAACTCGCCTTTAGATTGCGACCCCCAGCTGATGGCGGGCAAGCGCCTTTTTTTAAGCACCACCAACGGCACTCGGGCCCTCCAGCGGGTGGAAGCGGCCCCCCAGGTGGCGACGGCGGCGCTGATTAATCGTCGAGCCGTGACGGAATTTTTGGCTCTGACTCAACCGAAGACCGTTTGGTTATTAGGCTCCGGTTGGGAGGGGGGTTATTCTCTAGAAGACACGGTCTGCGCCGGCGCCGTTGCGGAACTCCTCGCAGAGTCCTGTTCCTACCAAATCGGCAACGACGAAGTGATCGCGGCTCGGGCCCTCTTTCGACAGTGGCAAGGGGATTTACTCGAACTCCTCAAGCAAGCCAGCCACGGGCGGCGATTATTGGGACTAAACGGCGACGCCGACATTGAATACTGCGCCACTCTCGATATTTTAAATCTAGTTCCGATTCAAAAATCCCCCGGCGTTTTGATTAAAAAATAGGCTCCTTGGCGAACTTATTTAGAGGCTCCCGTCATGTCGGAAAACGAAAACCTGCGCCTAGACCGGATTGAAACCACCTTGGAAAATCAAGGGGGACGCTTAGACCGGATTGAAACCACCTTGGAAAATCAAGGGGGGCGCCTAGACCGCATTGAAACCGCCCTAGGAAATTTAATTACCGAGATCAAGATCTATGACGGCAAGCTGGACGCCTACCAAAAGGCCTCTCAACAAGTGGTGAATATCGCCTTCGGTCTCTTGGCGACGGCGGCTTTATCCGTGATCATCCCCGCTGTTCTCAATAAATAGAAAAGTCCTTTCAGGAAAATGACTGTTTCCGGCGCCGCCGTTACAGAGACGGTCATTAGCTCAGAATTCCTCAAATTTCACCTTTGACCCGCAAAACTTCCTCCGCCTTCAGGTTTAACGCTGGGAAAGTGGGGGAAACCAAAACCGCCCCGTTCGTAAAAGTCGCTTCGTCGTAAAATCCGTCTACCAAAGAGCAGATCATCACCTTTTCTTCGGCGCTGTCCACCAACCAATATTCAGGAATGCCCAGAACAGCGTATTCAGAGCGCTTACCGCGATAGTTCGTTGTCCGGGTGGATTCGCCGACCACCTCCGCCACCAAGAGGGGCGGGGGTTGATCGAGGGTAATAATCGCTTCCCGTTGAGCGAGGGTTTCCCATTGACTTTGGGTTAAGACCGTCACATCGGGAATCCGACTGGTGTCCCACCGCCCGCCCCGAGGGGATTGAACGCCAATTCGCATATCTTTCGCTGTCCAAGGTAATTGCTGACGGCGAATTTCAGCTTTAAAGCAATCGGTGAGCCATTCGGTAATCGCTCCATGGAGACCGGTTCCCACACTCATGGGGGTTAACTCTCCTTCCACCAACTCATAACGGCAATCGCTGTGATCCGAGTAAGCGCGGTATTCGGCAAAGCTGAGTTTGTGTAGAGCGACGGTCATAGCCTACCTCCCTCTTTTCGGTATGCTTAAGTTTACCCTAGATTTTTGGGTCTCTCTTTAGCGTTGACATGAAACTTCAAACCCTAGTAGTCGCCACCGGCAATCCGGGCAAGGTGGCCGAGATGGAAACCTATCTCGCCGGTTATGTCGAGCGGCTAGAACTCAAACCGGCGGAGTTGGAGATCGAAGAGACGGGAACGACTTTTTTAGAAAACGCCCGTCTTAAGGCCTCCCAGGTCGCCTTAGCTTTAAATCAGTGGGCCATCGCCGATGATTCCGGTTTAACCGTCGCGGCGCTTAACGGCGCTCCGGGACTTCATTCCGCTCGCTATGGTTCCACCGACCAGGAACGCATCAAAAAACTGCTCGGCGCCCTGGGGGATAATCCCGAGCGCCGAGGAGCGTTTATTTGCGCCTTAGCTCTAGCTCGCCCCGACGGCGAGATCGCCTGCCAGAGCGAGGGCGTTTGCGAGGGGGAGATTCTCAAGGCGCCCATGGGAACCGGAGGCTTTGGCTACGACTCTATTTTTTGGGCGCCGAGCCAACAAATGAGCTTCGCTCAAATGCCGGCGGCGTTAAAGCGCCAAGTCAGCCATCGAGGGGACGCTTTTCGGAAGCTCCTCGCTCAATGGCCGACAGAGCCTAGAGACTAAATCGCCTCGGCGTCCTTTTCCCCAGTGCGAATCCGCACGACGGACTCGACGGGGCTGATGAAGATCTTGCCGTCCCCGATTTCGCCGGTGCGGGCGGCGGAAACTAATTTTTCCACCACCATGTCCACTTGGTCTTCATCCACCACGATCTCAATCTTGAGCTTCTGGAGGAATTCAACCGTGTATTCAGAGCCTCGATAGCGCTCGGTCTGGCCTTTTTGGCGCCCAAAGCCCCGCACCTCTGAAACTGTCATGCCCACGATGCCGGCGTTGACAAGGGCGATTTTCACCTCGTCAAGCTTAAAGGGGCGGATGATCGCTTCTACCTTTTTCAAACTGGTCACTCCTCGTTTGCGAATCAGGTCGTTGTCTGTGGTTATAATCCTACTTTGACACTTTCTAGCATCTTCCCCCGGAGAATTTTTGTAAAGGTCGGTACATTTCGCGGCGCCGGAGGGTAATTTTGGGGGTTCCAAGTCCCCTAATCTGGACAGGGCGCTCAAGGGAAAAAGACCGGAAGCCCCCCGGCCTCCCTCACCACTACACACAAGATCCAGCGCAAGGAGACTAAATGTTCGGCTCTTTTTCCAAACTAAGTTATATTTTAGGGGAACGAAAAAAAAGACTTTTTAGTATTTTATTCTTATTTTTTGTTATCTCTTTAATCGACGCCTTTGGTATTGGACTTCTCAGTCCTTTTGTAAGTTTAGCAACCAATCCTAGCTCTGTGCAAAAAGCGCCGTTCTTAGCGGACGTTTTATCGCGCTTAGATCTGGCGAATAATCCCCGGCTGATTGCAATGATTGGTTTGGGTATTATACTCATTTTTATCATACAATTTTTTGCGTATATTTATTCTCAGAAAAAAATTTTAGACTTCGTTTTTGATGAGAAAGAAATTGTGATTCATCGACTGATGGAATCCTACCTCTACGCTCCCTACCTCTTTCATCTCAAGAAGAACACCGCCTCTATTGTTAATCATATTATTTCTGAAACCCGACAATATACGCAGTTTATGGTGGGTTTAATGAGGGGGATTACAAACGGGATTATTTTAATCATTCTGCTCTTGTTACTAGCGGCGACAGACTATCGTTTTTTATTTTTGATTACTGCGACTATTCTTCCTACCGTCATTTTTTATGTCGGTTTCCTCGGCCAGCGCCTTAAGTTTTGGGGAAAGCAGGCAACCTTAACTAACGCTCGCATTATCCGAGAAGTCAATCACGCATTGGGAGGCTTGAAAGACACTAAAATTACGGGATCTGAAAAACATTTTTTGGAGAAAATTGATAAAGAATCCCGGAAAAATTCCTACTATATGAGCCTAGCTCAAGTCACTCAGGTGATTCCCACTGTTACGATTCGCACCAGTCTGATCATTTTAATTATCGGTTTGATTTCTCTAGCGTCCTTTAATCAAGAGGGTCAAATCACCGACTTTTCAGGAACTCTGACGGTTTTCGCCGTAGCCTCCCTGCGTCTAATTCCCGCGGCGAATTTACTCATCCAGTCCTACAGCCAAATCAAGAACTGTAGCTTCAGCGTCGATGTTATTCACCATGACCTTAATGAAATCGAGCAGTCCCATCGGCGGCTAGAGTTGGAACAAGGAATCGCGCCCAACCGGGGAACGGTTGGTCAACCCTGTCCTTTTGAGAAAACTTTAGAACTTAAAGATATTGTCTTTCGCTATCCTGGCTCCGATCAGTCGGCCATCGACAATCTCAGTTTAACCCTCCGCCGGGGAGAAGCTATCGCCTTCATTGGCAAATCCGGCTCCGGAAAAACGACCCTAGTGGATATTATTCTCGGACTGCTCCTGATTGACCGGGGAGATATTCTCGCGGATGGCCAATCTATTTACTCAAACCTGCGGGGCTGGCAAAACCGTCTCGGCTATATCCCTCAAAGTATTTTTCTCACCGATGAAACCCTGGAACAAAATATCGCCTTCGGAGTAAAGCCGGAGAACATCGACCCCCAGCGAATACAACAGGTGATTCGCCAAGCCCAACTGGAGGAATTGGTGGAAAATCTCCCTCAGGGCCTCAAAACCGAGGTGGGAGAACGGGGAGTTCGCCTTTCCGGGGGCCAGCGCCAACGAGTGGGCATTGCCCGGGCGCTTTACCATGAGCGGGATATTTTAGTCTTGGACGAAGCCACTTCGGCGCTGGATAACGAGACCGAAAAATTAGTCAACGAAGCTATTAAGTCCCTCTCCGGCAATAAAACCCTAATTATCATCGCCCACCGTCTCTCTACTGTCGAACACTGCGACCGTCTTTATCTCCTCCATCAGGGTAAACTGGTGACCTCCGGCGCCTTTAAGGAGGTTCTAGCCCACTACGAGGCCTTGGCGCAAACGCCGGAAACCGTTTAAATTTACCTCTAAACTATAAAAATCAAGCCGCCGCTCCCCGGAATTTCTCAGACCGAGCGCCGATTTAACCCATGACTCACCCTATGCAATGGCTCAACGCCCTTTCGACCCGGGCCTCCCTGGAAGGGGCCCTTGACGAGGTTGTCGCCCAACTGCAACCCCAACTGACGGGAGCGCCGGATTTGGGGATTGTCTTCCTCTCCTCGGCCTTCGCCAGCGAGGCGTCCCGTCTTGTGCCCCTATTGCGGGAAAAATTATCCCTGCCGGTGGTCGTCGGTTGTTTAGGTCACGGCTTAATCGGCATGAAAGGCGCCGAAAATCAGGAAATTGAACAGGGGCCGGCGCTGAGTTTAACCCTAGGGGTTTTACCGGGGGTTAATCTCAGACCTTTTTGGTTGCAGGAGCAGGATTTGCCGGATTTAGACAGTCCGCCTCAGGCCTGGAGCGAGGTCGTGGGAGTTGATCCGCGAGAAAATCCCCACTTTATTCTTCTGGTTGACCCCATGATGGGAGGCCTTAACGATCTGCTGGCGGGCTTGGATTTCGCCTACCCCGGCGCCGTTAAGGTGGGCGGTTTGGCCAGCGGCGGCGACGCTTATCACCTGCCCTTATTTTTCGCCTGTCCGGGGCAAGGGAATCGACCCAATCGGGGCCAGGGGGTCGCGGGCTTGGCCCTCAGCGGCGCCATCGCTTTGGAGAGTATTGTGGCTCAGGGCTGTCGCCCCATTGGTCGCCCCTTCCGGGTGACGGAGGGAGAGCGCAATATTATTCTTGAAATTGAAGCGCCGGACCCCGTTACCGAAGATTTAGTCACTTGCCCGCCCCTAGTCTCCCTGCGGGAGTTGGTGCAAACCTTGAGCGAAAAAGACCGGGAGTTGGCCCAAAACGCCCTCTTTGTGGGGGTGGCCATGGATGAATTTAAACGGGCGCTCCAACCGGGGGATTTTTTAATCCGCAACCTGTTGGGCGTCGATCCCCGTCAGGGCGCTCTAGCGATCGGCGACCGGGTTCGGGTGGGCCAGCGCCTCCAGTTCCATCTTCGGGACGCGCGAACTTCGGCGGAGGATTTACAGTATTTACTAGAACGGTACGGGCAAAATCCACCCAGTCCGGGGGAAATTAAAGGCGCTCTTATGTTTCCTTGCCTCGGTCGGGGCAGTAGTCTTTACCAACAGGCTAATTTTGACTCCAATCTCTTCCGGCGCTATTTCCCGCAAACGCCCCTGGGGGGATTCTTTTGTAACGGAGAAATTGGCCCCGTGGGCGGGCAAACTTTTCTCCACGGCTATACGTCTGTGTTTGGGTTAATTAAGGCGTTACCCCTGGGCGAGGATCGCAATGCTCCATAATCTTTTGAAGGATTCCCCTCCTTGGTTAAAATTTCTCGTCGTTTTTCCCTTGCTGTTTCTCAACGGCGCTTTGTTATTTTTACTGATGGGCTGGATCAAGCCCCTCGTTAATTATTTGGTCATCGCCACCCTCGTCGCTTTTTTACTAGAGTTGACGGTTGAAACCCTGGAAAGTAAAGGCATTTCTAAACAATTTGTCATTGGCATTGTGGCCAGCGTTGGACTTATTCTCATTTTATTTACCGGGTTAACCCTATTGCCCCTGATGGTGAGCCAACTGGGAACCCTGGTGACGGAACTGCCGGAATGGCTCAAATCCTCCCGGACGAGTTTAGAAAGTTTTAGCCAATCGCCCTTGGCGCTACGTCTAGAGGCGGCGGGGATCAATCCCCAGGAGTTAGTGAATAAGTTGGTTGAAGCGGCCAACAGTTCCCTGGATTTGGTGGGCGCTAATTTATTGGGATTATTGAAAGGAACCCTGAACGGCGTTTTAAACACCTTCATTATTACGATTTTGACCATTTTCCTGCTGATAGGCGGAGACCAGTTCTGGCGGGGAATTTTTAGCTGGTTTCCCCGACCCTGGGATCAAAAAATTCCCGACTACGCCACCCAAATTTTCAAAGATTTCTTTATTAGTCGGCTCATTCTCGCCGCCATTTCCAGCGTCGCCCGTTTAATTGTCTTTCTCCTTTTGGGCATTCCCTACGGCGTTCTCTTCGCTTTTGGCATTGGCATCGCCAGTTTAGTGCCCTTCGCCGCCGGCATTATCACCTTGGCCGCCACCTTGGCGCTCTGCCTGAAGAGCGTTAAGCTCGGCGTCTGGTTTTTCCTCAGCGCCACAGTCATCGACCAGGTGGTGGATAGCGGTCTGGGGCCGAAGTTAATGTCCGATAAAATTGGGCTAAATCCGATTTGGATTATTATCTCTATCTTTATCGGCGCCGAATTGGCGGGGGTTTTGGGGGTGATTTTGGCGGTGCCGGTGGCTAGTTTGCTCAAACGAATCGCCGACGATATTCGCCATTCTCCTAGGGAAAAAGCCGCGCCCTTAGAATCGACTTAACCCTGATGAGCTATTTGGGCGTTGACTTTGGCACCTCCGGCGCTCGGGCGATTTTGATCGACCCGGACGGCGCCGTTCTTTGGGAACAGTCCCGACCTTTTCCGCCTTCAGCGCCGCAAGATTGGCCCCAGATGTGGCGGGAAACCCTGTTGGCGCTTTTAACCGCTCTGCCCCCAGCCCTTAAACCCGGACTGCAAAAAATTTGTCTGAACGGCACTTCCGCCACGGTGTTACTGGCGGACGCTCGGGGAGCGTTACTGACGGAGCCGCTGTTATACAACGACGGTCGGGGTCGGAGCGTTTTGCCGCGACTAGCAAGCCTAGCGCCGGCGGGGCATCTCGTTCACAGCGCCGCTTCCAGTCTGGCTAAACTGCTCTGGTGGTCGGAACAGAGTTATTTTCCCCAAGCCCAGTATTTCTTCCATCAGGCGGACTGGTTAGGATTCCTGCTCCACGGAGAACCGGGAATTAGCGATTACCACAACGCCCTCAAGTTGGGTTACGACGTTGTTAATCTGCGTTATCCCCCCTGGTTAGAAGACTCTTTTTTGCGCCCTCTCCTGCCGAAGGTTTTGACCCCCGGCGCCGTTATCGGCCCCCTAAAACCAGATTTAGCTCAAACCTTGGGACTCTCCCCGGCTTGTTTAATCGGCGCCGGCACCACCGACAGTATCGCCGCCTTTTTGGCCAGCGGCGCCTCGGAACCCGGCGAGGCCGTCACCTCCCTGGGATCTACCCTGGCGCTGAAACTCTTAAGCCGGCGTCCAGTGGAAGACTTAGCCAGCGGGGTTTATAGCCATCGTTTAGGCGACCTTTGGTTAGCGGGGGGCGCCTCTAACTGCGGCGGCGCCGTTCTGCGGCAATTTTTTAGCGACGAGCAGTTAAGGGAACTCAGCGCCGACATTGACCCCACTCGCCCCTGTCCCTACGATTATTACCCCCTGCCCCAAACCGGAGAGCGGTTTCCCGTCAATGATCCCCAGAAAGCGCCGCGGTTGACGCCCCGGCCGGAGAACCCCGCCGATTTCCTCTGGGGTCTGTTGGTCGGTCTGAGCCGGGTTGAGGCCCAGGGTTATCAAAAATTACAATCCCTCGGCGCTTCTCCCTTGGTTAGGGTCTACAGCGCCGGGGGCGGCGCCCAAAATTCGGTCTGGCGGCGGTTACGGGAGCAAACTCTGGGGGTTCCGGTTTTGCTTTCTCCCCAAGCTCAAGGGGCCTACGGCTCGGCGCTCTTGGCGCGGTCAGGGGGACGGTACAATTAATTCTATTCCTGTCAATTAACTTTTTTTAAAATTTATTTAAAATCATGATCCGAACGTTACCCTCTCTCCAGGCAAAGCCCAACGCCTTCTTCGGTTTTGGGAAAAAGCCGTCCTTCCCTTGGTCCGTCATTTTCATTTTTGCGCTTTCTGGATTCAGTTTAATCGGTAACGCCTATTACCGTATAGACTCTCTTCAACATCAAGCCCACAATTTTTATCATTCTTATTTACTAAAGATTGGCTTAACCGATAATTTTTTCATCTTTTATTTTTTTGGCTTGGAGGCTCTGGTTGCGCTCGGTTTTGCCATTACAGGTCTTCTGATTGTTTGGCAACGTTCCCGTTCCCGCGTCGCTTTTTTTATTGCCTCGGTTTTGGTGACTTATGGAGTGACGATTCCGCCCTCTATGCACTCCATTACCGTTAATTTACCCGAGTTGCCTTTGCCTTTGCGACTCATGCGGGGAGTGGGTCTTGGGCTGTTCATGATTTTATTTTACGTTTTTCCTAACGGGCGCTTTACCCCGCCTTGGAGCCTAGGATTAGCGGTTGCTATTGGCGTCTGGTCGTTAACTTGGCCCTTCTACGAGCCGTTAAATCCCTATCATTGGCCCGAACCCTGGCCCTTCGTCATTTTAGGCGTTATTTTTGGAACTGGTATTATCGCTCAACTTTACCGGTATTTTCAAATTTCTCGTCCCGAAGAGCGTCAGCAAGCTAAGTGGGCCGTATTTGGGCTAACCCTATCGGTCATCGGAGATTTTCTTACCCATCTGCCCTGGGCGTTGTGGCGTTTAGAAGAAGGCCCCGATTGGTTTCCGCTTTTGGTTCATCATCCTTTCTTTATCGCCACTCAATTGCTCATTCCTCTTTCTATTGGGGTTTCCATTCTTAAGTTTGGTTTATGGGAAATTGACTTTATCATTGATCGAACCTTAGTTTATACTCTAATTTCCACTTTTTTAGCAGTAGTTTGGGCTGTTTTAGTCAAAGTATTAGAAGTAACCTTTATCCACTTTATCGGTCGAGGCGCTTTACCCCTGGCCACCGGCGCCGCGGTTTTGGTTGCTTTTCTCGCTTTTAAACCCACTTATAATCGTCTGGAGGCTTGGTCTCATCGGTTTAATCCTCAACGCATCGATTTTACCCGCGAGTTTATAGAATTTCTCCCTAATATTAGTAACGTCATTGCTTTAGAGGACTTAACTCAGGTTTTAGCTCAAAGAACCGTTGCCTTGTCCAAAACAGAATACGGGGGCGTTTTCTTGAAAAACAACCGGGATTGGGTTTTAAAAAGCGTAGAAAAGATTAGCCTCCAGGCGAGTCAAAATTATTCAATAGCGCCGGAGTATCTGGCCCAACTAGAAAAGGGAGTAGCGCTCCAACCCGCGGAGGGAAATTTATTTTCTCTGTTGATCCCCTTAGCGCTACCTAGGGAAAAACAGGTGGAATTGGTGGGAATTTTAGGGTTAGGCCCTCGGGAAAACGGACGGGGTTACTCCAGCGACGATCGCCACGCTTTACAAATTTTGGGACGGCAGGCTGGCGTCGCCCTCTACATCGCTCAATTAAACGAACAGCGCCGGGACGATCAGCGGGAGCAAATCGCCGCGCTGCAAGCGCAACTCCGTCAATTGCGGTCAGAGCTAAAATCGAACAGTTAAGCGGCGCTAGAAAATATCCGCCGGGTCGGCGGCCCGCAGTTTGCCCACGGCGATAGCGCCGGAAATGGAGCACATGGCCACGGTTAAGACCAACACCGTCACAGCCCGACTTACGGTCATGATCAGGGGCAGCCCCGTGGCTTTGGCGGTCTGGGCGTAGAGGAGAAAGCCGAGGCCCAGACTGGGAATAAAACCGACGATGGCCAGTAAAATAGCCTCCTGAAAGACCACGCCCAGCAAATAGCTATCGCCATAGCCCATAGCCTTGAGGGTGGCGTATTCCGGCAAATGGTCGGAGACGTCGGTGTAGAGGATTTGGTAAACAATCACCGTTCCCACCACAAATCCCATCACTGTCCCTAGACCAAAAATAAAGCCAATGGTGGTGCGGGTTTCCCAATAGTAACGCTCGTAGGCGACGAGTTCTTTTTTGGTGAAGACTTGAACGTCTCCGGCGCTGAGTTCGGCCTTAATTTGAGCCAAGATTTTCTCCTGGTCGGCGCCGGGTTCTAGTTGAATCACCCCCACGTCGATTAAATTCTTGGCCCGGCCGTCAAAAAGACGGAAAAAATTCAGGTCGCTGGTGACCAAACTGCCGTCGGCGCCGAAGGAGGAGCCGAGGGTGAAGAGGCCCTTCACGGTAATGCGGCGATTCCCGACTTCCGTGGTAAAATGATCCCCCTCTAACAACGTTTCCTTGACGGGGCCAAATTCTTTGCGGGACTTCGCGTCAAAGAGAAAAACGTCGGGCTGTTTAATCAAGTCTAAATTTTCTTGCACTCCGTCCAGGACGAGAATGTTATTCACCGGATTGAAACCCATGACAAAAATCTGACGGGTGCTCCGGTCGATGGGATTTTTCCAAATATTAATATCCACGTAAAAGGGGTTAACGGTTTTCACCCCCTCAATGCCGAGGGTCTGGTACAAGCGCCGGGCGGAGAAGGGTTTGGGATTGACAAAGGTGTCGGTTTGACTGCCCACCAGAAAGATATCGCCATTTAAGCCCTTGGGCAAACGAACGGCGCTGTCCAGCAGGGCGTTTTTAAAACCCAACTGCATAAACATCAAAACATCGGCGAAGGCGATGCCCGCCAGCGCCACCAAGAGACGCATTTTTTCGTGGGTCAACTGACGCCAGGCGAGGGGAATTTTCATGGGAGTTAGGGTTGGATCTGAACCAAAACGTTGGCGTTGCTGAGACGGGCCACTTCCCGGCTAGCCTCGGGGGAAAGGAGGATTTTTACCTCGATTACTCGGGCGTCGATATCGGCGGCGGGGTCGGAATCCAGGACGTCTTTTTTCCCGACTTTATAACCAATGACCCGCACTTCTCCTTCCAATTCGCCGGGGAAACTCTCGTTTTCGCTTTTGATCAGCGCCCGTTGACCGGGGCGGATTTTGGTAATGTCGTTTTCATAGACCTCCGCCACCACCATCATCTGATCCGTTCGGCCCAGATCGGCAAAGCCATCCGTATCGCTCACCTTTTCCCCGGGTCGGGTGTAAATTTTCAAAATTTGCGCGTCCATCGGCGCTCGGATGACGGCGGTGTCCAGTTCGGCTTTGGCTTCCTGAAAACGGGCTAACGCTAGATTTAACTCCGCCTTGGCCTTTTCCACGTCCACCGGTCGAATTTCCTTAATTCGGGCTAAATTAGCCTGGGCTTCCCGAGCCTGAAGGACTTTACTGGTCGCGTCTCGCTCTAGCAGAGATTTTTGCTCCCGGATGCGCTCCTCTAGGGTGGCTTCCGTTTTCAGCAGTCGGGCCTGGGCCTCTTTCAGGCGCTGTTTGGCCGACACCACCGCCAAATTCCGTTGCTCCAAATCCGCTAGGGGAATGGCGCCTTCCTCCGCCAAAATACGATAGCGCCGGTAATCCTGTTGGGCTTGGCGCTCCTCCGCCCCCAGGCGGTCAATGGTGGCTTTTTGCTCTAATTTTTCCCCTTCCAGTTGCTTGACTAAGTTATCCAGCGCCGCCTGATTCCGGCTCAACTCCTGAGGAAACTCGGCTTTATTGCGCTCCACCTCAAACGCCTGGGCTTGGATTTCCCCGGTTTTGGCGCCGGCGGCGACGATATCTAAATTGGCTTTAGCGACCTTGACCTCTTCCCTCGCGGTAATGACGGCGGCCATCTCCCGGTCGTAGTTGTCCAGAACCGCCACCACCTGACCCGTTTTAACCCGGTCGCCTTCCGAGACGAGAACTTTAACCACCTTGGCTCCCCCCATGGTGGGCGCCGGCGCCAGTTTAAAAATCTCCCCCGCCGGGGCGATCCGTCCTAGGGCGGAAACCGCTCGATTTTCCGGCGCCGGTTTAGTCTGGGGCGCGGTTTCCACGGTTTGGGAGGGAGTTCCCCGCAATCCGTAGATAATGATTCCGGCGGTAGCGGCGCCGCCGACCACGAGAGCCAGAATAATCCAGCGAAGACTAGAGGCCGGGAGAGCGGCGCGGGACGGGTCGGCGGGTTTGCCCATAGGACAAGGGAAATTTTTAGGACTAGACGAATCTTAACATTTCGTTACAAATTCTGGAGATTGACGTCTCTGCCGGCGCCGGTTAGGGAAAGTTAACCTTTTTGGCCTTGGCTTCTCTCTGCAACCCGTGAATACCGCTATAAAATTTCTGAATGTTAAGCGTTCTCGGCCGGTCTCAGTCGTTTTGGCGGCTAGACTGGAGGAGAAAGTAGGAGCAAGAGCCATGACTATCGCCCAAGACTCAAACCTGACGCCTGTTTCTTTGTCCGACGCTATTGTTGGCGACGCCAGCCGGCGCCGACTGAGCCGGGAGTCCCCATTGAGTTTGCTCAGACTAGAAGGGTCTTCGATCCAATGTCGGTGTCCGGCGTGTTTAACGACCTTTGATAGTCTTCGGGCCGACGGCGCCGAGGCCAATTTATCCGTATTAGACCCAAGTTTATCCAATGATACTTTGAATTTAAGTGTTGCGTTTCAATTACACAGCAATCCCGGCGCTAAACACACGATTTACTTAGACTTTGACGGTTTTACGACAGACTTTAGCTTTTGGGAAAACGGCGACGCTTTAGAACTCAAACCCTATTACAGCAATCCGAATAACAATACCAGTCGAGCCGAAATCATTAAAATTTGGCAGAGAGTAGCGGAGGATTTTGCCCCCTTTGAGGTTAATGTCACAACCCAGGAGCCGGATGTTGGAGATTTAAAAAAGAATAGCGACCAGGATCAACGCTGGGGAATCCGGGTCGCTTTTACGAGCAATTTCAATGAATCAACCGACGCTAAAATTACCAACGCGGGCGGCGGAGGCACCGCTTTTTATAATAGTTTTAATTGGTCGATAGACGATCCGGTTTTAGTCTTTAATCGAGGGGAATACGCCGGGGCGGAAACCGCTAGCCATGAAGTGGGTCATAGTTTAAATCTCCGCCATGACGGCGGCAGTTTTGGCGCCAATAAAACCTATTATGAAGGCCATGGAGGAACGGCGTTAACCAGTTGGGGAACGATTATGGGAGCGCCGTTTTTAAACGCCAAGGAAAATGTCACCCAATGGAGTCGGGGCGAGTATATCGGCGCTAATAATCTAGAAGACGATCTAGCGATTATCACCACAGACAACGGTTTTAGTTATCGAGTCGATGACTACGGAAATAATGCGACGACAGCTTATAGCTTGACGGGTTTGGAGTGGAATCATTTTGGGATTATCGAACGGAATACGGACTTCGACTTTTTTAGCTTCCAAACTGAAGGCGGTCTTCTTAATTTCACCGTTGAAAACGCCTCTCGCGCCTATGTTTCTCAAGCTGATGGAACATTCTCGACCTTTTACCTAGACCCTCGCGGGCCTAACTTAAAAATTGGCGCTAGTCTTTACAACGCCTTAGGTGAATTGATCTCGGCAAGCAATTCCGTTAATAGTCTTAGCGCCGGATTTACGGATCTAGCCTTAACGTCAGGCCAATATTATTTGGCGATTGACGGCGTCGGGGTGGGTAATCCCTTTAGCAATCCCCCCAGCGGTTTTACAGACTACGCCAGTTTAGGCCAGTACCGTTTTGCGGGGTCAATTACGCCAATCGCTCCAGTTTTAATCCCAGAATTGTCCATCGCCGCCACAGAAGCCGTTTTAGCGGAAGGTAACGAAACCGGCGCCGTGTTAACTTTTACAGTAACCCGTTCGGTTAACTTGAACGAAACTAACACCGTCGATTGGGCGGTTACTGGTTTAGACGTTAACGAATTGGATTTTACCGGCGCCGTTTTACCCAGCGGGACGTTAACCTTTAACCCCGGCGAAGAAACCCAAGTTATCTCCGTTAACATTCAAGGCGATTTAGAAGTTGAAGCTGATGAAAGCTTTACGGTTACTCTGAGTAACGCCAGTAACAGCGCCGTTATTACTACCGCTACGGCCACAGGAACGATCCTAAACGACGACGTTCCGCCGCCGCCGCCAGTTTTAATTCCAGAGTTTGCTATCGCCGCTACTGAAGCGGTCTTACCGGAAGGCAATGAAACCGGCGCCGTTTTAACTTTCACCGTGACTCGTTCGGTAGAGTTAAGCGAAACTAACACCGTTGATTGGGCGGTTACAGGTTTAGACGTTAACGAATTAGACTTTACCGGCGCCGTTTTACCCAGCGGGACGTTAACCTTTAACCCCGGCGAAGAAACCCAAGTTATCTCCGTTAACATCCAAGGCGATTTAGAGGTAGAAGCCGATGAAACTTTTACCGTTACTTTAACTAATCCGACTAACAGCGCCGTTATTACCGCGAACGCGGCGACGGGAACGATTTTAAACGACGATGTTCCGCCCCCGGTGTTAATCCCAGAGTTATCCATTACTGCGACAAGCGCCGTTTTACCGGAAGGGAACGAGACCGGCGCTGTTTTAACTTTCACCGTCACTCGTTCGGTAGAGTTAAGCAAAACTAACACCGTCGATTGGGCGGTTACCGGTTTAGACGTTAACGAATTGGATTTTACCGGCGCCGTTTTACCCAGCGGGACGTTAACCTTTAACCTTGGCGAAGAAACCCAAGTTATCTCCGTTAACATTCAAGGCGATTTAGAGGTAGAAGCCGATGAAACTTTTACTGTTACTCTGAGTAACGCCAGTAACAGCGCCGTTATTACTGCGAACACAGTGACGGGAACGATTTTAAACGACGATGTTCCGCCGCCGCTGCCAGTTTTAATTCCAGAGTTGGCAATCAGTGCGACAAGCGCCGTTTTAGCGGAAGGAAACGAAACCGGCGCCGTTTTAACTTTCACCGTCACTCGTTCGGTAGAGTTAAGCGAAACTAACGCCGTTGATTGGGCCGTTACAGGTTTAGACGTTAACGAATTAGACTTTACCGGCGCCGTTTTACCCAGCGGGACGTTAACCTTTAACCCCGGCGAAGAAACCCAAGTGATCTCCGTTAACATCCAAGGCGATTTAGAAGTCGAGGGGGATGAAACTTTTACCGTTACTCTGAGTAACGCCAGTAACAGCGCCGTTATTACTACCAATACGGCCACAGGAACGATCCTAAACGACGATGTTCCGCCGCCGCCGCCAGTTTTAATTCCAGAGTTGGCAATCAGTGCGACAAGCTCCGTTTTAGCGGAAGGGAATGAGACCGGCGCCGTTTTAACTTTCACCGTCACTCGTTCGGTAGAGTTAAGCGAAACTAACACCGTCGATTGGGCGGTTACCGGTTTAGACGTTAACGAATTGGATTTTACCGGCGCCGTTTTACCCAGCGGGACGTTAACCTTTAACCCCGGCGAAGAAACCCAAGTGATCTCCGTTAACATCCAAGGCGATTTAGAGGTAGAAGCCGATGAAAACTTTACGGTTACTTTAACTAATCCTACTAACAGCGCCGTTATTACCGCGAACGCAGCCACAGGAACGATTTTAAACGACGACGTTCCGCCGCCTCTACCTAGCTTAAAAATTAGTCCTAATTCTCAAACCATCCTTGAAGGATTGACCCTTAATCAAAAACTGAGCTATACCGTAACTCTCGGCGCCGCCAGCGCCGAAACCGTAACCGTGGACTATTTTACCCAAGGGGAAAGCGCCGCGGCGAGCGCCGATTATCTGCCCATTTCTGGAACCCTGACCTTTGCTCCCGGCTCGACCAGCCAAACCCTTCAGGTCTCGATTTTGGATGATAAAATTTCGGAAGGCGACGAAACTTTTCAGCTTGTTTTACAAAACCCAGTTAACGCCATTCTCGACGACGCCATCGCCGTTGCGACCATTACTGATACCCTCTTTTCCGCGACCAGTAAAACCCTCCCCGCCCGCTTAGAAAACTTGACATTAACCGGAGACGGCGCCATTAACGCCACGGGCAACGGGAGCGCCAATCGTTTAACCGGCAACGACCAAAACAATATTCTGAAAGGCGGCAATGGTCTAGATATCCTCGCCGGCTTAGGCGGCAATGACATTTTTGATTTAACCGGGGTCAAGGCCAATACCCATCGAGATCTGATTACCGATTTTACTCCGGGAGAAGACCGAGTCTGGCTGAGCGATACCCTAACCAGTCGCCCTAGCAAGGGAGTTCCCGCTTGGCTAGAAACGGCGCCCCAGGCGACCTTAACCCTGGCGACGGAGCAGTTTGATCTGTTTGTCTTTAACGGCGAACAAACAGAAGCCGACGTCGATCTCAGCTTAACGGCCAATGGGGCGGAACTCCTAGACGGCCTCAATCCGGCGGCGGGCAACGCCAAATTATTGACGACTACTACGGGAAGCCTCGGTTATCTCCTCGCTTACGACAACGGCGACGCCTACCTCTACGCGTTCCGCTCCGGCGCCGACACAGTGGTGAGCACCAGCGAAATCGCGCTCATCGCCACCTTTGCCGACCTGGCGCCGGGGACCTTAAGCGCCGAGAATTTTGAATTGGTCTAAGCCCCGGAGGGCGATTTGGCCGTGGGAAAGGGTCTTACTCAAGGCGCTCAGCCCCGACCGCTGAGAATCAGAGGCACGGCTCTGGTTGCGCGGGACGGTCATTTTTTGTTGGTTAGGGACAGGGGAGCGCCGTCTTTTTCTCTGCCGGGTGGGGGACAAAATCCGGGGGAACCGGCGCTAGCGACGGCGGCGCGGGAGTTGTATGAGGAGTTGGGGATGAGCGCCGCTAGGGCGACTCGTTTGTTTGCGGGGGATTATGCGGGTCGTGTTAATTTTCATAAGGTGACGTTAATTGAGACCGATGATCCGCCAAAACTTTGTAGTCGGGAGTTGGAGGCGTTTATCTGGTGGAATGGGAAGGATGATGTGCCTCGTTATCCCCATGTGGATGAAATTTTGCGGCGCTGTGGTTTGTTGGCTTAGGGGGTTTGACCGGCGCCGGTTTCTTCAATTTTTATGTCTTCGCTACCACTGTGTTATACAGCCCGTAATGGCTCAATCCCGGATGGCTCTCGATGCCGGTGTAGCGGAGGGAGGCGTCTTCATAGCGCCGAAAGGCGAAGACCGCTTGATTCATTTGCTCGGTGTTAAAGACTCTGAGTTGAACGAGGAGGTGAAAGTCTTTCACGGTCAGGCCAGTGACAGTCAAAAATAAATCCGGCTCTAGTTTGGTGATCACGTCCTGAAGGGTATTTTCCCGAAAGTCGGTCAGGTACATAAAGGCCGGGATGCGAGTGGCGAACTTGATCAGTTTTTCCTGAATTAGCTTGCGTTTGGATTTGTACTCCTTTTCTTCGGCGCTGAGTTCTTTCTTTTCCTTGGCGGTTAACTCTTTTGCCTTGGCTTTGTTTTTAAGCGCCTTGACCTGATCGCTCTTGTTAATAATGGTCTCGATGATGTTGTCGCCCAGCGCCCGCCAGCCTTCGATCCGTTCCACAGCGGCCAACGCCTCGGGGTTGTCGAGAATGCGGCGGAGGGTGTCGTTATCCACATTCACCAGCAGAGCGCTTTCCCATTTGCGAGCCAGCAGGGTGGCGGAAGCGCCGGCTAGGGCGATATCGAGGACGCCGCCCGCGTCGATTTGGGTCATATTGGCGCCGTCGTAGGCTAACACGGGCAGAAAGGCGATCAGGTCTTTAACGGCGTTTTCCGGGTTGGCTTCGTTGGGCGATAGACCCATGCCATATTCCGCCAGTTGTCTTAAGGCTCGGGTGGGGGCGAAGTCGAAGACGAAGCAGACGGGCTTGAGGATTTCTTCTTCCTGAGGATTGTCGCCGTTGGGGTTCTTCACCGTCCAGGGGGACTGGACGCGAAAGGCGGCTTGGAAATAGGTCTCCGGGGATTTGAGATTGCGAAGCATCAGGATGGACGACCACTGGGGCACGGTGACGCCGGTGGTGAGTTTGCCGCAGGAGAGGGTGATGGTCTTGGTCTCGAAGCCGCTAGCGATGGCCCGACGGACAGGGGGCAGGGCGTCTAAGCCAATCCCCGCGGCGGCGCCGGCGGCGACAATAACCCGATAGTCCCGCCAGAAAGTATTCTGTTTCTCGGCGAGTAGGTTGGCCATGGCCTGACAAGCGCCGACGTTGGGCAGGAACCAGAAGGAATGTTGGAGGTAGGGCAGAAGCCGCGCATCGGAGTAGGGAAAGGGCGGTCGCGTTCCGGTTTTCAACTGTTGGAGGGATTGGGGGGCGTAGCCGCCGCGCAGGATGTCTAGCCATTTCTGGACGTCGCTTTTGTGTTTAAACTCCGCGGTTAGTCCGGAGCCGGAGGTCTCGAAGAAGGCGTTGAGGTCAAACTCGTCGAACTCCCCGGCGCTGGCGATGGCGATCAACTCGTCGGGCATCTGGTAGGTCAGCAGGCGCAGTTGAGGCAGAGCGCCGTAGGGGTTCCCTTGGTCGGGGCGGGCCCGGGCGAAATCTTCTTTGGCTCTCTGCTCGTCGGTGTATGTCCAGTTGAAGATCTGCTCTTCGATGAACTCCCCCGTGGCCAGCGCCCGGAAGGGGGTGCCGGAGAGGTAGAGGTAGGCTCTGGCGGTAATGGGCAGAAATTCGGTTTCCGGCTCTGACAGCACGGTCAAGTCTTCGTTAACTTGCTCTAGGTCGGCGGCGTATTCCTGTTTGGTCTCTTTCTTGGCGACGGCGTCCTCCTCCCCCTCAAATAACTCTTTGGCGGTCTCTCGCCAGGCGCCGAAGTGGTATTCGTCGAAGATGACGAGATCCCAGTTGACGACGTGGAGCCATTCATTTTTGGGTTTGATATTACCGGCGCCGTCTCGGCCCAACAGATCCTGAAAGGAGCCGAAGTAAACGACGGGCTTGTGGGGGTCTAGCTCGGTGGGGTTGCGGCCGGAGTTGCGGGAGAGGTACTGCCAGCCGTCAAAGTCGATGTGGGATTCGAGGTCGGTTTGCCAAGCGTCTTCTACGGCGGGCTTGAAGGTGACCACCAGCGTCCGTTTGGCCCCGAGTTTTTTGGCCAGTTGGTAGGCGGCGAAGGTTTTGCCAAAACGCATTTTGGCGTTCCACAGAAAGCGGGGGACGGAGCGAATGTCTTCTTGCCAAAGGGACTGAAAGTAGGCGTAGGTTTTGTTGACCGCCTCGGCCTGTTCTCGGCGCGGAGGGAAGGTTTCGCAATGAGCGCCGGTAAAGCGCCGGCCGGCCCGTAGTTCCGCGAGGACGGTTTTCAGATCGGCGACGGCGCAACGCATCCACTCTAGTTCGGTGTTCTCAAATCCCTTTTTGACCAGGGCCGCCCGGACTTCGTGGTCGCTAAAGAGACTGCCGTCTTCTCGCTCGGCGGGTTCGTCTAGTTCGATGCGGTAGTTTTTGATGGCGGCGGTTTTCAGTTGTTCGGCGACCCGTTGTTTGACGTCGCGGGTGGTTTGCCCCACTTTCAACAGTCCTTTATGGGCTTCGTCGTCAATGGAGTAGGCGTAAATCCGCAGGCGGGCCTCCGGTTTCGGCGCTAGGATTTCTGGGATGGTCTTAGTCATGGACAGATTTTGAGGTTTGAGAAAGTCGCGGAACGAGCGCCTTAAGGGTGGGAGGCCGCTCGAATACGTTCCTGAAACAGAGCGATAATCTCAGGACTTAATTCCGGCTCTGGTTGAACCGTTTCTCGTTGATCTAAAACGGACTGAGCCGCGATTGACGAGGCCTGTCCCAGTTCTTTGAGTAAGGTTTGAAACGCTTGTTGTTGTTGATCCACCGACTCGATGGGCGTTGCTTGGACGGTGTAAGCCAAGACGACTTGACGAGTTAGCGCGTAAACAATGTATTGATTTAAAGAAATGCCTTCACTCTCAGCTAAATGAGTTAATTGCTGATGTAGCGTCTCTGGTAATCGAACTGTTAGTCGGCTCATGGTTTTAGTCATTAGCCTCCCCCATTGGCCGGATCATGCTTTCAATAAATGCGATTTCTTCCTCTGTTATGCCGTACTTTTTATAGAGTTTTTCGTCAGTCCATTTTTCTCGGAAGTCTTGAATGGGTACAAACGAATAAACTTTCTTCATCCCGTTCTGTGTATTTTTAATTAATAGAACTAAAAAACGGAAGAATCTAGTTTCGATGTAAGAAATAACATTCTTTGCCACTTGCTCACTCGCAAAGGAACCAATCAGTAGATAAGTTTCAGTACAGCAACTATTAGGTTCGCCCAGAAAAGGTTTTGCTAAAACTAGATATGGAAAGCTTCCCCTTTCTCCGTATGCCTTGGAAATAAAAACTTTGTACTGGGCAGTCCAATCAACATTCTTTGAAATTGCTGATTTCTCGATGTAGCCGATCCCTTCTTTTCTCCATCCGTTGTAGTAAAAAGTTAGGGAATCCTGAAATTTCTCTAAACTAAATTTTGGCTTTATCCTTCTGTAGCTGTTTTCAGCTCTCACATCCAAGCCAAATGGATCGTTGGCACTGACAATTTCGGAGAAACTCATCTCCTTAAACTCTCTAACCTTCCTTAATATAGGTATAGCCTTATTGTATCTAATGAATGTTTCTGCACCTTCTTCGAGCAATGGACGTACCATTGTTGAGGCTTCCCCTTTCACAATTGTTGTGACAGAACAAACGCCAGGGTTATCGCGATCCCAAAGAAAATAACAAACACCTCCGCTCAGATCGACTCCCGGAAAGCATTCGGCAGAATCAAGAAAATCCACAATTGTCCTTAAGCTACTATCGTTGAGCATCTCTTTCCTGAACTCATCCAAGCCTCGCCCACCCGAAAACCACCGGGACGGAATAACCATGCTAAGGAAACGAGGGCTTAGTTTTTTGCCTTGTTGAACAAATAGATGGTATATTGGTGTCGCACTTGTCCCCATACCACCGCCATCGGTAAGTTGGTAAGGCGGATTGCCAATGATCACATCAAACTGCATATTTTCTCCAAATATCTCGGCTATCCGAGTCTTAATATTATCCGTGTGAATAAAAGCATAGGCGTGGGATTCCAGCGCCTCGCCCCGGTCAAGGATTTTTTTGCTTGCCCCGCAATATTTGCACTTTTCGCCCTCCCAGACGTGTTCCAGGCGCTCAAACCAAATATTTCCCTCCTCGCTAGCAAAGTTTTTGGCGATGGAGTGGGGGCCGTTGGCGAGCTTACTGCAATATACACTCCGCCGCGCCAGCAGACTCGTCAGATGGGTGATGCCGACGCCGAAAACCTGCCGGGTCACAATGTGATCCACCCGCGCCGGAAGATCGGGAATCTCCTCCGCCAGCCCCTCCGTCAGGCGCCGGACAATCTCTCGCAGAAATACCCCCGACTTAGCGCAGGGGTCGAGAAACCGAACGGTCTTGTTTGTCCAGAGATTAGCGCCGCCGTTATTGGCCGCCCAAGCCGCCGCCACCCTATCCAGCATCCGATTCGCCAACTCCGGCGGCGTAAAGACCTCATCGTTAGAGAGATTGGCGATACAGGTCAACACGTCCGGGTTATGGCCCCGCAGAGCGAAACCCGCTTTTTCAGTCATTCGGCGCTCTCCTTCGGCTTGATCTTCCTAAGTCGTAGGTCATTCAGTGTTTATCTAACAGCCATCTGTTGGAACCGTAATCTTGCAGGGGAAGGATTCTGACGCTGTTCTGATCGCATTCGCTCTCCATGTTCGATCCAATCAGTCATATATTGAGCCACATGCTCTTGATTCTGTAAGTAATAGAGAATAGTTGCATAAATTTCCTCTAATTTTAAAGATGGGTACATTTTGGCAATTTCTTCCGGGGTACGACTGCGATAAATGTAGTCATATAAAACGGTCTCGATACCGACTCTTGTACCTTTTATCCGAATGTCATCAGGTGAGAGAAAGAGAAAGTAGTCTTCTAGTTGCATAGCAGTATTACTTAGTCCCATGGATAAGGCTCAGTCTGATTTTAGCCGATTACTCCTCCCGCGGGTCAAGGGAGAGCGCCGGCCAGATCCTCCACCGTTAGGGGCGGGTAGGTCTTCGTCGGCGTAAAAATTTCATGCCTGCCCATCTGGGCAAAAAGCGAGTCCTCAGCGCTAAACGTTGACGACAAAGTAAGGGTATCAAACTGAAAGTCCCGGCGCTGAAATTTTCCCTTACCCAAGTAGCCCCACTCCGGGAAGGTAATGGGCCGGCCCTTATTGTTTTTCATATTGATTGCGTCGCCATGCGCTAAATTCTGGGATAACACATAGGCCGCCGCCCGATAAAGAGGCTCTAATGCCTCTAGGTTTAAATGCTCAGCGAAGATCGCCAACAGATTAGCGCGGCACTCGGCAATATTATCCGCCAAGAACTCAATGCCGTAGATACACATCAGCGCCAAAAGAGCGTAATGCCGGCGCTCGAAGTCCGACTTACCATACTTGAGATCCACCGCCGCTAGCTTGCGCCGCGCGATCTGCGTCAGAAAGTTGCCGCTCCCACAGGCCGGCTCCAGAAAACGGGAATCAATCCGCTCCGTCTCGTCCTTCACGAGGTCGAGCATCGCAGTCACCATCCAGGGCGGGGTAAAAACCTCCCCGTGGTCAGCGACCCGTTGTTTAGACTTGATCTCATCGTTCATGGCTCATCAAGCAGATTTTCTCGCTTTTGTCCCTCACCCGAGAGAATACCGCCATAACATACAATTCTTGGAAATCAATATAGCGGTTTGCGGACAGGTGAGAACGATGTTTGTTTGCCCTCATCCCCTTCGACTGCGCTCAGGGTATCACCCAGCCCCTTCTCCCGTTCCCTGAGCCTGCCAAAGGAGGGAGAGGGACTTAGGGTGAGGGTCAGACTCTCCGGGAGTTAACCCCCCAGGGAGGCGGTGACGATGGCTTCGGCCTCGCTAAAGATCCGTTGGAGATGGCTCTCGTCCTTAAAGCTTTCGCCGTAGATTTTGTAAACGTTTTCCGTGCCGGAGGGACGAGCCGCGAACCAACCGGAGTCCGTGGTGACTTTCAAGCCGCCAATGGGCGCCTGATTCCCCGGCGCTTGGGTTAGTTTAGCGGTGATGGGATCTCCCGCTAGGGTGGTGGCTTCCACGTCGCTGGGGGAAAGTTTCCCTAACCGGGCCTTTTGCTCCGGCGTGGCCGGCGCGTCCACCCGTTGATAAACCGGATTACCGAGGCGGTCTGTGAGATCCTGATAATGGAGTCCGGGGTCTTTGCCGGTGACGGCGGTGATTTCCGCTGCCAGCAGATCCATAATGATCCCGTCCTTATCCGTCGTCCAAACCGCGCCGTTTTTCTTGAGGAAGGAGGCCCCGGCGCTTTCTTCGCCGCCAAAACCAAAGGAGCCGTCGAGGAGACCGTTGACAAACCATTTAAAGCCCACGGGCACTTCATAGACTTTGCGGCCGATTTCCTGGGCTACCCGGTCGATCATGCTACTGCTCACTAGCGTTTTACCCACGGCGCTTAGCCCTGACCACTGTTGACGGTGCGTAAAGAGATACCAAATTGCCACGGAAAGGAAATGGTTGGGATTCATCAACCCCCGACTGGGGGTGACAATGCCGTGGCGGTCGGAGTCGGTGTCGTTGCCAAAGGCGATGTCGTAGTCGTCTTTCAGTTTGATCAAACCGGCCATGGCGTAGGGGGAGGAGCAGTCCATACGAATTTTGCCGTCCCAATCCAAGCTCATAAAGGCAAAGGTCGGGTCTACCGTCGGGTTAATCACCGTCAAGTTGAGACCGTACTTTTCCGCAATCGGCGCCCAGTAGCCCACATTGGAACTCCCCAGGGGATCGACGCCGAGATGGACGCCGCTGGAGCGGATGCTCTCTAAATCAATAATTTTCTCTAAATCATTAACGTAGGGGGTCACAAAATCAAATTCTTGGGTGGTCGGCGCCGTTAGGGCCCGTTCGTAGGGCAGGCGCTTAACCGCTAAATTATTGCCTTTCAGTAATTCGTTGGCTCGATTTTGAATCCACTTGGTAATTTCCGGCTCCGCCGGGCCGCCAGTGGGGGGATTGTACTTAAAGCCGCCGTCCGCCGGGGGGTTGTGGGAGGGAGTGATAATGATGCCGTCCGCTAGCCCCTGGGTTTTGCCCTGGTTAAAGCTCAAAATGGCGTGGGACACCGCCGGGGTGGGAGTGTATTTCCGGTTATCCGCCACCGTGGTTAAACAAACGGTAACGCCGTTGGCCGCCAGAACTTCCAGCGCCGTTTTTTGGGCCGGCTCCGACAAAGCGTGGCTATCCATCCCCAAAAAGAGGGGGCCGTTAATACCTTGAGCGGCGCGGTAATCCGCCACGGATTGGGACACCGCCAGGATGTGGGCTTCGTTAAAGGTGTTATTGAGGGAAGACCCCCGGTGCCCGGAGGTGCCAAAACTAATCAGTTCTAAGGGATTTTCTGGATCTGGGCGCCCGTCGTAGTAGGCCCGGAGTAGTTGGTCGACGTCAATCAGACTTTCCTGGGGAGCGGGCTGACCGGCGAGGGGATGGAGTTTGCTGGACATGGCTTTTGATTACCTGAGTACCTGGTGGGCCGTCGCCTCCAAATCTAACCAAAAAGGAGACCGGGGCCAAGTTAGGGGGAATACCCAGGCAAGGGTCTATAGTCCGGCAGTCGCGGCCGTAATTCCCAGCCCTGGGAGGTCAGCAGAGTTTCTAACTGGTCGAGAGAACGGTGGCCGTAGTCCGGGTTCACTTCGTCCTTGGGGACAATGCCGCCCAAATCTTCGGCGCCGGCTCGGAGGCAATCTAAAAGTAAGGCGTCGTCGGGGATCAGGTTGGGGGGAATCTGAATTTTGGTTTCTGGGGGGAGGATTTCTCTGGCTTCGGCGATTAGACCCGGCAGTTCCTCCAGATGAAAGGGCGCTCCCTCCCAACTTTGCCGACTCCCCGGACTATGGGGCTGGAGAATGATCTCTTGAATATGGCCGTAGCGGCGCTGAATCCGGGCGATGGCTTTTAATCCCTCCCGGCGCTCCGCTTGGCTTTCGCCGATACCTAATAAAAGTCCGGTGGTAAAGGGAACGCCCAACTCCCCCGCCTGGATAAGTTGCGCTAACCGTAGTTGCGGATCTTTACTGGGCGCCTGAGCATGGACGGCTAAATCGGCGCTGAGTTGCTCCAGCATTAACCCCAGGGAAACATTCACCGCTTTCAGCGCCGCCATTTCTTCGTAACTGAGGGGGCCAGCGTTGGTGTGGGGATAAAAGCCTAAATCTAGGGACAGTTGTCCTAAATCAAGCAGTAACCGCGTCCAATCCCGGCGCCGGGGGGAGCGGGGATGGACTTCGCCGCTCAGGATCAGAATCTCGGTCACGCCCCGATCCTGGAGGGAAAGGAGAATTTCCTCCGCTTTTGTTAGGGTTAACCATTGATCTTGGCCGGGATCGACCCGAAAGTTACAGTAGCGGCACCGATTAAAGCATTCGTAGGTCGGCACCAGGGTATAGGCCCGGCTGTAGGTGATTAAACGGGGCCGATAGAAATCTTTGTCCCAGGGGGTCAACATTTTTTGCTCCCCCTAACGGCGCCGACTGCCGTAGAGATGGGTGTAAACGTAGGTAAACTCGCAACCCAAGAAAAAGATCTGAAAAATCAAGAAAATCCAGAGCATCAAGACCATCACATTGCCCACCAGACCATAGGCTTGGAACTGACTGCCTAGACTAATTAAACCGCCGCTGACCAGATTTTGCAGACCCAGCAACAGCGCCGAAATGAAGAAAGCGCCGGGGAGGACGTCCCGCCATCGTAAAGCGGTGGAGGGCAGAATTTTCAACAGCGCCAAAATCACCGTCGTCATCAACAAATAAGACAAGCTGGTTTGCAAACTGCGGGCCACTAACAGTTGGTCGATTTTGAGCCAGGGCGCCGCCCCCGTTAACGTGGTCTGCATTTGCGTCCAGAGCGCCATGAGAATTTTCAGCGCCAAACTAGAGAGCATGGACAACAACAGAACTAAGACCGAACTTAAAACCATTAAAAAAGCGAGAATCTTCTTTTTCAAGGTCTGGGCCAGGGTTTCCTGAATCGCTTTTTTGGCTGTCGCCTCCGGCGGATAAACGCCCCAAATCCGATCCACGCACCGGTCGAGGGCTTCAAACACTTTGCTGGCGGACAGCGCCCAGAGTCCAAAGCCCAGAACCCCGGCGCCGACGCTACTCTGGTTCAGGTTTTTGAGAGTTTCCTCCACCAGACCGTAGGATTCCTGGGGCAAGGCGTTGCGGGCGAGGGTCAACAGTTGCCCATAGACATTAGTTTCCGGCCCCAGGAGAAAGCCGATAATCCCCAGCATGATTAAACAGAGGGGAAAAAGGGAAAAAAGGGCGTAATAGGCCAGCGCCGCCCCCCATTCTAAACACTCGTCTCGGCGCCATTTATCTAGGGTTTGGAGAAAAAGTTGGCAAGGGCGCCGGGGAAAAATCTCCGCTTTTAACCATCGCCAAATTTTCATAACTTAAGCGCCGGGGGTGTTTTGAGACTCAAGTAAGCCAAACGTCCCTAAGACCCCTTTCAATTCTTGAGTTTGGGCCTCTGTTAAGGGACAGAGGGGCGGACGCACGGCGCCGACGGGCCAGCCCTGAAGGGCCAGCGCCGTTTTTACGGGAATCGGGTTAGTGGCGCAAAAAAGAATTTTAAACAGAGGCCAGAAACGGAGGTGGAGGGCCAGCGCCGCTTGATTTTCCCCCGCCAAGAAATGGGCGATCAACCGCTGAAGCTCCGGCCCGATTAAATGGCTGGCCACGCTCACCACCCCGGCGCCGCCAACGCTGAGGAGAGGCAAGGTCAGGGCGTCGTCCCCGGCGTAGAGGTCAAAATCCGGGGGGGTAAGGAGCCTTACCTGGGAGGCTTGTTCTAAACTGCCGGTGGCCTCTTTAATGGCCACAATATTCTCCACCGCCGCCAGACGCGCGACGGTTTCCGGCAGAAGGTTTTGCCCCGTGCGCCCCGGAATGTTGTAGAGCATGATGGGCAGGTCGGGACAAGCGCCGGCGATGGCCCGGAAATGTTGAAACAGCCCCTCCTGGGGCGGTTTATTGTAGTAAGGAACCACTTGCAAAGACCCGTCAACCCCCTGTCGAGCCGCGACGCGGGTCGCTTCAATGGCTTCCTGGGTGGAATTAGACCCCGTCCCCGCCAGCACTTTAGCCCGGTTCCCCACGGCGCTTTTAATCACTCGAAAAAGCTGGTGTTCTTCTTCCCAACTGAGGGTCGGAGACTCTCCCGTAGTGCCGCAGACCGCTAGGCCGTCGCTCCCATGCCGGACTAAATGATCCGCCAGGCGCTCCGCCGTTCCGTAATCCACCGCGCCGTCGGCGGTAAAGGGCGTGACCAGCGCCGTGATCACGCGGCCAAAACGGGGAGAAGAGAGGGAGGGGGTCATGCGGAGAAGGGCTAATCAGCGAAAGTTTTGAGGTGGGCCGGCTCCGAGAGTAGCGAACAAGCCTAACCAGCTATGCTACCATCTCCCTTGTCCGACAAGACCGCGGAAAAGCGCGGCCCCTGACCGTTTTGCTCGCAAGTTTGCGGCCCCCCCAAACCTTAAAAAATTTCCGCGGTCAGCGCCTGTTTCAGCAAAGAGAGACCCTTCTTCATACGACGAGAAACGGTAATGACGCTCACCCCCAAGGCTTCGGCGGTTTCCCGTTGGGTCAGATCCTGGAGAAAGACAAATTCAAGAATGTGGCGAGTGCAGTCTTCCAGTTGCCCTAGCGCCTGCTGGAGACGGATCTGGTCTTCTTGACTGAGCTGAAAACTGCGGTAGTCGTGATCCGCCAAACAATCCCCTAAATTCACCGGATGATCCTCGTCGGCGCCGATGGGTAGATCTAAGCTGAGGGGTTCCCGATTTTGAAACGCCTGTTTGATATCTTGCCATTCCGAGACCGGAATATTGAGTCCCTGAGCGATTTCACCATCGCTAGGAAGGCGGTGGCAACGGAGTTGAAATTCCCGTTGCCAGGCGCTAGCCTGTTGTCCCAACTCTAACCACCGGCGGGGAATCCGCAGACAGGGCGCCTTGTCCCGGAGAAAATGCTGAATCTCGCCCCGGATGTAGGGAATGGCGTAGGAGCTAAAGGCGTGGCCCTTTTCGACGTCAAAGCGCTCGATAGCTCGAATCAGCCCCAGACACCCCACCTGCACTAAATCTTCGTAGGCTTCTCCGCATTGCCCGACCCAATGGTGGGCTTCCTTGCGCGCCAATCCCAAATTCAACTCTAAAATGCGGTTACGTAGTTGAGGAGAGGGCTGTTGCCGGTATTGCCGCAAGAGAGAGAGCGTTTCGAGCTTGAGGGTATCTTGGATCATGGGGATTGCTAGGAGCCGGACATAAGGGGTTAATCAGTGATATTAAGGGGCGGGAACCCGCGGACAAGGAGGAACGCCTCCGTCCGCAAGCTCCACTATAGCCGGGGAATTTAGCCGCGAGCAAGGGGAAAACTATCTAGGCTAGGGGGAGCGTTCTTGATTTTTTCTCCCCATTCCTACGGAGGCTCTATTTCTTAACTATACTCTGATTCAAACCGGCGCTGTCAAAGCTTAGAATGGGCTAGGGACTGACGTTCCCGGTTTTCCCAAGAGGTTGAGATGCAGATTAGCAGCGCCGTTCCTTCCCCCTGTTTTGTCCTCGAAGAAGAACGTCTAAACCGAAATTTGGCTATTTTTCGCCGGGTGCAAGCCGAGGCGCCGGTGGAGATTATGTTGGCCCTGAAGGGCTTCGCGCTTTTTCCCGCTTTTCCCTATCTCCGGTCTACCCTAGCCGGCGCCTCCGCCAGTTCCCTCTGGGAGGCTCGGCTGGCGGCGGAGGAGTTTGGCAAGGAAGTCCATGTTTACGCGCCGGCCTACCGGGAGGCGGATTTAAAAGAGATTTTACCCCTGGCCACCCATGTGACGTTTAATTCCCTCAGTCAGTGGAGCCGCTACCAATCCCTATTGAGTCAATCCTCGCCGGAGGCGGGACTACGGATTAACCCCGAGTACTCCCCCGTGGAAACGGCGCTGTACAATCCCTGCGTCCCCGGCTCCCGTCTGGGCGTCCGGGCCTCGGAGTTGGGAGAGACCTTGCCTGCCGGGATTCGCGGCTTTCTCTCCCATAATCTCTGCGAAAGCGACTCCTTCGCCCTGGAAAAAACCCTCAGCCAAATCGAAACCCTCTTCGGCGCTTTTTTACCCCAACTCCATTGGCTGAACCTCGGGGGCGGTCACTTAATGACCCGCCGGGACTACGACGTCGACCACGCGATTAAAACGTTAAATCAATTTCACCGGCGCCATCCCCGCCTACGGCTGATTTTAGAACCGGGTTCGGCGGTGGCTTGGGAAACGGGATTTTTAGTCGGCGCGGTGGAGGATCTTTTGCCTCAGGACGGTTTCACCTACGCCATGTTAGACGTTTCCTTCACCGCCCACATGCCCGACTGTTTGGAAATGCCTTACCGTCCCGAGATTCGCGGCGCTCGTCAGCCCCGACCGGGGGAAACGGCCTATCGTCTGGGGGGGTCTAGTTGCCTAGCGGGGGATTTTCTCGGAGACTACGCCTTTGAGCGCCCCTTACAGGTGGGCGACCGCCTCATTTTTGAAGATATGATGCACTATACTCTGGTGAAAACCACGATGTTTAACGGCGTGCCTCACCCCGCCATTGGTTTTCTGCGGAGCGACGGCCAATTCGAACTTTGGCGCCAGTTTGATTACAGCGATTACCGCAACCGCATGGGTTAGAAGAAAGAGCGCCGCTATCTCTGTTTCTTGTACATTGCCATCAAAACTATGGAAGAATTGCTGACCCTCCGATGCCACCTAGAAAATCAGGACTATGATGCCGCCCTGGCTGTGGTAACTGAACTGGAAACCATGTCAAAAGAAGATAAACTCAATAAAATTTATAGCTTTGCGGTGGTTTTGCTTATACACCTCATCAAACAAGCCGCCGAGAACAGAAACACCCGCTCATGGGAATTTTCCATTTATAACGCCACCAAAGAAATTAAACGCGTTAACAAGCGCCGTAAATCAGGCGGGTATTACGCCACGGCGGAGGAACTGCGAGAAATCATCGAAGACGCCTTTGAAACGGCGCTTAAAAAAGCGGCGTTAGAATCCTTTGAAGGACAATATAGCGAACAAGAACTATCTGAAAAAATTAATGAAGCTCAAATTAAATTAGATGCCTTCAAAGCCATTATTGATGTTTAAAACTCAACGCTCAATCCGACCCTAAGGTATGTTTAATCAGGCTTAATCAGCCCCCTACGCTTTGACTGTGCTCAGCGGGATTATCCCGCAAGTTTGGGGGACTTTGAGTCCGGCACCCCCTAATTTTAGGGGGCTAGGGGGCCTTCTAAAGATCCTCTAATTTAATCCGGGGATCGACAAATTTTAAGAGAATATCCGCCAACAAGTTACCCAAAATTAACAGCGCCGCGCCCATGATTAAACTGCCCATCACGAGATATAAGTCCTGGGCGGTGACGGCTTGGAGAATTAAACGTCCCAGACCGGGCCAATTGAAGAAAAACTCAGCGATAAACGCGCCGCTTAATAAACTGGCAAACTCAAAACCCAGGAGGGTAATTAAAGGATTAACCGCGTTCCGTAGCGCGTGGACGTAAATCACTCGATTTTCCGGCAAGCCCTTAGCCCGCGCGGTTTGAATGTAGTCCTGCCGGAGGACGTCGAGAAGCTGTCCCCTAGTCAGGCGTTGCAGTCCGGCGAAACTGGTTAAGCTTAAAGCCAAGGTCGGTAGGATTAAATGCCAAAGAATATCAAAGATTTTCTGAGGGACGGTGAAGTCGTTAAACTCTAGACTGGTCATATTGCCCACGGGCAACAACGGCGCCGCGTTTTGAGCCACAAAGAGCAGGAGAATGGCGGCGATAAAACTGGGAAAACCCTGACCCAGATAACTGAAAAAACGCAGAACTTGATCCCATAGGGTATTTTGTTTAACAGCGCCGAAAATTCCCAAAGGAATGGCGATAGACCAAGTGACAAGAATGGAAGACAAGGCTAACAGTAACGTCGCCGGAACCCGTTCCCAGAGGAGAGAGACCACAGAGCGGTTATAGACGAAACTTTGCCCAAAATTGAGTTGGGTGACGACCTGAACCAACCAGCGCCAATATTGAACATACCAGGGCTGGTCTAGCCCAAATTGAACCTTGAGTTCCTGAAGGGTTTCCGGGGAAATGCGGGGGTTTTGTTGGAGGGCGTCCAAATAACTTCCCGGCGCCAGTTGGATGATGATAAAACTCAAGAGGGAGGTCAAGAGTAAGGTTAAAGCCCCCTGTAGCAGGCGCTTGAGAACGTAGAGCAGAGTCTCGTTGCTCAAGAACCGACCCATCCGGGTTTCCCCCCATCTCAAGGCCGCGAAAACAGACATCGGCGCTCCCTAATATTGCACCAGGCTAATGATAGGCGCGTCCGGTAATTGGCGACGCCCCTCCAGCGCCGTCAGTTCAATGACAAAGGCGAAACCGAGAATTTCGGCGCCGATCCGTTGCAATAATTCCGCGGTGGCTTTGGCCGTGCCGCCGGTGGCGATGAGATCGTCCACAATCAGAACGCTGTGGTGGGCCATAACGCCGTCTTGATGGATTTCCAATTTATCGGTTCCATACTCCAGCTCGTACTCAACTTGATGCACCGCGGCGGGCAATTTCCCCGGTTTCCGCACCGGCACAAACCCCGCTTGCAGTTGATAGGCCAGGGGCACGCCAAATAAAAAACCCCGAGATTCCATCCCGACCACTAAGTCCGGCGCTAGTCCCAAGGCTTGACAGCGCTCCGTCAGTTGATGCAGGGTGGCCCGCAGTCCCTGGGCGTCTCCCAGCAGGGGAGTAATGTCCCGAAAGACAATGCCGGGTTGGGGAAAGTCAGGAATGTCGCGAATCAGGCGCTTGAGGTCAAAGGTCATGGGGGTAGGGGAAAAGCGTTGTCCTTATCCGAGGGGCATTATAGCAGTCGCGTTTGATTTCTCCAGCAAGCGCCGGATCCGACCCGCCAGCTCCCGCAGTTTAACGGGTTTCGCGACATAATCGTCGGCGCCGGCCGCTAGACACCGTTCCCGGTCGCCGTCCATGACTAAAGCGGTGAGGGCGATAATGGGCGTCTTCCCTAGATCGGGGTCTTGGCGCAGGCGCCGCGCCACTTCTAGACCGTCTAAAACCGGCATTTGGATATCCAGTAAAACGCAGTCGGGACGGGCGGAGCGGGCCAGATCCAGCGCCGTTTCCCCATTCTCCGCGGTCAGGACGGTAAAGCCTTTGCCCTCTAGGTAATGTCGCATACTCAAGGCGTTGGCCAAGTTGTCCTCCGCCACTAAGATCAAAGGTTGCGCCTGGGTAGAGAGAACGGTTTCTCCGGGGGGCGTCGGCGCCGGTTCCTCCAGAGAGCCTTCCACCACCGGCGCCGGTAGCCGGAGGGTAAAACAACTGCCCGCGCCGACCTGGCTTTCTAGGGTTACTCCGCCGCCGTGGAGTTCCGCCAGACGTTTCACGAGGGCTAAACCTAAACCCGTGCCTTCGTATTGACGATTGAGGGCGCTGTCGATTTGCACAAAGGGTTGAAATAAGCGGGTCTGATCCGCCTCAGCGATGCCGATGCCCGTGTCCTTGACCCGGAAAGAGAGTTGAGGCTCGTCTTCCCCCGGCGCCGGTTGGGCATAGTCAATCTCTAGGGCCACGGAGCCGCCGGCGGGCGTAAATTTGACGGCGTTGCCCAACAGATTCACCAGCGCCTGCCGCAAACGGCGCTCGTCGAGGTTAAACAGGGGTAAATGGGGCGGCAAACGGAGGGACAGCGCCAGATTTTTCTGCTGGGCCTGGGGCCGCACCATCAGTAAACTCCCCTCCGCCAAGGCGCTAATGGCGACGGGACTCCGGTGAATCGTCAAATAACCGGCTTCGATTTGGGCGAAATCGAGAATGTCGTTAATCAAATCCAGAAGATGGGCGCCGCTCCGCTCGATGGTTTCCAGACTGTTTATGGCCCGCTCTCCTAGGGCGCCGTAGACCCCTTCCTGAAGACTTTGGGCCATGCCGAGGATGGCGTTGAGGGGCGTCCGTAATTCGTGGCTCATGGCGGCGAGGAATTGATCTTTCAGGCGATTGGCCCGAGCCAATTCTTGGTTGAGCGTTTGCAATTGAGTTTCCGCTTCTTTGCGGGCGGTAAAATCAAAACCCAGACCCAAAAAGACTTTTGTCCGCCCTTGATCGTCGAATTGGGGCGCGGCGCTGGTCATGTGCCAACGCCAACTCCCGTCTTTGTGGCGAACCCGATATTCCAGACCCCGTCTTCTTTCGCCTCCCATGACGGCGCGGAAGACCGTCTCGCAGGCCGCCAAATCTTCGGGATGGATCACTTCGGCAAAATGGACGCCCACGAGTTCTTGCGGGTGATAGCCGAGAATGTCTTCAATGTTGGGGGAGAGATAGGTGAAATAGCCCTGGGGATCGAGGGTATAAACAATATCATTGGCGGTCTCCACCAAAATGCGAAACTGCGCTTCTCTAGCGGCCAACTCTCGCACCATCTGTTTCGCCGCTGTAATATCTTCCGCAATGCCCTCCACGGCGATCAGCCGTCCTTCTTCGTTGCGGACGCAGTGTTCAACGACCTTAAGGGTTCGCAGTTCCCCCCGGGGATGGGTAAAAGATATTTCAAAGGGATCTATATTCCCGGTTTCTAACGACTCCAGATCGAAAGCTTGAACCCGCGCCGCGTCTTCGGGAACCCACTCTACAGACTCTCCCCAGGGACGGCCAAGAACGTCGGCTCTATTGAGTCCAAAGACGGACTTCAAGCCGCCGCTCGCATAGGTGACAATGCCATCGGGAAAGGTGTGGCTAAAAATGACAAAGTTATCGCCAATATCCTCCACTAGGCGCTGAAATTGGGCCCGGCTTTGTTCCAGTTCAGCGGTGCGTTCTTTGACCCGGTCTTCTAAGGCTTGATTCATACGGGTAATTTCGTCGTTGGCCCGCTCCAGCGCCGCTTCGTACTGTTTACGGTCGGTAATATCGATTAAAACCCCCTCCCAGACCGTCGAACCGTCGGGCAAATCCCGGGGAAAAGATTCCGCCGTTACCCAACGGGTTTCGCCCTGAACTAAAAGCCGGGTTTCGCCCCAGAAGTGGACTTTCCGGGTAAAAGCGTCCGCATTTTGCCGAACCCAGCGGTCGTAGTCCTCGGGATGGACGCAGGCGAAAGCTTGGAGGGGATCGGCCCGGGCTTCCTCTAGATTGAGGCCGGTGATTTCCAGAAAGCGCTCGCTCATAAAGGAAAACTTAGCCAAGGTTTCCCCCGCGGGTAGTTCCAGGGTGTAAGTCCCCACGGGAATCGCCCGGGTAATGGCCAGCGCCGTCGCCCCGAGACGGTTCAACTCCTCCTGGGCCTCTTCCAACTCCGTCGTCTGGGACGCGAGCCGGCGCTCTAGCCGTCGAGCCAAAAGGTTGCGTTCCTGGTTAAGCGTCATCACCACTAGGGCCACTAGCAGGTAACTGATCAAGGTAAATTGAACCACCGCGAGGGATTCGCTGGTCTGGATCGGCAAGAGTTGAGAGGAGGCGATTACACTCGGTTGAAAAAGAATCGCCACGACTAGGACAAGATTAATCAGCGCCGCCTGGGGCGCCCCGAGCCGAAAGGCCCCCCAGAGCATGACGGGCATCATGGCGGCGCCGGGTCTAGCGTTCAGCGCCGTAAAGACTTGACTTCTCAGCGTCAGTAGAATCCCTAGAACCGCGGTCAACAGGAGCCAAAATTCAGGACGGCGCAGTTCCCGTAAATCGCGGCGCCAATCCGGCGTCAGCCAAGTTAGTAAAACCGGCGCTAGGATTAACGCGCCGCCCCAGCCGCCGATAAACCAGTTCCAAGTTTTTCCGGCGCTCAATTCCCCCATCAACAAGGGTAAAAAAAATCCCCCCAGCAGGGTATGGAGCAGTTCCCCCACCCCGGCGGCGCCCAAAAAACCCGTCAGATTACCGACGGAGGCGAAAATATACCGACCTTTGATCCATTTTGGCCCTAGATAAACGATCGCTATCCCCTCTAGACACTGACTGAAGGCGACGCCTATCTTGAACCACAGGGGCGCGGTTTCGTGATGGAGCAGACCGATGACGAACTCGCCGACAAAGATCCCCGGCAAAATCTTGTAACCTAACTTAAAGGCCAACGCCGTGGTTAACCCTGTAGGCAACCAGAAGGCGGCGACAAAATTATCTAGTTCAAGTTGACTCAGACATAAATTCCCTAGGACGACATAGGCTAGGGCGGCGCTCAGCCAGAGGAAGACCCATCCGAGGGGAGACGGGGCGCCGGTTTCGGCTCTGAGGGTAAGTTTATTGATA
>WGLZ01000038.1 GCA_016471375.1 Cyanobacteria bacterium RI_101
ACATCGGTTTTGAAGTGATGCACGAGCGCAACGCTCACAACTTCCCCCTCGACCTCGCCGCCGGCGAACAAGCCCCCGTGGCTCTGACCGCCCCCGCGATTCATGGTTAATTCCTGTTTCTGGAACTAACAACTTAATACTCTAACCAACGGCGCTGTCTAGCAATAGGCGGCGCTGTTTGGCTTTGGATGAAGACCGGCGCCGAATCCACCGCGCCTATCAGTTTATCCCTTGGAGTTAAAAGATTCTCACTTCCGGGGACTCAATCCGTCTATAGCGGTATTCTCTTGACTGAGGAACAGTTTGATAGGTTAACCCCTTGATTTGAGGTCTGAGGGGAGTCGAAGCCCGTATCTCACTCGGCTACATACCGCTATAAGTCTGACTGAGTAGGGGTTTACAAAACTGTAAAGTTTTATTGTCGCTGTATAACGCATTTTGCCTAATTTTAGTAAACTTAAGTCGTCATAAGCCTCGCCGCGCTCTGAGGGAGCGGGCGAACCGCACTACCCCAGCGCCGAGAGGACTCTATGCCGACCACCGCCCCCGCCAAACCCTCCGTAACGGACTCCATCCGCCAACAGATTCAGGAAAAAGCGGAGCCGATCAACCGCAACCTCGAAAACCGTTACCAGGGGCTAGTGGAGAATTCCGAGCTTCAGGAAAAAATTAATATCCAACAATCCCAAAAACTCCTGCAACGCTTTGAGGAAAGCGGCAGTCTAGACGGCGGCCTGCCAGAGGCGGGACAACGGTCTAAAATCTTCTCAACCTTGGGCGCCGCCGATTCCGAGACTTTTGGGGGAGCCTGGGAGCCATACTTACCCATAGCCGGCGGGACGGCGGCGCTGGCGCTTCTAGTGGGGTTCCACTATTGGGGCCTTTATCGGGCGCTTTACCAAAAGATTTGCGGAGAGCGGGGACTTTACCATCGTTTCCTGATGGCCATCGGTAAAGCCAAACCCGACGTTTCCCCCAGCGACGTTTTTCTCCACGACCAGGCGTTGGAAAAATTGCGCTGGATCGCCAACGCCGCCCAGGAGATTGATAATAAAAAGTTTAGCCAAGCAGAATTTTTGGTTTACGCTAAACTGCGCCTCTGCTTTGAGCGGGAAGCGCCGGGGTACGAAGGCTTGGCGCCTTTTAAGGATTGTTTTCACGCCCTCTTCGGCGCCTACGCGGTTTACCAGACCCTCCACCAAATCGAACACAGTCGTCAAGGCTCTAAGCAACAGGAATTCTATCAGTTCGCCCATCGCCGATTGGCCGGGGAAAAAACGCCGGAAAACCTCGACGCCGTCCTCCAGGGAAAATTAAGCGAACTCCTACCCCAAGTTCAAACCGACGCCGGGCGCCGGCGCCTAGAAGATTACGGAAGTTGTTTAACCCGTCTCCTCGAAATCCCGAATCCGCCGGAGCCTTTCCCTTCCGCCCTGAGTTTATTCAACCGACTCCAGACCCGCTCCGATTATGGCGGCGCCCTGCAAACTCTGAGTCAAAAAATCGCCCGACTGGGGGAAGAGACCACCACGACGACAGAATCTTTTATACTAGCCGCAATGGAGGACTACGACGACCTAGAGCGTATTGGCGATTTAATCGGTTTGCCCGACTCCTACCGCAGTCCCGACGTCTACGGCAAGCTCTTGCAGGATCTGACTCTGTCCCGGCGCTATCAGGGCGCCTTCGCCCAGTTTCAAACTCTGTTGGATATCCTGCGGCAATGGACTGTCCCCTACCAAAACCTCCGGCGCATTCGTCAGGCTCATCCTCCCGAAAAGTTTCGACAACCGTCTTCCTTTCAGAGGGAAATTCCGGGCTTTGCCCTCGCCCGCCGTTATCAACAGTCCCTAACGGATCAGAAGACCAATTATCAGTTTATTAATTTTGGGGAAGAAGAACAGGAAACGGCCGGCGCCGTTTTCGCCAGCCCCTAGGCGCTTAGGGGGCTATAATAGGGCTTTATTTCTTAAAACACTCTCGGTTGGCCCCGTCCATCGCCCCTCAGCCCTCGATCCATGCAGAAAATTCTTTACCTCTTTGGAGAATTAAGCGATGACGACCTCGATTGGATTATCGCCAACGGGGCTATTGAAAAAATTCCCCCCGCCACGGCGCTGATTAAGGAAGGGGAGACCACCGATTTTTTATACATCGTTCTGGAAGGAAGCTTAGTGGTTTCGGTAACCGTGGAGGGCGGCGCCAAAGAGGTCACAACCCTAGGGAACGGCGAGATTTTTGGGGAAATGTCCTTTGTGGACAACCGCCCGCCCTCCGCTACCGTGGAGACCCTGAGCGAGTCCTTGGTATTGTCCCTCTCCCGCCCCACCCTCGGCGCTCATCTCTCGGACGACATTGGCTTCGCCTCCCGTTTTTATCGGGCTATCGCTTTATTTTTATCCAGTCGTCTGCGGATTACTCTGTCGGAATTGGAGTTGGGGGAAACGGAATTAAACTCGGAGTTAGAACTGTCTCCGGTTCTGCTGAATAATTTGCCCCTAGCTCAGGCTCGTTATGATTGGCTCCTGCGGCGGGTCAAAAACGCGGTGCTTCTCAATCCCGCCACGGTTTAGCGATTCGCGATTCATTTCAAATCCAGCAATCCCCGCTCCTTGAGCTTGGGGTTAAAGCGTAACTCTCCTTGAAAGCCCCTCGCCCTCAGCGCCGCTAGACAATTTTCCTCTAGGCGCCGGGCGGCGGTTTTCAGCAACTTCGCCTGTCGAGATTCCTCCGCCTGAGCCAGCTCCAGGCGCTCGGCTTCGCTGAGATGGGGCCGGACGTCTAGGGGTTGAGTCCAGGCCCCGTCTTCCTGAAGTAAGGGATTTTCTGCCCGCCAGGTCTGGGCGATCCGCTCCAAATCCTCCCGGCGGGGGCGCTCGACGCAGTGGGCCTTAATACCGTGACAAGCGCCGGGTTGGCGAAGGAGGTGTTGCAATAAACTGGCGCCGAGGTTGCGGGAATAGCCGACGTATCGCAGGGCAGAAGACTCGTCAAAAATAGCGTAAACGGCGACGCGCCCCTGCCATTGTGGGTCGATCACACCCGCCTCCGTCAGGTAGGGCCAGAGGGGTAAATCCGCTAAGGGGGGGACGGCGCTCACGGGTTTTCTCCTAGGGGCCCGCCAAAATGGCGGCTTCAATATCCTCCCGGCTGAGGGAGTACTTAAAACTACGACTGACGGTCTGGGTCTCGGGGAAGTAGGAAACCACGACTTCCTCCGTTTCTAGGTAAAGCTGGGCGGTCCAGTCCCGGCCGTCTAGGCGCCAGCCGTGGGCGGGTTCCTGAAGGCGCCGGCCCCCCAAACCGGTTAGCCAAGCTTCGATTTGGGGCAGGGGGTGATTATATAAAGGAGTCTGGGCGGGAGGTAGGGCCATGGCTCGGGCGAACTTAAGAGGATTTAACGATTGATTATAGGTCGGCTCTAACCCAGAACGGCGCCGGACTGCAAAAGCCAAAAGCCGGCGAAGGCCTCCGTCTCCGGGCTGGTTTGGAGGGCGAGAAAATGGACGCCTTGGCTTTTTTCTTTGGCGCTCTCAAAACCTTTAGCTTCCTTTAGGGTTGCCTCGTCCGTTAAATTAGCTAAGATCCAACGGTCGCTAGCGCCGGTTTCGAGGGACAAAAAGGGACGGGGTTCCCTTTGCAGAGCCAAGTAGCCCAACTCCAGCCCCGATAACCAGGCGGCGAAGGCCAGCGCCCGAGGGGAAAAAAGAATTAGCCCCGGAATTTTAGTGTCCGGCGCTAGACCCCGACCAAAAAGAGGCAGGGTTTCCCCAAAGCTAATCTCCCACTCCGGCAAATCGGCGAAGGCTTCTAGCTCCAAACTAACGAGCGCCCAACGGTCGCCCTTGTCGCCCCGCGCGGCGTCCGGCAATTCCGCGGCGTTCAGCTCTGGATACTGGACGGCGCCGGCTTGGGCGAGTTGGGGATCATAGCCCGCCTGTTGAGGATAAAAGTCCTTGAGTCTACTATGGAGCCAGCGTTCTAATTCGTAAGTTCGCCGACTGGGAGCCGCCACCAGACCCGCCTCCTCGCAGGCTTTAGTAATCATATTGTTCATCTGACGGCGAAAAAAACGCACCTTTTGGGGCCGTTGACCCGATTGAGCCAGGGCGTCTTCCAGCGCCTGCTTAAGCCAGAGGGAATTGACGGAACTACTGGGGCAAAATTGGCTGTAGCGAAAGAGCGCCGCCTCGTTGTGTTCCAAGGATTGGGGCGTTTCGCAGATCAGCGCCTCCCAGACCTTCTTTTGCTGGTCGTCGAGGAGGGGACGGGAATAAAAATCAAGTTCCCAGATAGTGGCCATGCGGTAAGGAATCGGCAATGATGAGCATCCCTTATCATAGGCTAACATTCGCCTTCGGCTTGCCGCTCCCTGAGCGTAGCCAAATTTCTCCGCTCCCTGAGCGTAGCCGAAGGGAGCGGGGTCTTTCCTAAAGTTGCCCAGAGTCGCTAATCTGAATGGGGGCTTTAGTTTTGCCGCTCTGGGAGCCGAGACCCTCCAGCCGTTGTAAGAGATCCAAACCCTCTACGACTTCTCCAAAGACGACGTGCTTGCCGTCGAGCCATTCCGCCGGGGCGAAGGTGATAAAAAATTGGGAGCCGTTGGTGTTGGGGCCGGCGTTAGCCATGGATAGGAGGCCGGGACGGTCGTGTTTTTTCTCAAAATTCTCGTCCGCGAACTTAGCGCCGTAGATGGATTCGCCGCCGGTGCCGTTGCCGCGGGTGAAATCTCCCCCCTGGGCCATAAAGCCGGGGATAACGCGGTGGAAGATAGAGCCTTTATAGTGAAGGGCTTTGCCCGCCTGTCCTACGCCCTTTTCCCCGGTGCAGAGCGCCCGGAAATTTTCCGCCGTAATGGGGGCGACTTCGTCAAATAATTCCATGACAATCCGGCCGGCGGGTTTACCGTCAATGGCGATGTCAAAATAAACTTGGCTCATGCTGTTCGCGCTCTTACAGGTAGTCAAAACACTGCGATTATACAGTCTGAGTCTCCCCCCCGGCGCTGTCCGCGACCCTCCGGTTGGAGCCTAGGGGCATCGTCTTTATCAATTTCGATCAAGGTTTTCGCTACCAATGGGTAAATCAGAGTTGGGACAATCGGGAGAAGATTTAGTGGCGGAGTGGTTAAGCTCCCAGGGCTGGCGGATTCTGGGCCGCCGCTGGCGTTGGCGCCTAGGGGAAATCGACCTCATCGCCCAGCAAGTTAACCCCGCCCTTATCGCCTTTGTCGAAGTGAAAACTCGGCGTTCGGGGAACTGGGATCTAGGGGGCGCCTTAGCGGTGACTCGGTCTAAACAACGGAAAATTATTCTCACGGCCCAGCATTTCCTCAACGCCCATCCCCATCTGGCGGAATGGCCCTGTCGTTTTGACGTGGCGCTAGTGAAAACCGGCAGAGAGGGTCTGAGTTTGGGGGAATATTTACCCGGCGCTTTTGAAGGCGAGGAGCTTTAGCTAAAACCATGAACAATGACGCCTTAGCCCAAGGAATCGCGGAATTCAACCGGGGCGACTTTTACGCCTGCCACGACACGTTGGAAGCGATTTGGATGCAAGCGCCGCCGGGGGAGAAGAATTTTTATCAGGGGATTTTGCAGATCGCGGTGGCCTGTTACCATCTCGAAAACGGCAACCAACGGGGCGCCGCCATTCTACTGGGGGAAGGGATTCGTCGTCTCGGCGCTTTTTTGCCCCGCCATCAAGGTCTGGCGCTGACGCCTCTGGTAGAAGAAAGTTACAGGCTTTTGGAAACCTTACAAACGGCGCCGTCCGTCCCCTTAGAATCCTTCTCCCCGCCCCAAATTTCTTGGTTGGAAGAGTAGCCCCATGCGCGTCAAACTTTGCGGTATTCGTCAACCTGAGCAAGCTCAAGCCATCGCGGCGCTCGGTTTTAACCTGCTGGGGTTTATTTGCGTTCCCGCGTCGCCCCGTTATTTGCCGCCAGAGCAGATCCGGGCCATTCTCCAAGCTCTACCTCCCGACCTAGACGCCTGGGGAGTCTTCGCCGGCGCCGACCTGGAAACCTTGGCGGAGACAGTAACTATTGCTGGCGTGAGCGGCGTTCAACTCCACGGCGCCGAAAGTCCCGAATTTTGCCGTCAGGTTAAAGAGAGATTTCCTGAGCGAGAGCTGATCAAAGCGCTCCGACTCCGTTCCCCGGAAGATTTAGCCCAACTGGCCGACTACGCCCCCTGGGTGGACGGCTTTCTACTGGACGCCTACCATCCCCAACAGTTGGGGGGCACCGGTCAAACTCTGCCCTGGGATTGGCTTCAAGATTTCCGACCGCCCCGGCCTTGGTTCCTGGCGGGGGGGCTGACGCCGGAGAACATTCCCCAGGCGCTGGCTCATTTAACGCCCGACGGCTTGGATCTCTCCAGCGGCATCGAACGAGCGCCGGGAGATAAGGATTTAGCCAAAGTGACGGCCTTGAAACGAACGTTAGCCTGCCTGATATCTGATATCTGATATCTGTCAAAGCTGGGGTAATTTTAATCGCGGTTGCCCGGCGCCGTTAGGTCGGGGGCGGAGTTTGGGGGGCAGGATGTGATTGGGACAGGGAACGGTTCGGTAGGGGAGGCTGTTTTGAGCTTGGGGAAGGGGTAACTCTAGGGGCAGGGCGCGTCTGCTCAGGTCTTCCCAGAGGGTGATGTCCACGGTAAAGCGCCGTTGTTTTTCGAGGTCGTCCAGTTGGAGCACGTAATTAACCAATCGACAGGCGGGGGGCTGTTCCGCCGCTAGGGATTCCGGCGCCGGAGTCGGGGGGACTTCAACTGTTTCCACCCCAGGCGCTTCTAAGGTCAAACTCGTCGGCAACTCTGTCGGAAAGGCGCTCCGGCGCGCTGGTTTCTCTAATTCATCCTCTGATATCTGATATCTGATATCTGATATCTGTTCCGCAGGCGCTTCTAAGGTCAAACTCGTCGGCAACTCCGTCGGAAAGACGCTCCGGCGCTTGGGTATCTGTAACTCGACGTCCGTCAGTTCCTCGATTTCCGGTAAATCCGTTAAGAAGGCTCTCCGACGCTCTGGTTGCTCTAATTCGCTTGCCGTTGGCTGTTCCCCATCCTCTGACGTCTGATATCTGATATCCGATACCTGTGATATCTGTTCCGCTTCGCCAATTTCAAAGCGGAGAGACTCCCGCCAGTCCTCCCCGGATAAGGCGGTAAAAACGTCCGGGCGACAGTCAATTTCCCATTGGCCCGCTTCAAAGTCTAGGGGCCCCAGGATGGGCAGATGACCCAGGGCGTCGCTCTCTAAGCTATAGCGCCGGATAATGGGATCTCCCTCCCCTGGGGCGTAACGGAGACGCACCTCTATGGCGCGGTTGGGTTTAGGACTTTGCAGAGACAATCGATAGACGCCGGGGGGAACAATAACGCCGGGGCCAAGAGAGCGCCAACTTAAGTCTTTGGCGCTTTGAAGCAGAAAAATCCAGGATTTGAGAGCCATAGCAAAGGGAGTTGGAGGGAGGAAAGCTTGAGTCTTACTATATCAGTCGAGTTGGGGGGAATCGAGCGAGAACAAGAACAGAGAGCCGGTCGCCGAGGAGAAGGAAACGACGGCGCCTTTAAAGTTAAAATAAAAGGCTTAAGTTTTCTCGCCTCCCTCTAGCATTATTCCGTTGTAATGACTTTTCCTTCCCCGTCCCCCACAGAATTTGTTAATCCCGCTCAACAACCCTGGCACGAGCTTGACGTCGAAGCCGCCCTCCAGCTTTTAGAGAGCGACGAAGAAAAGGGCTTAAGCGCCCAACAAGTCGAAAGTCGTCGCCAAATTTTTGGCCTCAACGAGTTGAAGGAAACCGGGGGGCGCTCCGCTTTAGAAATTCTCTGGGAGCAGTTTACCAACATTATGTTGGTGATGCTCATCGCCGTCGCGATTGTTTCTGGCTTTCTGGATCTACGGAAAGGGATTTTTCCCAAGGATGCGGTGGCCATTTTCGCCATTGTCATTCTGAACGGCGCCCTAGGCTATTTGCAAGAAAGCAAGGCGGAGGAGGCCCTGGCGGCGCTGAAACGGCTCTCCTCTCCCAAAATTCGGGTGATTCGGGATCGACAAACTCAGGAAATCGACGCCAAGGAACTGGTGCCGGGGGACGTGATGCTCCTGGAGGCGGGAGTGCAGGTGGCGGCGGACGGCCGGCTTATCGACGCCCATAATCTCCAACTGCGGGAGGCGGCGCTGACGGGGGAGGCGGAGGCGGTGACTAAAAACGCTCAAATCACACTACCCGCGGACGCTTCCCTAGGGGACCGGATTAACCTGATTTTCCAGGGCACCGAGGTAATTCAGGGCCGGGGGACGGCGCTGGTGACGAAAACGGGGATGGACACGGAGATCGGCCACATCGCGGCGCTGATTCAATCTGTGGAAACGGAACCCACTCCCCTCCAACAACGGATGACCCAGTTAGGCAATGTGCTGGTGAGCGGCTCCTTAACCTTGGTGGCGCTGGTAGTGATCGGCGGCGTTCTGCGTATGGGCTGGCCCTATTTCGAGGAATTGTTAAACGTCTCCCTGAGTATGGCGGTGGCGGTGGTGCCGGAGGGCTTGCCGGCGGTGGTGACAGTGACTCTGGCCATTGGCACGCAACGGATGGTGCGGCGCCACGCTTTGATTCGGAAACTGCCGGCGGTGGAAACCCTGGGATCGGTGACGACTATTTGTTCCGACAAAACCGGCACCCTGACCCAGAACAAAATGGTGGTGCAAAAATTTCAAACGTCTGGTCATTTATATACAGTAACGGGGGAAGGCTACGCCCCCAGCGGCGAGATTATCGAGGGGGAAAGTCCCGTCCAATCCCTAGAGCCGGAGGCCCGAACGTTACTCGAAGCCTGTGTCCTCTGTAACGACGCGCTTCTGCAACCGCGGCAGGGGCAATGGGAAATCCTCGGCGATCCCACAGAAGGCGCTCTTCTAACCCTGGCGGGGAAGGCTCAGTTGTACCGGGAGGACTTAACGGAAAAAATGCCCCGGCTGGCGGAAATTCCCTTTTCTTCAGAGCGGAAGCGGATGTCGGTGATTGTGGCCGACCCAACCCAGGCGGGCGCGAAAATCCTCTACGCCAAGGGGTCGCCGGAAATCCTGCTGGAAACCTGTAGCCATTGGCAGAGCGGCGCCGAAACCCGGATGTTAACTCCGGCGGACCGCCGGGGTATTGTGGAAATCAATAACCAGTGGGCGGCCCAGGGGCTACGGGTCTTGGGCTTCGCCTACCGGCGCTTTGTCAGCGAGCATTTAGAGCCGGCGGAAAACGAACTGGTTTGGTTGGGGCTAGTGGCTATGCTGGACGCGCCGCGACCGGAGGTGAAAGTGGCGGTGGCCCAGTGTAAAGCGGCGGGGATTCGCCCGGTGATGATTACCGGCGACCACCAACTCACAGCTCAAGCCATCGCCGAAACCCTAGGCATCTCCGAGCCGGGGCAGACTATCCTGACGGGGAAAGATCTGGACATGCTGGGACAGATTGAACTGGATAGCCGGGTGGATCAGGTGAGCGTTTACGCCCGGGTTTCCCCGGAGCATAAACTCTGGATTGTCCACGCCCTGCAAAATCGGGGGCAGTTTGTGGCCATGACCGGGGATGGGGTTAACGACGCGCCGGCGCTGAAGCAGGCGGATATCGGCATCGCCATGGGGATCACTGGCACGGATGTCAGTAAGGAAGCCAGCGATATGATTCTCCTAGACGACAACTTCGCCACCATCGTCGCCGCCACAGAGGAAGGGCGGGTGGTCTATGACAATATCCGGCGCTTTATTAAATACATCCTCGGCAGTAATATCGGCGAAGTGCTCGTCATCGCCGCGGCGCCGTTAATCGGTCTCGGAGGAGTGCCCCTTTCTCCGTTGCAAATCCTCTGGATGAACCTCGTCACCGATGGTTTGCCCGCCCTGGCGCTGGCCATGGAACCGGCGGAACCCAATGTCATGAGCCGTCCCCCCTACGACCCGAGGGAGAGTATTTTTTCTCGGGGTCTAGGCTCCTACATGGTTCGCATCGGTATTATTTTCGCTGTTTTAACCATCGTCTTAATGGTCTTCGCCTACCAACACGCCCACCAAAGCGACGACTCCGAGCGCTGGAAAACCATGGTCTTTACCACCCTCTGTTTGGCTCAAATGGGCCACGCCCTGGCGGTGCGCTCCGAAACCCAACTGACCATGCAACTCAACCCCTTCTCCAATCCCTACATCCTCGGCGCCGTGGGTTTGACCACCATGCTCCAACTTCTGCTGGTCTATGTGGAACCTCTACGCAATTTCTTTGGCACTCACTTCCTCAGTTTTCAGGAATTGATGATTTGCGTGGGTTTTAGTCTCTTGATGTTTATCTGGATTGAACTGGAAAAATTGGCGATTCCTTTATTTAAGCGGACGTTTAATAAGGGTTAATCAGCGCCCGACAGTTCGATCGACTCAGTGGGGCAATCCCCCAAGATTGGGGGACGTTGACGGGGGAGTGACGCCTTACGCTTTTATTCCCTCGCCCTATTTTCATCTCTGTCAAACCCCGGCGTGGCCCAGCGCCAGACCGGTGACCAACATCCCCAGAACCAGAAAGGGTTGGGCGCTGGCTTGGTATTTGACGTCGTTTTCGAGGGGATTGCGGAGAAAGTACATGTCCTGGAAGGTGATTTGGGGAATAATCAGCAGTAAAACCAAGGTGGCGTAAATTTTCTGGTTAATCCAAATTAAATAACCCGCCACTCCCGCCTGAAAGACATCGATCATCACCACGCAGATCCAAGCGGCGCTCATGACGCCGAACATGACCGGCAGGGATTTAAGCCCCAACTGACGGTCGCCCTCCACGCTTTTAAAATCGTTGACCACGGCGATCCCCAGACCCGCCAAGCTATAAATTAAAGTCAAAACCACAATCGTCCAGTTCAGCGTCCCAAACAGAGCGTGGCCGGCCCACCAGGGCAGGGCGATATAACTGGCGCCGAGGGCGTAGTTGCCCAACCAGCCGTTTTGCTTCAATTTCAGGGGCGGCGCCGAGTAGATATAGGCGATGAAAGCGCCGCCCAGAGTGAGCGCCGTTAGCATGGGAAACTCATGGCCAGCCCACTGGTCTAAGCCGTAGGCCACGGCGATACCGCCCAGAAGCAGAAGGATAATCTGCGCGACCACTTGAGGGATAGAAATCGCGCCGGAGGGGATAGGGCGGTAAGGTTCGTTGATGGCGTCGATTTCCCGGTCATAAAAATCGTTCAAGGTCTGGGTATAGCCCGTCATCAGAGGCCCGGAGAGGAGCATACACGTGAGCGCCTTGAGGAAATCTTCCGGGGACCACACATAGCCCCCGGAGGAGGCCGCCCCGCAGACCACCCCCCAAATCAAAGGAATCCAGGTGATGGGCTTCATCAGTTGCAGGCGAATTTTCCAAATCGAGGTTTCCCCCGGCGCCGCGCCTTTCATGCCGAGGAGTTGGCGGGCTTTGGCTTGATTTTCTGTGGGGTTGGGTTGGGTCATACCGGTCAAACAAGGGGTCGATCAGATTTCAATATAAGCTCTTGGGGAGGGCTGGAAGCAAGAACGCCCCGGGTCTTCCATAGAAAGCTACCAGCCCAAGCGAGCCTCTTCCGGGCGCTCCCGTTTGAGTTTGGCTTCGATTTCAAACCAAGCGACGATCTCCTCGGGGGTTAGCTCCTGAATCGTCTTTTGTCGATCCTGGGCAATCAGAGCTAATAGACGCCAGGAAGAAAGGGTCAAACGAGCGAGGAATTTTTCCGCGCGGTCGAGGGCGGCCCGCTCGACGGCCTCCGATTCCGCGGCGCTGAGAAAGTTAGGGGCGTCGGCCATGGGCGAAAAAACAGAGGGAAATTTTGTCTATGGTAAAGCTTTCGGGAAAACTGAGGTCTAAACTCCTCCTCTTGGGAGAGGAACCGGAAATATTGGATTGCGCCTTAGATATCGCGCGCCTGTCATCGTTAACGCGTAATCCCCCGTCCAAATTCAGGCGGGCGCTCTAGCGGGATTAGCCTACAATGAACAGCGAATTCACCCTCCAGCTTTGGGAGCGCTGTCTAGCCATGTTAACTAAAGTTCCTGCCGAGATTGAAGCCGTTATCGCCCGGGAAATTCTCGATTCTCGGGGTCGTCCCACTATTGAAGCCGAAGTCCGTCTCGAAACCGGCGCCTGCGGTATCGCCCAGGTTCCCAGCGGCGCTTCCACCGGGAGCTTTGAAGCCCATGAATTGCGGGACGACGATCCCCAACGCTACGGCGGCAAAGGGGTGGCCAAGGCGGTGCGGAATGTGACCGAAAAGATCGCGCCCGTCGTGATTGGCCTCGACGCTTTTGACCAGTTGGCGGTGGATCAAGCCATGATCGACCGGGACGGCACGGCCAATAAGAAAGAGTTGGGCGCCAACGCCATCCTGGCGGTTTCCTTGGCGACGGCCAAGGCCGCAGCCGCCGAGTTGGAAATTCCTCTCTACCGTTACCTGGGCGGCCCCTTGGCTAATGTCCTGCCGGCGCCGATGATGAATGTGATCAACGGCGGCGCCCACGCCGACAACAATGTGGATTTTCAGGAATTCATGATTATGCCCGTCGGCGCCCCCAGTTTTAAAGAGGGTCTCCGCTGGGGCGCCGAGGTCTTCGCCGTTCTGGGCAAAGTCCTGAAGGAGCGCAAACTCCTCTCCGGCGGCGTAGGGGACGAAGGGGGTTACGCGCCGAATCTGCAATCCAACCAACAGGCGCTGGATATTCTGCTAGAAGCCATTGAAAAGGCGGGCTACAAACCCGGCTCTGACATCGCCCTGGCCATGGACATCGCCTCCAGCGAATTTTTTGAAGAGGGGCAATACCGCTACGACGGCGGTCTCCATTCCGCTCAAGAGTTTATCGATTACCAAGCCCAACTGGTTAGTCAATATCCCATTGTTTCCATTGAAGACGGCCTTCAGGAAGACGATTGGGACAACTGGGTAGCTATGACTCAAAAACTCGGCGCTCAGACCCAACTGGTGGGGGATGATTTGCTGGTGACCAATCCCATTCGTCTGCAAAAATCCATCGATCTCGGCGTCGCCAACGCCATTTTGATCAAACTGAACCAAATCGGCTCCCTCAGCGAAACCCTAGACACCATCTCCCTCGCCACCCGCTCCGGTTATCGCTCCGTTATTTCTCACCGCTCCGGGGAAACGGAAGACACCACCATCGCCGACCTGGCGGTGGCCACCCGAGCGGGACAAATTAAAACCGGCTCCCTCTGCCGCTCCGAGCGGGTCGCCAAATACAACCGCCTCCTGCGCATTGAGGAGGAACTGGGAGACCGGGCGGTCTACGCGCCCCAAGCGGGTCTGGGCCCGAAAGCGTCTTAGCTTTCCAGTAAACTAAAAGGACGGACTGCTCGGGTTAACCGTTGGCAAGTTCGTCCCGCTCTCCTCCCCCGCCAATGACCACGGAAAGAGAATACCAAGAGCGCCGCCGGCGCCGTCCCCCCTTTCGCTCCGCCCCGTCGCCCCGCCGGCGCCGGGGAACGCCCTGGGGAACTTGGGTCTGTGTCGCCCTTCTCGGAACGGTCGCTTTTTTCGCGGCCCGTCCTTCGGCCTTCGATCCTTCGGTTTTGCCGGCGGTTCTCCAGGCGGTTTCCCAGGGCGATTGGGACAAATTGCCGGCGCCGCCTTCCATTATCCTCACCAAACGGGTGGCCAACCCGACGCCCGGAACAACCGCGGCGCTGGACTCCGCGAAGGAACTGGAGTTAGACCGAGTCGCCAGCGAACTGGTTTACGCGGGGGACTCGGTGGAAGCGTTGGCGAATCTACTCCGGCCCCACGCCCAGACGGAAGGGGAAAAGGCGCGTTTAATCTATAGCTGGATCGGTCAACATATCGGTTACGACGTCGCCCTGGCGGAACAGAAAACCGGGCGGGATCTGCGGCCCGAAACCACTCTGCGACGAAAAGAAACGATTTGTTCCGGTTACGCCTATCTTTACCAGGAGTTGGCCAAGGAACTGGGCCTCGAAGCCGTCATTGTCGAAGGTTACGGCCGGGGCGGCTCTAGTCTGGTGGGCGACGACCCGGAGGTGAACCACGCCTGGAACGCCGTTAAAATCGGCGCCGGTTGGCATTTACTGGACGTCACTTGGGGAGCCGGGAGCGTCAATAACGACCAATTCCAACGGAGCTATTCCCCTTACTATTTCGCGACGGCGCCGCGACAATTTATCTACACTCATTTTCCGCGGGAGAGCCAGTGGCAACTCTTACCGACTCTCTATGACCGCGCCGCCTTCGACGCTCTGCCCCAGGTCAGCCCCCGTTTTTTCCAGGATCGTCTGGCGCTGAACTCTCAGGTTACGTCAACCTTGACCCTAGCGGGCAACGGCTCTTTGTCAATCTCGGCGCCGGAAACCGTCCAACTCTCCGCCCAACTAAGAACCCCAGACGGAGAAGAACTTCCATCTGAATACAGTCTGATCCAGCGCCGGGGAACCCAAGTCTCTCTGCAAATCGCGGCGCCGGAGGCGGGAAACTTTCAGTTGATTCTCTTTAGCAAGCGCCCCCAGGAAGAGCTTTACCAACAGGCGCTGATCCTTAATGTAACGGCTAGCCAAGCCGGAACCCCCTTCCCGGTAACCTTCGGCACCTTTAACGAAAAACAGGCTTATCTCCAACAACCCCTGACCCAAACTTTGCCCCTCTATCACTCCGCCTATTTCCAACTTCAGGTTAAAGGGGCTAGACAGGTGATGGTGCTCAATCAAGAAACCCAGGAATGGACGGCGCTGGACCGGAACGGGGATTATTTTACGGGAACCAGTCTGATTAAACCGGGTAAAACTCAGGTCTTAGCCCGTTTCGACGAGGGAAATCGCTACTGGTCGCTACTGGAATATAATTAGCTTCCGCCGACGGAATTAACAACTATGGAAAAACTTTCTGACCGTGTTCGAGTGCCGCCCTCAGCCACGGAGCCTGATTGGAGCAGAGAACGCCTCAAAAAATGGTGGGAACCCAACAAACAATTAATCAAATCGCTACGGGGCTATCAAAAGTGGCAGACTCAAGGCTTGTTTGGCAAGCTCGTTAGTAAGTACTATGTTCTTTTACATCGCTTTTGGAGTATTATCACAGGAGCCGACATCCCAATTAATTGTCAGCTATCTGGAGGACTTATCCTACGTCACCCCAACGGAGTTGTTATTAGCCCGAGGGGAACAATGATTGGCCCTAATTGTATTATTTTTCAGCAAGTTACAATTGTGAGCCATGTAAAGATCGGCGGTAACGTTTTAATTGGCGCCGGGGCTAAGATTATTCGCCCAGTTACCGTGGGCGACAATGCCCATATCGGCGCTAACGCCGTCGTTTTGCAGGATGTGCCCCCTGACTCTGTTGTGGCTGGGATTCCGGCTAAAATTATTAAGTCAAGGGCTGACTCCGATGAACCTATCATTTAGGGATCAAGATTTTTTGCAAGCCTAGGATACTCAATCATGTTTTTGTCTTGCTCAAAATACGAAGTTTCCGATTTTGCTCCTAGGGCGGCGCTAGAGATAGATTAGTATTTAGAACAGAGGTGCAAAAACTATGTTCCCTCACTTTAACGGTTGGCTTGCCCTAGGCAATTTGCGGGGGTTTAACCGGGAGCTTTTTGAGGCCTACCTAGCGGACTACCGGCGCCGACTGCCGCCTCAGGCGGGGTCTTTGGTTCTGATCGCGGAGACCGATCCCCATCTTTTTCTAGCGGCCTTCGTCGCCGTCCTGAGCGCCGAAGGTTCTGTCGTCTTGGCTAATCCCCAGTGGGGGGAGGGGGAATGGGCGGATCTGCGGCGCTTGATTCGCCCGCGTCGCTGGTTTGGGGCTGTTCCCGAGTCTTGTTTTCCTTGGCTTGGCCCCCAGTTTGAGCTAGGGCCGGAGCGGATCTTAATTCCTACTGGGGGCAGTTCAGGGCAGATAAAACTGGCGCTTCATACTTTAGAGAGTTTGCTGGCTGCGGTAGATGAGTTTCGGGCGTTTTGGGGGGACGACCCCCTGCCTAATTTTTGTGTCCTACCCCTCTACCACATTGGCGGTCTGATGCAAGTCTTGCGGGCTTGGCTCAGCGACGGCGCTTTGCGACTCTATTCCTACCCTGAGTTAAAGGAAAATCCGCCCCAGGGGGATTACCGGGACTGGTTTCTGTCCCTGGTGCCCACCCAACTGCAATTTTTACTCCGGCGCCATCCCCAGTGGTTGGCCCAGTTTAAAACCATTCTTTTAGGCGGCGGCCCCGCCTGGCCCAGTTTGTTAACCCAAGCTAGGGAGTTAAGGCTTAACCTCGCGCCGACCTACGGTATGACGGAAACCGGGGGAACTGTCGCCGCCATTCGACCAGAAGCCTTTCTGACCGGAACCCAGGGCGCCGAAATTCTGCCCCATCTCTGGGTCAATCTCCGACAGGAAAATCAGGATTGGCCCTCTCCGGGAGAAATCGGCGTGGTGGAAATTAGCGGCCCCTCTTTATTTCAGGGTTACTATCCCCATCTCCTCGGCGCTCAAAACCGGAAGATTACGGACGACCTGGGTTACTTTGACGAGGAAAATAAACTACACATTCTGGGGCGCCGGGGGCGCTGTATTATTACCGGCGGCGAAAAGGTTTATCCCCAGCAAGTAGAAGCGGTTATTTTGCAAACAGGCTGGGTGGAAGACGCGGCGGTTCTGGGACTACCCGATCCCCATTGGGGAGAAAAGGTCGTGGCGGTCTATGTTCCCTACCCAGGAACCGATCCTTTAGCGGCGCTGAAGGCCTCTATCAAACAGAATCTAGCGCCCTATAAACGCCCCAAAGAGTGGATAGCGATGGATTCCTTGGGACGATCGGCGCTGGGCAAATTGAACTATGAGAAATTAAAACAAACTTTAGAGACTCGGTTAGAAGGCGTTTAACAAGGGTCAACTCCCCTCGGTTGCTCCCGTCGCGAGGAGGTTGGAGCGGCGCGTATCGGCCGCCCCAGCGCCGTTTGGGTAAGCTTTAGGTAAACATTGATCCTAGCCCAAGGCCCGCCAAGGTTTAAAGGCGTTTTTCACCCCGTACAAGGCCGGCGCTAGTTGGGGGAAATGGCGCTGGAGCAGGGTTAACAAGCTATTTTGGGCGATCCAATCCAAGCCCCATTGGGTGTAGATTTCGGCGCGGTAATCTTCGGTAAAGAAACGGTCGCTCTTCAAGCGCCGGGAAGCCATGAGAATGAAGACCCGGAAAGCGGTGTCGCTAAAGCCGAAGCCCTCGGGTTTATCCTCCGCGAACAGCCCCACCATCAGATCCACCTGATCGATGTCATTGCCGTAAACTTCCCGCAATTCCCGGGCCCATTGGGGATTACTGGTAATTTCTTCAAAACAACAGACTTTTTCCCGGCCGATTAACTCCCGAAAACGGTTGTAACGGGGGACGCCCCGCTCCCGGTCCCGGAGAATATCCACCGCCGCCAGATCAAAGACTTCCCCGTTATCCCGCCGGAGTTCCTGTAAAAAGCGGGGGTAATTGTGGAGAGTAATGGCGCCGGGGTGGGTCACGCCAAAGGAGTAGAATAAATCCGCCAAAGGCGTGGTTTCCACAATGGGGCGGGCCCGTTTGCCGGACATTTCAAAAAAGTCCACTTGCCGCAGGAGGCGATGGTTTTCAATCTGGTACAGGTTTAACTCGTCGGGGATCAGGGGGTGCATCCGATAGACGGAGACAAATTCTTCCGTCAGATAATAGGGCTCCGTATGGTGGTCGGTTTCCGAGCCGACAATGCCGGTTAATAAATCTGAAAGTTCCCCTTCCCCGAGATTGCCTAAAATCCCCTTCAAATCCTCCCCCACAAAGCCCGACCAATTGACGTTGAGGGCGATATCCGTGGCCGGGTGGGGCAAAATGGCGGGCGTCCATTCCACGGTATGAATTTTGGCCATCAAGGCGGCGTTGATCAGGCGGGCATGGTCAAACAGAGCGTCGTCGGACCAGTCGGGAAATTCCCGTTTCAGGCGCTCGCAGATGACGTTATGCTCCCGGGTAAAGAGGGTGTGGAAGAGGGCTAACCCCAGCCACCAGTTATCGTTGAAGCCCGTCCGGTCGACGCCGGTTTCGGGGTCTAAGGGCAAGAGGCCGTCCTCCTGTAGGATTAACTTACCATCCTCATGGGAACGCAGGCGCTCTACCGTTTCCGGGTCGCTTCCATAAATTTGGGAGCCGTCCCACCAGTGGGTGACGGTATTGATAAAGGTGGGGGGATTGGCGCCGGCGGGACGGGAGGGATCGGCTTGAGTTTTATCCACCGCCATGGGTCGGTGTTCCTGGGGCCAGGGGTCGTTCTCCTCTAGGGGAATTTCCAATTTGTCCTGGGGCTGGTCGCTATTTTTGTGGGCGAACCAATCGTGGTTTTCAAACTGAATCCAAGCCGCGGCGAGGAGGTTTAAAATCGTCGCCGGTTGGAAAGCGTCCCGAGTCATTAAGGTTCGGCTCACTACCCTGGGATTGGGGGTCAGCAGTTGAGCGCCGCTTTCCGGTTGAATGGCGGAGAGGGGAATATTACGCCCAAAGCGGGTTCCCGCCATGCCCATCTCCGGTTTTTCTAAGTCGTTGAAACTCCCGTCCGCCGTCCGGGCCGTCAGGCGACGCCCCTGGGCGTCGGCTTGGGGTTGGGGCAGTTGGCTTTTATTCGCTAATTGGGAGGTGTCCTGGAGGTTGTCTTCCCGCAGGCGATTGCGGAACATCAACAGTTTCACCAGCGCCAAGGGCGTGGGCAGACGATGCCAGAAACGATCCACTAATTTTTCAAGATCCAAGAACATGGGAGTTAACCTCAAGGGAATCGGCGGTTGGGGTTTTGAGCCAGTAGAGTAGATAGAGAGTGGCGTAAACGCCGTCAATAGTAGCGGGGATTAAATAAGGCCAGATTAAATGTCTCGATAGAACCGTCGCCAGCAGGATGAAAAAAACGGCGTACTGTCCAAAAATCCCCATCCGAATCACTTCCCGGTTTTGGGCAAGATCCCGCCCCACTTGCCAATAGCCTAGGCCAAAAATAAAGGCCAGGGCGACAAAGAGATAGGCGTATTCCCAATTCACCAAGGGAGTCAGGTTAAACCGCGTCCTTAGCCAGGGGTCGAGAACCAGTAATCCTAGGGATTCGATCCAATTAATAACGCCTTTGCTCAGAAAAACACCCCGCCAGAATGAGAGTTTCACCGCGCCGCCTCCCCGGTTTTGTCCGTAAAAATGGCCATGGCTTCCGCCATCATCTCTTCATAGTCCCGGAAACGACTCAATTCATAGCAAGCCAAGGGATGCTCCAGCACGTTTAACAAACACTTATTGCAATAGGTGCAGGGTTTCGGCGGCGCCGTTCCCTGGCGGAGATAGCGGGGTAAATCCGGGTTGGCCAAGAGAGAGCGGGCGATGGAAACCCCGTCCGCGGCGCCGTTCCTGAGAACTGAGGCGATGCCCTGGACGGTTTGAAAGCCGCCGGTGACAATAACGGGGATCTTAACCGCGGCTTTAATAGCCTGAGCCTGGGACGCGAGAAACCCCTCCACCTTGGCGGGAATGGCCTGTTCATGCTGATCCAAAATCCCTTGGGCGTAGAGGGAACGACTCCAAATCCAACGGGCGAGGGGTTGGAGCAGACCGTAGCGGAAAAAGAGAAATTTGGTAAACACGAATTTACCGCTGGCGATCATGCTCTGGTAAGTCCGAGAGGCTTCCGCCACCGGAAAGGGGCCCAGGGGGTTAAAAGGGTGGGGAAACTGACTGCCGGTGGAAATATGGAGGGCGTCGGCGCCGGCTTGTTCGATCATTTGAGCCAGTTCGATTCCGTCCCTGAGAGTGTTGCCCTCTCCCCGGCGCCAGGGAAAGGTCAAGGCGTAGTTGGCATACTCCACCGGGCTGAATTTAACCATGAGGAAAAAATCGGCGCCGACTTGACCCCGGATGGCTTCGATGACCTCTTTCATCAAGCGAAAGCGATTCTTTAAACTCCCGCCATAGTCGTCCCGCCGGTCGTTAATGGCGGAGCTGAGGAATTGGGAAAAGAGATAGCCGTTGCCGCCGTGGAGTTCGATCCCATCCACCCCCGCTTCCCTGGCCCGGCGGGCGCCCTGGGCGAATTGCTCCACAATCTCCCGGATTTGAGCCGGGGTCATGGCTTGGGAGGGGATGCCGTGGAAGGCTTCCCGGCGATTCGTGGAACTCAGCGCCGCTTGACCTTGATTTTCAATGCCGCCGATGTCCTGCTGGTGACCGGAGTGGGAGAGTTGCAGGATAAATTTACAGTCCTGGTGGTCAAAGCCCCGCCCCGCTTCCCGGACTTGCCGGGCCGTTTCCCGCCAAAAAGGAACGCGTTCGTCCCGGTCGATGGCGGCGTAGTTGGGCAAAATCCGTCCCCGGATATGGACGGGCACATGGGAAGAAATGATCGTCCCTACGCCCCCGCTGGCGAATCGGCGCTCGAAGTTGATCCGGGCTTGGGCGCCGGAGCCGTCGTAGTTGTCGATGCGCCCGGAAATACTGGAGCGAAAGAGGCGGTTTTTGGCCTGAAAATTGCGGGCGCTGAAGGGTTGAAAGATGAGGTCGCTATCAGTGGTCATAGCCTTAATCCTCCACCAGCGCCCGTCGGTAGGTGTTGGTTAAATTATGGTTGCCGGCGATGGTGCCGGTTTGTTGGGTAAAGGTCACGGGAACGCCGATGTGTTGATAATGCTTTTGGGATTGGCCCTTGGTCAGGCGCTCTAGAAATTCTTTAAAGCGAGCCAGGCGCTCCAGCCCCCCGGCGCTCATTCCCTTGCGGGTTTCATCGTCGATCAACTCGGTGGTGGGTAAGGGCACGGACTGAATCAGGTCTTCGCTGTTAATAATCCGGTAACTTTTGAGGGAATGGGGCGGGTCAAAATGGCTAGCGAAGGTTTCATTGCCCACCCGAGGACTCGCGAAAGTGTAGAGCTTAATAGCTGGCGAAACTTGATGTTTTTCCGCCAGCTTTTGAATATGCAGCGCCGCGAGGCTGGCTAAACCGGCGCCGAGGCTGTGGCCGGTGATATAAATTTCAGTCTCAGCCGCCTCGGGGTTGTTTTGAAAATAATCCGTAAAGAATTGTTCAATCACCGTCTGACTGGGAATAGTGTCTTGATCCGCAAAAAATTGCGTCACCTTTTTCTGAAGCTGATTAGCGAAACTATCCAAAAGAGGAATACTGAAAAAATTGAGGCGATCCAGAAATTTCTCCAGAATATTTTGAGTCCGGGCGGCGGTGTAGATTAGGTTAAAACCGTTGCGCACTTCCCCGAGATCGACGCCTAATTCTTGGGACAACTCCGGCAAAAAGGGCTGGGGCTTAGGGCGGAAGTTATTAAACCACTCGGCCCCTTCCCGCGTCCCCCGAAAGACGACAAACAGTTGGCGAGGATTGTCTTGGGAGCGGGCGATAAAACCAAAGACCTGATCCGTGGTGACAATATCTTTGATTTCTTCCCAAAACTCCCGAATATCCGTTCGCAGAAGCTCCTGCCGATGATCCGGCTCCAACAGTTCAAACCACCACCACTGGGGAAAGAAAAAACTTTCCAGACGGTCGTATTTTTTCGACGTCTTCCAGAGTTTATCGAGCTTAGTGAAGTTAGTGTTTTTTCCCGCTTCTTTCTGACATTCTAGGGTATTGGTTTGTAAATCGGCAAAGTCTGAGGAACCGGTGATGACGGTGGGAAGTTTCTGAGGATCTTGCAAATCCTCATTACTATCCCAGACTTCGTACTCATTGTAGGCGACGGAAATTAAATTAGCCAGTTCCATAGCTTTAGCTCGGTCAAAACCGCTAGCTTCGGGAATTTGGATTTTTTGGATTGAGGACATTGAGGTAACTCCAAGATTGAACGAAAGGGAAAACTAAAGGGGAGTCAAAGTCCCTCTCCCTCTTTGGGCTATGGTATACACAGATCTCGGTTAAAGACTCAGTTTTCGTGCTTTATCCCCCAAAATCCCCCTTTGCAAGGGGGACTTTGCCGGATCGGCGTTGCCGCCAAAATAGTCTTCTTCGTGGAGATCAAGATGGGACAGTTTCCACTGGTCGGGACTAGCGGGTTCCAGCGCCTGAAGCTGTTTTTTACCGACTTCCCCCGGATCAGTTAAAATACCGGGATTAAGGGTTTTGTTCCGTAAAATCGGCAAAAGCGTCCGCAGACGGTGTAATCCTGATTGACCCAACAGCGCCAAATCAGAGCCAAAATTAGCCGGAGCGAACATCAAAAGGCGTTGGACGGGCATATCTAGGGTTTCTTTTTTACGTTGGGATTAAATTTGAGAATAGTTTCCCCCTTTCTAAAGCTACGGTGTACACAGATCTACCCATCAGCCTCGTTTTGCCCCCCCAGCCCCCCAATTTTGGGGGGAGTTCAGAGCTTTTCTGAGTTCAAAGTCCCCCAGAATTGGGGGATTTAGGGGGCGAGATAAGGTTAATGGCAAAACCAAAG
>WGLZ01000046.1 GCA_016471375.1 Cyanobacteria bacterium RI_101
AACTAGTCAAACAGTCTGAAGTATTACACGCAACAAATTTACTCAACCACCGCCCCCGTAAATCTCTTGACTACTGTACCCCCTATGAGGTATTCTTCTCTCAGTCAGGCCCTGGTGCACTTCGGACTTGAATGGGCCCATTATTATCTTTGAGGGTGTCCTCTTCGTCAAATTGAAACTTGACTAAACCAGCGGCAAAGGTGGAGTTGGCTTGGGAATCCAAATCGACTAACAGCACTCGATAGTTCCGCTTACGCAGACCCGCGGCGAGGTTCACAGCGACGGTGGTTTTCCCAACGCCGCCTTTATTGTGGTAAATCGAGATAATTTTCATAGATTTTTTACTTGATTGAGTAGAACTTGATTGAGTGGACGTTGAAGAAATGGGAAACGCTGGGGAAACCTTTTTTTTGATGACATCTTTACCGATGAGGGAGCGAATCCGCTCAATATTATCTTGAATTTCCTCTCCTCCGCATTGAAAAATCATGTCCGCCCGGCCACGATTTTCCTCGTAAATTCTCAGACTAACGCCATTGGTTAAAACGCCAAATCTGACCTTTAGTCGGACAAGATACTGATTGAGACGCCGGACATACTTATCCAAATTAACTCGGGGGTTTTTGGCCTCGATAATTAAACTCAGGGGAGAGTTAGCGTCTAGGGTAAAGGGGAGCACTTGAGCCGCAAACGCCAGAAAATCCAAGCGAATGCTCCCAAAGGTCACCTCCTGATACCAGTCGTCCTGGGTATAGCCCAAAGCCGGTAACAAGTACTGGACAACCAGCTTGCTCTCGACCTCGCTTTCATTGCGGAAGGATTGGGGAGTAATCCTTAACATACATCAGATTTTCTTAGCGGAGGAACTATCCACCCATCATCCTAGCCCAATCCTAATCCTGGATCTCCCCGTCAAATCTTAAGTTTTATTAATCTTTTGCCAGGGATCCCCGCGAGTCGCCGTCCCGTTCAGCGCCGTAATTGGGGCGAGAAGACTCCCGATATCCACTCGTTTAAGCCGGTGGCGCCTGTTCCGGGGCAAAAGACGAAGAAGCCCCCGCTTCCGTGGAGGGAGGGAGGCAAGAAAGAGTTCGATAACGGATTTTAGGCGGGAAGGAATTTACCGCCTACTTGGAGACATCCCAGGGTTTCTTAGGAGAGAGCGCCGAGGATATCCGTCGCGTGGGTGTCAGTTTTGACGGTTTCGTAAACCTGGCTAATCATGCCGGCTCCGTCGATGATATAGGTTACCCGTTTGGAGTAACCGCCGCCGTCCACCCCGTAGGCTTTGCTGATAGCGCCGTCGCTATCCACCAGTAGTTGGAAGGGGAGACCGTACTTTTCTTTAAACTGTTTATGGGAAGCCTGATCGTCTTGACTCACGCCAAGAACAACAATTTCCTTACCTTGGTAGGCGTCGTAGTTATCCCGGAAGCTTTGGGCTTCTTTAGTGCAACCGGGGGTATCGTCCTTGGGATAGAAGTACAGCACGACGATTTTGCCGGCAAAGTCGCTTAGGGAAACGCTTTGGCCATTGTCGTCAACCGTGTTGAAAGCGGGCGCTTGGGCGCCGACGGCTAGAGTCATAATCCCCTCGAAATCTTGGGTTAACAAGTTAGATCCTAGGGGGACGACCGTTAAAAGACAAGGTCGGTTATCTGCCGTTGCCGATCCGATGTGGCAGGCTTAAATAGTGTTGAACGCAATCAAAGGGCGCTCTCCTCAACCCCCTTAGCAAGAGTGGCTAACTTGGGCCGGTTGGCTCTCTAGCGCGTTTTGCGACGCTCCTACCCGGCGCCTCGCTGATAACTGATACCTGATAACTGCGATGCTTCCTCCCCACTGGCTCGGATTAATGCGGGGCAATTCCCGCTGGCACTGGGCCTATTTTCAACAAGCAACCCTGACGACCTCCGGGGACGGCGATTTTCAAGACCTAGAGCAAACCGGGTTTTTAACCCAGGGCTGGCCCCTCTGTTGGGCTACCGTAGTTCCCAGCGCCGCTCCGCCCTTAACGCCTTTTCCGGCGCCGTTAGCCTTAAAAGAGATTCCTTTGGGCAATCTTTACCCGACCCTGGGGATCGACCGAGCGTTGGCGGGTTTCGGCGCCGTCCGGGTTTACGGGGTTCCCTGTTTGGTAATAGACGCCGGCACGGCTTTGACCTTAACGGCTTGGGATGCAAAGGGCGCTTTTTGGGGCGGCGCCATCCTACCGGGTCTAGGGTTACAGTTAGCCGCTCTCCATCAAAACACCGGCGCTTTGCCCTGGTTAACGCTCCCCCCGGAGTTGCCCGCGCCCTGGGGTCAAGATACCCACAGTTCTATAATTGGGGGCGTCGTTCATACCCTGCTGGGAGGCGTCGGCGCTTATCTCCGGGATTGGCGGGTCGAGTTTCCAGAAGGAAAAATTATCTTAACCGGCGGCGACGGCCCGGTGTTAAAGCGTTATTTTCGCGAGACTCAAACAGGGGAGTTGATCCTAGATCCCCAGCTAATTTTTAGGGGCATGGCGGCGCTGGTTCAGGAGTTCCCGGAGCGCCTTCTGTCGTAGCGCCGGGGATTCAGGGCCAAAGTTCCAGAGGCTTTCGTAGAAGAAGAAGGAGACGCCGCTAAAGCCTTGATTTTGGGCCCACCGGACTTGAGCTTCTAGATCCGCCAGGGGCATAGGCGCGCCTTTGAGGCCCGCTAAAACCCCCACTAGAACGGGAATTTCTTCTTTAACCCGTTGCACCTCCGGCTTGAGCAGTTCCCGTTGGAAAGCGCCGAAGTCCCGACGATAGACCTGAAGCGCCAATTCGTCGATTAATCCTCTTTTTTGCCAAGCCTGCCAATCCAGCAGAAAGCAATTTTTAGAAAAAGTCTGGGGGTTGGGAGAGACGGAAATAATTAACCCCGGCTTACTCTGCCGTAGAGTTTTAACTAAGGTTTCCGTAAATTCCGTCAGGCGCTCGGCCCGCCAATCCACCCAAGCCTGCCAGCGCCGATTTTGGCTAACGCAGTCCTGTTGGGGATCTAAGGCCGGAGGTAAGGGCGGGTTTTCTCCCTCGTGGTCGGCCTGAAATTGAGCCACCGTCAGGGGGTCGTAGCCCATCTCCGCTGGGTAGCCAAAGTGGTCGTCCAGTTGAATGCCGTCCAGGTCGTAGCGGGCGACGAGATCGACTAATAACTCGGTCATCAGGCGCTGAACCTCGGGGTGGAGGGGATTGAGCCAGACCCGAGGCAGGGTTTTTCCTTCTAGCCAAATCGTTTCCCCCGTCGCGGTTTGGGTGAGCCAGTCCCGGCGGTTCTTTAACCAGGGCGCCTCGGCGGGCGTCATTAACCCCAACTCAAACCAGGCGATAACCCGCTGTTTTCTCGCCTTTGCCTGGGGAATCAGCTCCGCTAAAAAGTCCCGCCCCCCTAACTCCGGCAGTTGGGGTTTCCCTAACCAGGTTTTTCCGGTCGGACTGGGATAAAGGGTGTAGCCGCCGTTCCAAACCGTGGGGTAGAGGGTGTTAACGCCCAGATCCTCCAGTCGCTCCAGCGCCTGGGTTAGGTTTTGGGGATCGTAAAGGACGGCGCTGTCAATATTCGTGAGCCAAACGCCCCGGAGCGGCGCCGCCTCTAGCCGGTTGAGGGGGATTAACCCCGCCGCCAGTCCCAATAAAATAGATGTCAAACGGCGCATCTTTTCCATACTCAACTCTGAAAACTGTAGTTTATACTCCCCCTCTTGGGAGGGGGCTGGGGGGTGGGTTCTAACCCCGCGCATTAACCCACCCCTAACCCCTCCAAGGAGGGGAACCGGAAATGAAGTTAGACGAGGCTTAACCCGCGACCCAGCGGTTAACAATTCTCTCCACTAGGGTCATGGCGTCATAGGGCTGACACACTTCTCTGACAACATGCGGATCGACGGCATGGGGAGGGCGGAGACTGATGATATTGCCATAGACGCAATTCTCTTCAAAGACCTCATCCAAAGCGCCGATTTCCTGAAGGTTAAAAATTTTTTCTCGACTCTCGGGAGCGAAATCAATCCTGATACTCTGACCGTAACCGCAGTCCCGTAGGGTTTGTAAACAGTGGAGGGTTTGTTGATAAAAATCGGCACTCCAGCCTTGTTTTCCCTTGGCTTTACTAGCGCCGCCGCCGTATTCAAACATCAAAATTTGGGGCAGATGGGCCGGGTCTAGCGCCGGTAGTTGTTGAATCACTGGCCACTCCCAGCCTTCAATATCCAGTTTTAAACAGGTTACCTGCTCTGGATTTTCCGGCGCTAAGAGTCCCGTCAGCGTTTGCGTCGTCACTTCTTTGGGCCGAGCGGAAGCGCCGAACCACCCTGGGGAGAGGGAGCTAAAGTTACGGTTAAATAAACCGGCGAAACGGCCGACATAAAGGGTTTGGGTTCCTTCCCGGTCGGATAAACAGAGTTCCCAGAGGCGAATATTGAGGCGAGCGGCTAAGCGTTTTAATTCCGGCGCCGGTAGGGGTTCAACGGCCCAGGTCGGATAGCCCATCTCCGCGAACTGCTGGCAGTAAAAAGCAAAGGTGCCCACCCCCACATCGATACACAATCCCCGGCGCTGGGGATCAATCTGGGGTAAAAGGGCGCCGAGGAGGGCTTGGCAACAGGGTTCGACGCGCATCGGCGGTTAAGCCCCCTCGTCCGGGGGCGTTTCTCCCTCGGGGGCGTCCGCGTCCTCTAGGGGCTGGTAATCCACATAGGCCGCCGGGGGTTCGTCCTCGTAGGGGTTGGGCTTACGGGTCGGGGCGGAGGCGGTAGAGGGTCGGCGCCGGGGGGCGCGACGGGGCGCCTCGGCGGTTTCTTCCGGCTCGACGGCGGGGGGTCGATTAGAGCGCCGGGGCCGTTGGGGTTGCTCTTCCCAAACATCGGCGCTTTCCTCTTGCCAACGGTCGTAATCTTGCCTTGCTGGGGGACGGCGGCTTCGAGTACTGGGGGGGCGCTCGCTTTCGGCGCTGGAGGGACGGCTAGAGCGCCGGGGACGAGGCGCTCGGGTTTCGGTTTCGCTCCGACTGGGAGGGCGTTCGCTCCGGGGATCGTCGTAACCCCGCAAACGGCGCTTGGGCGCGGTTTCTTCCTCGTCTTCGTAGGCTTCGAGGCGGTCTAACTCCGCTTCGGTGTAAACGCGGGTTTTACTGACCCGGCGGTCGTCGGCGTAGGGAGTGTTGCGGCGGGCCTGCTCGGTGGTGATGCCCCGCAGGCGGATGGTTTCCACGGCGAAAAAGACGGTGGAACCCGCTAGGAGCAGTTGCCCAAATTGTAAAATTGGGTCGAGGCGCCAGCCTTGAAAGAGGAGAATTAAACCGCAGAGGAGACCCACGGCGGAGAAGAAAATATCGTAATCCCGAGAGACTTCCGGGCGCACGGAGCGTAAAAAATACAGCCCCGCCCCCGCCACCGCCAGAGCGATGCCGAGGATACTAGCGGAATTTAGCCCAAAGTTGACCATTGCCTACAGCGCCCGTGAACAGATTACAGTTATCAGATATCAGTGAGCAGATTGAGAGAGGGGGTTTAACCCATATTTTCATTGAAACCCGCTAGTTAACTACTAATGCCCCCTCTTGGGAGGGGGTTGGGGGGTGGGTTCTGACCGGGAGAAGCTCACCCGCCCTTAACCCCTGCCAGGAAGGGGAACCGAAGAACGGCCCAGCCCTAAACGTTGCGCTTAATTTTATCTTTTTGGCTAATGAAGATCAGGCCAATGGTCGCCGGGATGACCACGATGGTAGCGCCGAGCACCAAGCTCCAAAGGAAGTTTGCTAAAGAGGGGGTCATGGGAATTTAACCTTGATTTCAAATAAGTGACAGGGCATTGGTTAGCTATTTTATCGGGTTTTTCGCCCTATCTACAACGGAGTCAGTTCCCCGCCGCGAATTTGCCAGCGCCGCTCCGCCAGGGGCCGGAGTTCCTCGGGATCGTGGGTGACCACCAGAAGCGTCCAGTGGGCTTTGAGTTTTTCCAGCAGATTAACCAACTGGCGCCGCATCGACCAATCTAAGCCAGCGGTGGGTTCGTCCAAGAGTAAAACATTGGGCTGGCGAACGAGTTGCACCGCTAGGGACAAGCGCCGTTGTTGCCCGCCGCTGAGCGCTTGGGGCGCGGTTTCCCAGGGAATTTGGGCCAGACCGACTTCCTCTAGAGCACGCTCTAACTGGGCCCGGTTAATTTCCGGGTGTCCAAGGCGCAGTTCCTCTAAAACCGTATTCCCGCAAAAATGGCGCTCCGGGAACTGAAACACCAAGCCCCCCAACTGTTGCAGATGATCGGGCGTCAACTCCTGCTCTCGCCAGAGAATGGTTCCCGCGGTGGGTTCCGCCAACCCCGCCAGAATTTCCAACAGGGTGCTTTTGCCCGAGCCGCTGGGGCCGACGATTAAGCCCATCTCTTGGGGCGCCAACTGCAAATTAATATCCTTTAGAATGGGGGTCGCGGTCGCCGCCGGATGGTAGCCCACCCCTTTGAGATAGAGCATGGTTTTTGAGCGCCAGGTCTCGGATCTCCCCTAGCCTAACATTCTCCTTTCTCCTCCCCCTAGGTCACGATGAAGATCAAGTCTCTGTTTATCAGCGCCAGTCTTTTCTTTGCCGCCCTCGCGGCTCCGGTCTGGGCCGGCGATCCCTTTCGGACTCAGAACCCCCACCCCATCGGCGACCACACGGAGGCGGCCTTTAACGCCATCTTTCGGGACGGCAATTACCTCTTGGCTCAATCCCTGTTGGAAACCGCCGTCGCCCAGGAACCCCAGGAACCCCTCGCCTTAGCCATGCGGGCCTCCTTGGCCTACGATAGCAATGATTTTGAACTGATGAAACGCTACGCCGAGCGCACCCAACGGGCCGCCCAGGCGCTGAAGGAGAAAGATCCTCTCCGGGGTAATTTATATCTCGCCGTGGGTTATTTTCTGGAAGGCGGCTATTTAATGAAACAAGGCAACTATCTCGCCGCCGTCGGCAAGGCCGGAAGCGTCTTCGACCATGTGGAAAAGGCTAGCCAAATTAACCCCAACGACCCGGAATTGAACCTCCTGCGGGGCTATCTAGATTTGTTCTTGTCCAAGTACACGCCCTTTAGCCAGTCGGATCAGGTAATTCAGCGCTTTGAACGGTACGCCTCTCCCCCCTACCTCCGCAATCGGGCCCTGGCCATTACCTACCGGGATCTGAAACAGTACGACCAGGCGCTCTCTTATCTCAACTTGGCGCTGGCGGAAACCCCCGATAACCCAGAACTCCTTTACCTCAAGGGTCAAGTGCTTCGTATCCAGGGACGGGAGCAGAAAAACCTAACCCTACTCCAGCAGGCCCAGGGCTACTATCAACAGGCGCTGGCGAAACAAAGCCAACTCTCCCGCTCCGTGACCGTGCAATTAAACCACGAAAATAACGCCGTGGGTTTTGAAATTGAAAAACTCCAACAGAATCCCAATCTCGCTTCCTTTTAGGTTTTATCTAGGGTAAGCGCAAGACAAACAGCGGGTAGTCTGCTAGGGAATTACCCAGTCAATTCCCCAAGATTCCTATGGTCAAAAGTTTTGAGCGCGCTCTGAACTCCGTCAAGAGGAAAGGTTTTTCCCTTTGATGCATTTAATGCCCCATCAGCCTCATAACTAACTTGATACCGCTATAATTAAGTCTCGAAACTTGAGGGTAACATCCTCTAGGCCTGACTGACGGACACATTTTCAAGAACACGTCTAAGTACGTTCATTGAAAGGCGGGTGTGGCAACACTTTCAGAGTCTATGTTAGTCATGGGCGCCATCTTTTCAAAACTTAGTCATAGTAAGGGATTGAGCCACTTATGTCCGTCACTGAGGAGTAACATCCTCTAGGAGTTTAAAATTTTGAATTCTGGCGGAAAGCGGTCGCATCAATAGTTCTCCTAAGATAAAATTAAGTCTTAATCGCCTCTACCGCTAACCAAGCGCCGGCGCCGTTATAGCGCCCCTGAAGCGCAAGGCGCCGGCCGGAGCGGAGAGCTTTTAATTGTAGATCCACCTCCGGGCGCTCGGTAATTAAACAGGCGCTCAAGTTACGATTTCCCAGTTGGAAACTGAAGCGATAGTCCTGCTCTCCTTTGCAAAAGAAGGTTCCCGAATAGCTCGGCGCCGAGGAGGGGAGAAAATGGGAATTAACCTCGCACAGCGCCGACGAGGGATAGGTTTCGGGCGCATTTAAAACCCGGCGCTGTTGGTTCAACCAATCGGGATGATCCGGGGGGAGGTCGTAAAAGGGAATCACGGCGGCCGGCGCTTGGGGATCGGTCAGAAGTTGTTCCTGTAAAACTTCTGCGGGTAAAGCTTGGGGATCGCAGCGCCGCTCCACACAAAGCGCCGCGGCTAGACCCGCGGCCTGCCCTAGATTCATCACCAAAGGCTGGAGTCGCGTACTGCCGTTGGCGATGTGGGAGACGGAGATATTTTTTTCGCAGACCAAAAAGCCCAGGGTTTCCTTGGGAACCAAAGCGCCGTAGGGCACGGTAAAGGGAGTCCCCGTCCAGCGTCCGCCCCAGCGCCGGGATTTGGGCGCGAGGGGAAACTCGAAGCCGGGGTAATGGTGGTCGTTGGCGTAGTTGCCAATGGCGATACTGGTAATTTTCTGGTCTTGGAGCGGCAACGGCGCCGTCTCGCCCTGGGGTAATAGATCCGGTTCCGTCACGGTGACTTGTCCGAGTAAACGGCGGCTTTCGCGAAAGTAGGGATGGAGGGCGAAGGCGGGATGTCGGTCTGAGTGGGGAAACGCGGAGGAGGCTAACCCCCAGCGCCGACCAAAGTTTTCCTGAAGGAAACAGGCGAAATGGTAACTGTGGTCGTAGGCTTCTCGGAGGAAGGTCGCCCGCTCCGGGGTTAACAATCGGTTTAAATCCTTGCCGTAATCGTTCCCCGCTAGGGGCCAGTTAATCATGTAGCGATTCTGGGGCAAGCGCCCATAGTTACGGAATTTTTCGGGGCCGTATTTTTCCCAGGCGCCGGCGAACAGCGCCGGGTTGTAACCCGGTCGGGGATCCAGTTTGGGCGCTAACTCGGCGCCGTAGTCCTCCAGCAGGAAAACCCAGGTGGGGGACTGGACGGGATAGGTTTCGGTGATTAGATTGGGTTCCTTGGGAGCGCTGGGTTCATCATAATCGGCGCCCCAATCCCAGCCCCAACGGTGGGGAATTTCCCCCAGCGCCAGTAAATCTCCCAATTCCGTGCCGTCGAGGGTGATTTGGGCCCGGATTTCATAGTCCGGGAAGCGGACGCCGAGGACGCGATCTTCGGTTTTCAAAACCGCTAGGGGCGCCTGATTTTTAATCCAAGTCAGGGTGGGTAACTCCCTAGCCCAATCGGCGAAAATTTGAGCGCCCAGCGCCGGATCAAAGGTGAATAAACTGACCCAAGCATGATCCAGTCCTTCCGGTTGTCGTTGTTTCAACGTTCGCAACAACTGCCCCCACAGACCCGTCTGCCACGCCGCCAACTCATTGCCGTCCGGCGCCGCCACCCCGGCGCTGGTGAGCATTCCCCCCAACCAGGGAAATTCGCCGACTAAAACGACCCGCCGACCCCGCCGGGCCGCCTGGATCGCCGCAGAGGTTCCTCCCGTTCCGGCGCCGACCACGAGGATTTCCGTTGTTAACTGCTCAATCATGGACGGGGGGTAAAAAGTGATGGGTTTGGAGAATAGCGCCGAGGTTTAAGTCCCGTTCCAGCAGGCAGGCGTGGCCGCTGTGGGGCAGAATTTCCAGTTTCGCGCGGGGCAACTGGGCTCGCAACCCGTAGGCTTCCTCAACGGAGGGCAAAAGTAGATCGCCCCGGCTGGCGATAATTAAAGTGGGTTGGGGAATTTGGGTCAAGGGGCGCTCCAAGCGGAAGTTCCGCAACAAGTCGAGGCGCCGAGTAACCGCGTCGGGCGGTAGGGCCCGCATGGCCGTCAGTAACCGGCGCTGGTCGGGCGGATCAATACGACTCAAATTAGCCAAGAAAGGCAGGCCCACAAGGGTGGAAAAGGGCTGGGTAAACTCCGGCAACCAAGGCGTCAGCGCCGAGCCGAGGGTTAACAGGGGATTTTGAGCGAAGGCGGAGGCGGGGTTAATTAAAATCAGGCGCTCTAGATTCCCGGGAAGTCGTTCCGCCGCTTTTAAGGCCCAACAGCCCCCAAAGGATTCGCCGCAGAGCGTCAAGGGTTCGGCGCCGAAGGTTTTATCCGCTAGGGTTAACAGCCCGTCGGCCAATTCCGGCCAGTCCGCTTGGGCTTGGGGCGCCAGAGCCAAACAGTGAAGATTGAAAAACGGCGCCAGGGTCGGCGCTTGTCGGTAAAAGAGGCGCCCGCTACCGTCCATCCCCGGCAAATAGACCAGATGGGGGCGCCCCGGCGCTAGGGGATAGGGATGGAGAAATTTCATCGACGGCTTAACATTTAACCCCAGCTTATTTTAATTCGGTTCTCTCTGCCCTGACGGACTCGCTATATATAGCAGTCGCAAATTGTTTATAAATCTCCACAGTTTGACCGCCCCGTCAGGCTACGCCTGCCACCCCTCCAAAGGAGAGGAACTGCAATAATGACTTATCTGTGATAAATTCCCCTCCCGTGAAGGCTACCGTGTACACATAACTAAAATAATTTCTGAAATTCTCTCAAGAACCCCTCCCTAGCCCTCCCCTTGGCAAGGGGAGGGAACAAAGATTTCTGGTTCTCCCCCTTACCAAGGGGGAGTTAGAGGGGGTTTTGACACTTGTGTATACACCGTCGCCCGTGAAGGGGGGCCTCGAAGGGGCGGGGTGGTCAATCTATCCTTGATCCCAAAGGGCTTGATTTACGAATCGCCTACAACCGCTATAAGGTAGAACTTATAGCGGTATTCTCTCGACTGAGGGACATTCTTGCCCGGTCTGACCCTCACCCTAATCCCTCTCCCAAAGAGGGAGAGGGACTTTGACTCCCCTTCGCCCGCTCTGGGAGAAGGGGCTGGGGGATGAGGGCAAACAAAAGTCGTTTTCACCCGTCTGCAAACCGCTATACTACTCTAAATCTTGGTTAATCCAAGGCTTTATAGCACAAAAACTATAGTTGAACAATCTCAAGATAATTAATTTAAAAACTAAAAAATAACTGTGTCCTCAACTAAAATTAATCTTTTCCTAACCATTTCTTAAGCTCAAGCGCCGAAAAAAGCGCGCCTTGAAGCGAAATCTTCGCCATGATAGAGGCGTCAATCTTTTATTGAAAGTCGGACAATGACCTTAAGCACTAGCAATCCTCTCATCCAGGTCGAAGACGACCGCACCGGCCTCAGCGTCGAGACCCTCAAGCGGGCGCTGGCGGATAACCTCTTCTACGTTCAAGGAAAATTCCCCGCCATCGCCACCAAACACGACTGCTATATGGCGCTGGCCTTCACCCTGCGGGACCGGCTCCTACAACGCTGGCTCAACACTTTCCAGACCTATCTCAGCAAAGAAAATAAAGTCGTCTGCTACCTCTCGGCGGAATTTCTCCTCGGGCCCCATTTAGCCAATAATCTGATTAACCTCGACCTTTGGGGGCCCATCGAGCAGGCGGTGACGGAGTCGGGGCTGAATCTGCAAGAACTCATCGATCTAGAGGAGGAGCCAGGTCTCGGCAACGGCGGTTTGGGGCGCCTAGCGGCCTGTTACATGGACTCCCTAGCCACTTTGGAAATTCCCGCCATCGGCTACGGCATCCGCTACGAGTTTGGCATTTTCGACCAGGAAATCAAGGACGGCTGGCAGGTGGAAATCACCGATAAGTGGCTCCAGTTGGGGAACCCCTGGGAATTGGCCCGGCCGGAAGCGGCGGTGACGGTTAAATTAGGCGGCCACACCGAATCCTACCAGGACGAGGAAGGCAATTACCGAGTCCGTTGGGTTCCCGGTTCTATCCTCAAGGGCATTCCCTATGATACGCCGATTCTGGGCTATCGGGTTAGCACCGCCAACAATCTGCGGCTCTGGCGGGCGGAAGCGGCGGAGTCCTTCGATTTTCAGCGCTTTAACGTGGGGGATTATTACGGCGCCGTTAACGACAAGATCACCTCGGAAAATTTAACCAAAGTCCTCTACCCTAACGACGAGCAAATCCAGGGCAAAGAATTGCGGCTAGCCCAGCAATATTTCTTTGTCTCCTGCTCCCTACAGGACATGATCCGCATTCACCTCCACGAAAATCAGGGATTAGAAAACTTCCACGAGAGTTTCGCCGTCCAACTCAACGACACCCACCCGGCCATCGCCGTGGCGGAGTTGATGCGTCTCTTGGTGGACGAGCGCCGTTTAGCCTGGGATCAGGCTTGGGACATTACCCAAAAGTGTCTGGGTTACACCAACCACACCCTCCTGCCGGAGGCGCTGGAAAAATGGTCTTTGGGCTTATTTGGCTACCTTCTGCCCCGCCATCTGGAAATTATCTACGAAATTAACCGGCGCTTTTTAGACCTAGTGCGGATCAAGTATCCCCAGGACGGCGAGAAGCTGGCCCGCCTCTCTCTCATCGACGAAGGCGGGGAAAAATACGTCCGCATGGCGCACTTAGCCTGCGTGGGTTCCCACGCGATTAACGGCGTGGCCCAACTCCACAGCGAACTGCTCAAAGAAACCGTGCTGAAAGATTTCTACGAACTCTGGCCGGAGAAATTCAGCAACAAAACCAACGGCGTCACCCCCCGGCGCTGGATGGTGCTCAGCAATCCCCGCCTGAGCCAGTTGATTACGAATCACATTGGTCAAGGCTGGATTAAAAACCTCGACGACCTGCGGCAGTTGGAGCATTTCGCCGACGACGCTCGTTTTCGGGAACAGTGGCGGGAAATTAAACGGGACGTGAAACTGGATTTGGCCCGCTATATTGAGCGGCAAAATCATCTACTGGTTAACCCCGACTCCCTCTTTGACGTCCAGGTGAAGCGCATTCACGAGTACAAGCGCCAACACCTGAATATCCTCCACGTCATCCACCTCTACCTGCAATTAAAGAATAACCCCAACCTCGACATTCCTCCCCGCACCTTTATCTTTGGCGGTAAAGCGGCGCCGGGCTATTACCTCGCTAAATTGATCATTAAATTGATCAACGCCGTCGGGGACGTGGTCAACAAAGATCCCGCCATTGGCGAGCGCCTGAAGGTGGTCTTCCTGAGCGACTACAACGTCAAGTTGGGTCAACGGGTCTATCCCGCCGCCGATCTCTCGGAGCAAATTTCCACCGCCGGCAAAGAGGCCTCCGGCACTGGCAACATGAAATTCTCCCTCAACGGCGCTCTGACCATCGGCACCCTAGACGGCGCCAATATCGAAATTCGGGAAGAAGTCGGCGCCGAGAATTTCTTCCTCTTTGGCCTCACCACCCCGGAAGTGGCTCAACTGCAAAGCCGGGGCTACCATCCCTGGGATTACTACAACGGCAACCCCGACCTTAAAGCGGTCATTGATCTAATTAACTGCGGTTTCTTCTCCCACGGCGACGGCAACCTCTTCCGTCCCCTGACGGATTCCCTACTGGGAAGCGACCCCTTCCTCGTTTTAGCGGACTTCCAAGCCTACGTCGAGGCCCAAGCTAAAGTCGGTCAAGCCTACCAAGACCAAGAACGGTGGGCGAAAATGTCCATCCTCAACGTGGCCCGCATGGGCAAATTCTCCTCCGACCGGGCCATCCGGGAATACTGTCAGGAGATTTGGCGGATTGAGCCGGTAAATGTGGAATTGGAAGACCTCTGCCCCGACGGGCAATGTCTGCTGATCGAGCGCTAACGGCGCCTACGGCGATTAAGAGGGCTGGGGAAAAGCTCTAGAGGCGCTCAGAATCTACCTCGGAAACGTCCTCCCTTCTACCCCGCCCTTTTCTCAGTCAGGCCCTGACGGGCTTCAGCCTTGAATGGGCCAGTCTTCTCTCGTTAATACTCTGAACGAACAGTTCGGCGGAGACTTGACCTACTCTTTACAGTCGTCGTCCTTATCGCCGGGACATTTGCTATTGTAGGCGCTCTGGGCTTCCTGGGGATTGGCGGGAGCGCCGTAGGCCCGGGTTTGAGCCAAGGTTTCCCAACCGACCCATAAAATCAGGGCAAAGGCGAGGGTCGCAAGGATGGAATGGCGTCGCATGGTTAATAACCTCCTAAAACACACCGTAAGGCGCGGGGAAAATCTTTCCCCACCTCTCTAGCCTAGTCGGCGCTCCGGCGCCATGTCAGTCCCAGGGCGACAAGGAAGACATGGAAAAAAAGGGAATTAGGGGCTGACATGGGCGGGGATTAAAACATTAGAGCGCAGAAGCGAGCTGGGCTTAGGCATCTTTTGACTTTCTTCCAGTAGATACTCCAAAAAGGCCCTGGCGATGACCGAGAGTTGCTTGCCGGAGAGATGGGCCACGTACCAGCGCCGTTGGATAGGGAATTGCTCGACGTTGAGCACCGCCAGTTCGCTGTGGGGGCCTTCGGAAATGAGGGTATGCTCCGATAACACGGAAATACCAAGTCCGCCGATGATAGCTTGCTTGATGGCTTCGTTACTGCCCAGTTCCAAACGCACCTGCACCTCGACGCCATACTGGGCGAAGAGTTGTTGCACCGCTTGGCGAGTGCCGGAGCCTTTTTCCCGCATGATGAAGGCTTCGTTGTTTAACTTGGCTAAGGGCACCTGGGGCCAATTGGCCAAGGGATGATCCCGCCGGGCGATGACTACGAGGGGATTCTCTAAAAAGGGTTGGTAGGTTAATTCCAAGTCCTCCGGCGGTTGGCTGACGATGTAGAGGTCGTCTTCGTTATTCTGCATCCGGGTTTGGATTTGCTGGTGGTTGGTCACCTTGAGGGAGACGTCGATACCGGGATAGCGTTGGCAAAAGGAGCCGAGGATCCGGGGAATGAAATATTTGGCCGTGGTAATCACCGCTAGGCGCAGACAACCCTGTTTGGTGCCCTTGAAATCCGCCACCTTCATTTCAAAGTTGTCTAGGCGCTGGAAAATATCCTGACAGGTGACCAGCAGTTCCGCCCCCGCCTCCGTTAGGTAGAGGCGCTTGCCGATCTGTTCAAACAAAGGCAGTCCAACGGCTTTGGAGAGTTGTTTGATCTGGCTGGAAACCGTGGGTTGGGTGATAAAGAGTTCTTCCGCGGCTCGGGTAAAACTGCCGTGACGGGCGGTGGCTTCAAAGACTTTGAGTTGATGGAGTGTGGCTTGCATCGGAAATCTCGGTTTGGGGCAGGGAATTGTCCCTGACATAGAGGTTAACCTTTGACTCAAAATAATAGCATAGGTCAACGTCAATGTGTTGGCAACCCCAAACCCTTTAGGCGAAACGCACCGGCACCTGACGGGCCTGGAGGTAATCTTTAATTTCCGGCAGTGTCAGTTGTTCGTAATGGAGCAGGGAGGCCAACAGCGCCGCCTCCGCTTTGCCCTCGGTTAAGGCTTCGTAGATATGTTGGCAATTGCCGGCGCCCCCGGAGGCGATGACGGGAATTTCCACCTCCCCGGCGATGGCGGCGGTGAGCGCCAAGTCGTAACCAGCTTGGGTGCCGTCGGCGTCCATACTGGTGACTAAGAGTTCTCCGGCGCCCCGTCGGGCCATTTCCCCGGCCCAGACGACGGCGTCCAAACCCGTATTTTCCCGCCCGCCCCGGACATAAACCTCCCAACCCGGATTCTGGGGATCGAGGCGGCGCCGGGCGTCGATGGCGACGACGATGCACTGGCAACCAAAGCGGTCGCTAGCGGCGTTGATAAAATCGGGATTGCGGACGGCGGCGGAATTAATGCTGACCTTGTCGGCGCCGGCCCGGAGCAAAGCTCTAATTTGCTCTAGGGACTGAATGCCCCCCCCCACGGTGAGGGGAATGAAGACTTCCTCCGCGGTGCGATAGACCACGTCAATAATGGTGTCCCGCCCTTCGTGGGTGGCGGTGATGTCCAAAAAGACCAACTCGTCGGCGCCGGCTTGGTTATAGCGCCGGGCCAACTCCACCGGATCGCCGGCGTCCCGGAGTCCGACAAAATTAACGCCCTTAACCACTCGTCCAGCGTTGACGTCGAGGCAGGGTAAGAGGCGCTTGGCGAGCATAGGGCATGGGGGCGGGAGGTGGACGCTTCTATCTTATAGATGAAAAGGGTTGTGACTCCCCTTCTCCCAGAATTGGGAGAAGGGGCTGGGGGATGAGGGCAAGAAGAAACTATTCTTGCAACTCTGAATACCGCTATAAAGCCAGTTAATCCCGAACCAAGCGCCGAATCACCTCCCCTTCGGCGCTGACCACCTCCACGCTCAGGGGCATTTGTCCGGCGGCGTGGGTGGAGCAACTGAGGCAGGGGTCGTAGCAACGAATCCCCGCTTCCACTCGGTTCAGGAATCCTTCCTGGACGTCGTTATTGCGGATGTAATGTTTAGCGATCTGGGCCACGGTTTTGTTCATGGCCAGATTATTATTCCCGGTGGCGATAATCAGGTTCACCTTTTCGATCAGACCGTCCCGATCCACTTTGTAGTGATGGAACAACGTCCCCCGGGGCGCTTCGCTGACGCCCACCGCTTCCAGGCGGTTAATTCCCGCCCGGGCCCGACAGTTGGGGGAAAGAATATCCGGGTCGTCCATCAGGCGCTCGATGGCTTCCAGACAGGCTAGGATTTCCACCAGCCGCGCGTAGTGGTAGAGGAAGGAGGAGGTCATCACCGGGCCAAAGCGCTGGCGCAGTTCCGTTAACTCCCGGTCCGCCTCCGGGGTGCCGATGTGGCTACAAACATTGAGACGAGCTAGGGGGCCGACCCGATAAATACCGTCGGGGTAGCCTAGGGGTTTGTAGTAGGGGAATTTTAAATAAGACCATTTTTCCACCGATTCGCCGATGAAGTCCTGGTAATCGTCCTCGCTCAGGTTATCCGCCACAATATTACCGGCGCTGTCGGTGAAGCGGAGATGGCCGCCGTAATGCTCCCATTCGCCGTTTTGTCCCACCAGACCCATGAAGAGGGAGGGAAACTGGCCAAACTCCGCCACCTCCGTGGGCATCTTCTCCACCAAGGATTTAAACAAATTCAGCGCCGCGTAGAGGGTTTCCTTGGATTCCGGCAAACGATCCACAATCCAGGCCCGGCCTTCCTCCGAGAGGGGAGAGCGGACGCCCCCCGGCACCGACCAAGCGGAGTGAATTTTCTTCGCGCCGAGGAGTTCGATCACAGTCTGCCCAAACTGCCGGAGGCGAATACCGGCCCGGGCTAAGTCGGGATCGGCGGCGATCAGCCCAAAGACGTTGCGGGTGGCGGGGTCGCTGTCCCAGCCCAGCAGAAAATCGGGACTGCTGAGGTGGAAAAAACTGAGGGCGTGGGACTGGGTAATTTGCCCCAGGTTCATCAAGCGCCGTAATTTTTCTCCGGCGGGGGGAACCTGCACCGCTAGGATTTTATCCCCGGTTTTGGCCGCGCAGAGGAGGTGGCTCACGGGACAAATGCCGCAAATCCGAGCGGTAATGCCGGCCATTTCCCACATGGGGCGCCCTTCGCAAAATTTTTCAAAGCCGCGGTACTCCACCACATGGAAGCGGGCGTCGTCCACATTGCCTTGGTCGTTGAGGAAAACGGAAATCTTGGCGTGGCCTTCAATGCGAGTAACGGGGTCGATGACGATGGTTTGGGGCATGGGGTTAGCTCCTAGGGAGGGGACTACCCGCCATTCTAGGCAACTTTCCAATAAAGAGCGCCGGTTAAGCGTAGACCCCCCCGCCCCTTCGAGGCGCTCCTCCGCCGACTTCTTGAGCCTGGGCAACCGCGTTGGTGGCTCGGTTAGCGGGATAGCCCGGTTATCGGTCGAAAAAGCGGGGGAATTTAGCCTAAGATTAACCCTAAGAGAACCCCGCGCCTTCCCCTTCGCCCATGAATCCCCCCGCTCCTGTCTCCATTACGGAGCCTTGTCTGCTGGCGGCCATCGACATTGGCACCAACTCCGTCCACATGGTCATTGTTCGCATTGATCCCCTTTTGGCGACTTTCACCATTGTGGCCCGGGAAAAAGACACCGTCCGTCTGGGGGAACGAGACCCCAAAACTAATCAACTGGCCCCCGCGGCGATGCAGAGGGCCATGGCGGCGCTGAAACGGTGTCGAGATTTGGCGGAGAGCATGGGGGTGGAGCACATCATCGCCGTCGCCACCAGCGCCACCCGGGAAGCCAGCAACGGCGAAGATTTTCTGACGGAAATTGAAGCGGCGGTGGGTCTGCGGGTGGATTTAATCTCCGGGCAGGAAGAAGCCCGCCGCATTTATCTCGGCGTCCTCTCCGGCATGGATTTCCAGCACCAGCCCCGGATCTTGATCGACATCGGCGGCGGCTCTACGGAGTTAATCCTGGCGGATAGCCAGGAACCCCGTTTTCTCAGTAGCACTAAAGTCGGCGCTGTGCGTCTCAGTCGAGACTTCATTACCACCGACCCCATCAGTCCCAAGGAATTCGCGGCGCTTCGGGCCTATGTGCGGGGGATGCTGGAACGCCCCATTGAGGAGTTAAAAAGTTGTTACCGGGCCGGGGAAGCGCCAATTCTCCAGATGATCGGCACCTCCGGCACCATTGAAACCCTAGCCACCCTGGTCGCGTTACAAAAACAACGCTCCGCGCCCAGCCCCCTTCAGGGTTACCAAATCCAACGCCGGGAAATTCGGGATTGGGTTAAGCGTCTGGCCGCCATGCCCTACGCCGAACGTTTTGCTCTAGAAGGGCTATCGGACCGCAGGGCGGAAATTATTCTCGCCGGCGCCGTGATTTTATTAGAAGCCATGACCCTGCTGGAGCAGGAAACCCTGACCATCTGCGAGCGGGCCCTACGGGAGGGGATCATCGTGGATTGGATGCTCAGTCGCGGCTTGATCGACAATCGCCTACGCTTTCAGAGCGAAATTCGCCAGCGGAGCGTCCTCAAAATCGCCCATAAGTATCAAGTTAACCTGGGGCACGGAGAACGGGTCGCCCAATTCGCCCTCAGCTTCTTTGACCAACTCCAGGGACAACTCCACTACTGGGACTACGAAGAGCGCCAATGGCTTTGGGCCGCGGCTATCCTCCACAACTGCGGCATTTATATCAGCCATTCTTCCCACCACAAACATTCCTATTACCTCATCCGCAACGCCGAACTGCTGGGTTACCGGGAAATCGAACTGGAAATCATCGCCAACATCGCCCGCTACCACCGCAGAAGTCGTCCCAAAAAACGCCACGACGCCTATATTAAACTTTCGGAACCCTACCGCCTGGCGGTGCGACAACTGAGCGCGCTTCTGCGGTTAGCCGTGGCCCTCGACCGCAGACAATGCGGCGCCGTTCAGGAAATGGACTGCAAATACGACCCGGAATACCGTCAACTCCATCTCCATCTGACCCCGGCCCAGAGAGAAGACGACTGCGCCTTGGAACTCTGGAGTCTGGAGTATAAAAAAGCGATCTTTGAAGAAGAGTTTGGAGTCAAGGTTATCGCCACCCTAGCGCCCCAATCCCTCGAAACCGACTTAAACCGGGCGCTTTCATGCCGTTAGCCCAGGGGTCTATGGCCAGCCCGGAAGCGGACTTCGAGATCCAGTTTTGGGGGGTGCGGGGCAGTATCCCCTGTCCCGGCGTCGACACGGTGCGCTACGGCGGCAACACCTCCTGCGTGGAAATGCGGGTCGGGGGAGAGCGCCTCATTTTTGACGGCGGCACCGGCATTCGTTTGCTGGGGGAGAGCTTGCGGCGACGTTATCTTTGCCAAGGGATTCGGGGGCGTCTTTTTTTTACCCACACCCACTGGGATCATATCCAGGGCTTTCCCTTCTTCGCGCCGGCCTTTACCCGCGGCAATCACTTTAAAATCTACGGCGCTCCGACGCCCGACGGCGCCAGCATTAAACAGCGCCTACACGAACAAATGTTGCACCCCAATTTCCCCGTTCCTTTGCAAATTATGCAGGGAAATTTAGAGTTTTACGACTTAGATATCGGGGAAACTTTAGAGCTGAATTCGGGCATTACCGTCGAAAATCGTCCCCTCAATCATCCCGGCGAGGCGCTGGGTTATCGAGTGACCTGGGGAGAGCGCCGCGCGGCCTTTGTGACCGACACCGAGCATTTTTTAGACCGATTAGATCCGAATGCGCTAGCCCTAGCCCAGGGGGTTGACGTCTTAATGATTGACGCCACCTACACCGACGAGGAATATTACGACCCCCAAGAGAGCAAAATCGGCTGGGGTCATAGCACTTGGCAAGAGGCGGTCAAAGTGGCCGAGGCGGCGGGAGCGAAACAGTTAGTCCTCTTCCACCACGATCCCGCCCATAGCGATAGTCAATTGGACGCCATTTTAGAGCAGGCCCGGCGGCGCTTTCCCAACACGATTTTGGCCCAGGAAGGCTTAACCTTGAGGCTGTAGCATTTACGAATTGGTGTTAAATGAAGAACGTGTAAACCCGTCGGACACCCAGACTCCTCTGTTGGTCAGGGCGCGTTAAAACCGCCGTCTGTTCGGACAATCGACCTCGCTGTCTGCTTTTAAATAACCTCTTCGGGTTCAAGCGCCTGGTAGGAGTCCTGAAAACACCAGCGCAGGAGCGCGGCGCCGACAGTCCATTTTGCCAACTCCAGACTCCAATAAAAACCGTGAAGGAGGACTAAAGCGCCGGGTAAACCGGGATCGGCGCCCATCTGACTCAGGCTAAAGGCCCAGCCGCTCAGGAGAGGGGTTAGCGCATAGGTTTGCGTTAGAGCAATCGCCAACAAAGCGCCGGCCAAAACTTGCGGCCAGGGGCCGGGATGACGGATTAAGCGTCCCTGGCGGGCGAGGACAAGGAAACCGGACAGACAAAGCGCCGCCAGCAGAAGTTCGAGGCGGTTAAATAGTCCAAAAAGGAGATAACCGGCCGCGGCAAAACCCGGTTGGGTCATCATCCCCGCGGCAAAGAGACCGGGCATCATAATCAGATCCATCGCAAGGCTAGCGCTGAGCCAAAAGCCGAGGGCGACCAAGAGCAGTAGAGGCCAGGATTGGGCCCGGGGGGCGGACGGAAGGGCGAAATTGAGCATAATTTCTTAGGTATTTACTCACTTTGAGGGAAAGAGATCCCCTAATCTCTTCATTATTACGGCGCTGACTCGTTCTCGAAGCGGAGGCGTAATATATCTTTATACAAGTCTCAAACTGCTGGACGGGTCGCCTGAAACGTCGCCTTTAACACGATTGGTTTACTTGCTTTGAGCGCGGCGCTAGAGTAAAACGTAAGTTTTTTAAGTAAACTCTGCTCCATAATTCCAATGAGTAACCTCAGCCCATCCGAACCCACTCCTTTGCTTTTGAGCTTAGACAAAAACCCAACGGCTGTTTCAGCTAAGTTGAGTTCCGATTTGTGGGAATTAGCCGTTGCTTCTCCTTTAGCGCCCCGGACTCAAGCCGCGGCAGGACTGAAGATCGCCACCGCTGATTATTGGCAGGCTGGGGGCGGTAGCTTAGCCGTGGAAGCGACCGCCGTCGCTAGCGCCGAGCGCCTCCTGGCGCAACTCCAGTCCCTTGGTTTAGAACAGGGCGCCCACTGGGGGAAGGTCGTTTCCGGGCTTTTGCCCATGGCGGCCTTAGCGCAAGTCGCCGAATTGGAGAACCTCGGCTTTTTGCGGCCGGTCTATCGTCCCGTCACCAACGCCCTTCAGGTTAATCCCAAGACCATCGGCGCCGAGACCAACGCCGGAAGCGCCGTCAGTCAAGGGGACATCGCTCAACGGTCTAACCTGGCTCGCTCCCAATTTGGCGTCAACGGCGCCGGAATTACGGTGGGCATTTTATCCGACAGTTACAACAATTTGGGGGGCGAGGCGGCGGATATCGCCAGCGGCGATCTGCCCGCGGGAGTCATCGTTCTCGACGATCTCCCGAGCGGCGGCTCCGACGAAGGCCGGGCCATGTTGCAAATTGTTTACGATGTCGCGCCGGGGGCGACGTTAGCCTTTGCCACCGCTTTCACGGGTCAAGCCAATTTTGCCCAGAATATTATTAATTTAGCTAAACCCCTGGCCCAGGGCGGCGCCGGCGCCGAGGTCATTGTGGACGATATTATTTATTTCAGCGAACCCTTTTTTCAGGACGGTATTATCGCCCAGGCGGTGGATCAGGTGGCGGCGGCGGGTGTGGCCTATTTTTCCTCCGCGGGCAATAACGCCGACGCCTCCTATGAAAGCGTCTTTGTTCCGGGCTTGACTCAGGGAAACTATACCTTTCACGACTTCAATCCCGGCGCCGGGGTGGATATCTACCAAAACATCGTCCTCAATAATGGGGAATTTTCCCCTGTTTTCCAGTGGGACCAGCCCTTCGCCTCCGCCGGCGGCGCGGGCGCTCAGAGCGACTTGGATATTTTTATTTTTCTCGACAATAACAACGACGGGAACCCCGAAACCCTCTTAACCTCCAGCGCCGATAGTAACCTCGGCGCCGACGCCTTTGAATTTGTCAGCGTTTCCGGGACGGGAACCGCGTTTTTTGCCATCGGCAAGTTCAACTCAGCGGGGGGGCCTGATCCGGGGTTAATTAAGTACGTCGATTTCGGCTTTAACAACACAGTCGAGTTTGCCACCAACAGTTCCACCTCCTACGGCCATAGCCAAGCCGCCGGGGGTCAGGGCGTCGGCGCCGCTTTCTATCGCAATACGCCAGCCTTTGGGGTTAATCCGCCCCAGCCGGAATCCTTTACCTCCCTCGGCGGCGCGCCTATCCTCTTCGATGTTCAGGGCAACCGTTTAGCCGTCCCCGAGATCCGCAATCAACCGGCCATTACCGCGCCGGACGGGGTGGATACCACTTTCTTTGGCTCCGACGTCGAGGGCAATGGACGCCCCAATTTCTTTGGCACCTCCGCCTCCGCCCCTTCCGCCGCCGGAGCCGCCGCTCTGCTCCGTCAAGCTGTTCCCAGCGCGACCAATCAAGAGATCTACGCCGCTCTCCAGAATACGGCGCTGGATATGAACGCGCCCGGCTATGATTTCCTCACCGGCGCCGGTCTCATTCAAGTGGACGCGGCCCTTGCGGCGCTGGTGGGGGAAGAGGATTTACCGGAAATTAACGTCGTCGCCTCCGACGCCACAGCGGCGGAAACCTTAGCGGGACAGACTTTGAACCGGGGGCAGTTTCGTTTTACCCGCACAGGGGATACCAGTTCTCCTCTCACGGTGAACTTTACCTTGGGGGGCGAGGCGACCAACGGAGTCGATCACAACACCTTTAATTTATTCGTGACCTTTAACGCGGGTCAGAGTAGTCGTAATCTCAACCTGACTCCCATCGACGACGCTCTGACGGAGGGAACGGAAACCCGGAGTTTAACCCTCAGCCCCGGCGCTAACTACAGCATCGGCGGTAACGCCAGCGCCGAGATTCAAATTCTGGACAATGATACTGTCGCCTTGCCGGTGATTACCGTCGCCGCCACAGACGCCGCGGCGGCGGAAACTCTAGCGGGACAGACGGCGAACCGGGGGCAGTTTCGTTTTACCCGCGCGGGAGATACCAGTTCTCCTTTGACGGTGAATTTCTCCATCGACGGCACCGCCACCAACGGCGTCGACTTTAACCCCCTACCCGCCAGCGTCACTTTTAACGCGGGCCAAAGTTCTCGGACGTTAGGGGTGATTATCAAAGACGACGCCCTGGCGGAAGGGACAGAGACTGTGATTCTGAGTTTGGAAAGCGGCGCCGGCTATAGCGTGGGAGCGCCGTCTATCGCGTCGGTGGACATCTTAGACAATGAAACGGCCGCTCTGCCCAGCGTTAACCTAACGGCCAACTGGAGCGGGGTCAGCGAAGACGGTGGGACCTCCTTGATCTATACCGTTACCCGCTCTGGCTCTACCGCCAATCCCCTGACGGTGAACTTTAGCCTAGGGGGCGGCGCCGAAAATGGCTCAGACTACGTCCTAAGCGGCGCCGGCGCCGGGCAAATTACCTTCGCTAGCGGTCAAAGCTCCGTCCTCCTTGTCCTCGATCCCTTGACGGACGGGGTGAAGGAAGCTAATGAGACCATTGAGCTAACCCTCCTGCCCGGCGCCGGTTACGAGCTTGGCTCCTCCAGTTCCGCGACGACGACGATTCTCAACGACGACGGCGTCTTTAACCAGAAGGGCACCCCCGGCGACGACGTTATGGAAGCGGGAGCCACTCGCATTCTGACGGGTCGGGCCGGTCAGGATATTCTCATCGGCGGCGCCGGCCCGGACAGTCTCATTGGCGGCCCGGGGGCGGATACCTTAACCGGCGGCGCTAATTTTGATACCTTTTCCTTTAATACGCCGGGGGAAGGCGTCGATACCCTCACCGACTTTAACCCCCTTGAAGACCTGATCCAGGTTTCCGCCGCAGGCTTCGGCGCCGGTTTAACGCCTGGGGAAACCTTAGCGCCGGAGCAATTCAGCCTCGGCGCGTTAACCCCGGCCACCCGCTTTATTTTTGATGGGACAACCGGTCAGCTTGGGTTTGACCCCGACGGCTCCGGCGCCGTTTCTCCCCAATCCTTCGCCGCGCTGAGTCCTGGTTTGAATTTGACTGAGGAGAATATTTTAGTGGTCTAGACGTCAAGGCTTTTGTATTGAAGGGAAGTTTTCCCCTGTCCAAGGGGGGGATGTACAATAACGTCTAACCCTCAGCATTTCTCGCCGCGTTTCAGGAGTCCGGGTTAGCCATGACGATGCCAGAAGACCTGATTTGGCTCCGGGAACGGAGCGAACTGAGTCGTTTTCCCCAGGAGATTTTAGAAGCGCTAGCGCCCCGTTTACAGGTGTTAACCTTCAGCGCCGGAGAGACGATCATCGAAGCGGAGCAGGTCCCCCAAGGATTGTATATCCTTAAATCCGGGCGTCTGGAGCGGGGAGCGGAGGGGTTGGGACTTTTGCCCGGCGCCGTCTTAAATTTACGGACGTTAATCTTAGGTAAAACCGTCGAAGCGCCAGCCCGGGCGGTGGAGGACTGTCAGGTCTGGTTTTTGCCCGCGGCGGATTTCCGGGAACTCTGCGCCCAATTTCCCCAAATTTTACAAATTGTCTCCCAGGTCTTGGCCCAGGAAGCGGAAGATCTGGCCCGACGGTTATCGGCGGAGCAGGAGCGCCAGGATATTCTCCGGCCCTACCTGGTGCCCCGAGCCAAGCGCAATATCATGGGCAAAAGCCGTTACGCCGTCAAACTGCGGGAGCAAATTAAAGCCTCTGCGGAGAGTCGGGAGCCGGCGCTGATTTTTGGCGAGCCGGGGTTGGAAAAGGACAATACTTGTGCTCTCATTCATTTTCGCCCGGACACCGCGGCGCCGATGGTTAAGGTCAATTGCGCTTCTTTGAATATTACGGGCAAGGAGCTTTTTGGCCAGACCGGGGGAAAACCGGGGCTACTGGCGGCGCTGGGAACCGGAACGTTATTGCTGAACAATATCCAAGAACTGCCGCCCCAACTCTTTCCCGCCATCGCCGAATTGATTACCCAGGGCCGTTATCGTCCGGTCAGCCCGCCGGGGGAACCCCTGGGGGAGTGGCAAACCCATCAAGCCCGGATTTTGGCCATTTCCGAAACGATTATTCCGGCGCTGACGCCGCTTTTTCCCATCACCATCAAAATTCCGCCCCTGCGGGTCAGGAAAGCGGACATTGAAGACTACGCCCATTATTACATCGGCTTAACCTGCCACGCCAAAGGCATTCATCCGGCGCCTATCGCCCCGGAGGCCCTACGGCGACTGCAAGCCTACGATTTTCCCAACAATCTGCGGGAGTTGGCCAACCTGGTGGAGCGGGCGGTGACCCAACTGGAGGGCGCGCCCCAAATTACCGAAGAAATTATCTGGCCCTCCCAGAGCAAGAAAAAACAATTTCGCTGGAATTTGCTCAACCCCTATCCCCAACTGCGGCGCTTTTTGCGGAGCGCCTGGTGGCCCGACCGGCTGAATTACGGGATTACGGTTTGGCTCTTCCCGCTAATTGTGGGGATTTTGTGGTTTGGCCCCCAGCGCCGGTCGGAGAATTTTGCCCTGAATCTCTTCTGGGCCTGGTGGTGGCCTTTGGTTCTCATCGGCTTTCCTTTCGTCGGGCGCCTCTGGTGCGCGGTCTGCCCCTTTATGATCTACGGGGAAATCACTCAAAAATTGCGGCTCTGGCTGATTCCCCAACCCTTGCAAAAGTGGCCCCGGGCCGAGGCGGAGGCCTACGGCGGCTGGTTTCTCTTTGGGCTGTTCGCGCTCATCCTCCTCTGGGAAGAACTTTGGCATTTGCAAGATACGGCTTACCTATCCGCGTGTTTACTTCTGTTGATCACCGCCGGCGCCATGATTTTTTCGGCGCTCTTCGAACGGCGCTTTTGGTGTCGCTACCTCTGTCCCATCGGGGGCATGAACGGCATGTTCGCTAAATTAGCCGTCACGGAATTGCGGGCCCAACAGGGCACCTGCTCGGCGGAGTGTAATACTTATCAATGCTATAAAGGCGGCCCCCAACTGGGGGAAGGGCAGGAGACCCTGGGGTGTCCCCTCTACTCCCACCCGGCCCAGTTGGAAGACAACCGGGATTGCGTCCTTTGTATGACTTGTCTCAAGGCCTGTCCCCATCGCTCCGTGGAGTTTAACCTCCGCCCCCCGGCCATCGAACTCTGGACCACCCACGCGCCCCGGGCCTACGAAGCGGCGTTGTTATTTCTCCTGCTAGATAGCGTCTTTCTGCGGCGCTTAACGGAAATCAACTGGGAATGGGGACTGGGTTGGGATCTGATTCAGTTTAATAGTCACGCTTTGGCGGCGCTGGCGTGTTTATTTTTACCGGCTCTAGCGCCGTTCTTAACCTATCGATTAATTTCAGGACCTAAACTAAACTTTATTACCCTAGCCTATGGCTACTTACCCCTGGCGCTAGCGGCCAATCTAGCCCACTATCTGCGTCTGGGGTTGGGGGAAGGCGGTCATCTTCTTCCCCTCGTTCCTCTAACCTTTGGGTTGGAGGCTCAGAGTTGGCCTACGGTCGCGGCGAACCCGGCGGTGATCGCTTTTTTGCAGGGAACGGTTTTAATCCTCGGGGTTCTCTGGTCAATGTTTGTCACTCAAAAAATTGGCAAACTTCCTTTCCGGCGCCTCTGGCCCCAACATTTAACCCTCGTCGCCTTCGCCTTCGCGCTAGCTCAGATGATTGTCGGGTATTAACCTTCGCTCCTCCCAGGGGGTTTCTATGCCCTTTGCCTTGCCGGCTCACCCCGAGGACGTCCCCGCCCTCAGTCTCGATTCTCAGCTCCGGGAGCTAACGCTCTATGAAGCGACCTTTGACCTCGAAGCGGAAGGGAAGTGGGTCTTGCGACTCCTCAACGACGACCCCCATATTCCCGGCGTGATTCTGGTTAAGGGCAGACGTTTGGCGGGCATGATTTCCCGGCGCCGGATTTACGAAAAAATGAGCCTACCCTACGGCCCTGATCTCTTTTTAACCCGCCCCCTCTCCCAGCTTTATAAATATACCCAAACGCCCCACTTGGTTCTGCCCCAGAAAATGCGGATTACCGAGGGCGCCCAGAGAGCGCTCCAACGTCCGACGGAACTGTTAGCGGACCCGATTATCGTCGCCTTGGATAAAAACCACTATCAAATTCTGGATATTCACCAACTGCTGGTGGCCCACGCTCGTATTTTTGAATTGACCAGCGCCCTCCTGGAGGAAACCAACCAACAACTCAAGCGCCTTGCGGTGATTGATCCCCTGACGAAAATCGGCAACCGGCGCTTTTTTGAGCAGTATTTCGCCCGGGATTGGCAGTACGCCGTGCGGGAGGAAAAGTGGATTTCCCTGGCGATCTGCGACGTGGATTTCTTCAAACAATATAACGATTTCTACGGTCATCCCCAAGGGGATCAGTGTCTGTGTCAAATCGCCCAGTGTTTGCGGAGCGGTTGTCGGCGCTCGACGGATATTGTGGCCCGCTACGGCGGCGAGGAATTTGTCCTGGTCTTATTGGGCGCTAAACCAGAGGCGGCGGTCAAGATTGTTAAAAAAGTTCAAGCCGAGCTGGCGGAGCGGAATCTCCCCCATCAAGCCTCGCCCTTGAATCAAACGGTCACCCTCAGTTTCGGCGTCGCCTCCCTCAAACCTTCCCCCGGTCAGGATCAGCAAACGTTAATCGATATGGCCGATCAAGCGCTCTATCAAGCGAAGCGGGAAGGGCGTAATCGCTACTGTCAGAAGACAGATATTAGATGACAGATATCAGCCTAGAAGAAGGACGGCGCCGAATCCGAGTCGCCCCTTCCCTTTCAGACGGGAAAATGTCAAAATTTCAGCCGTAGCCACTTATTTACGCGCCTTGCCCTCTTCTCCCCAACCGGTTCCCCGCTCCCTGCGACTACAATGGCGCGCTCTGCAATGGGGCGCGGCTCTTCTGCCCCTTAATCCTATTTTGGCTCTGCCCGGATTACTGTTGGCCTTATTCGGCGCCTGGGCGTTCCGGTGGCGGCAAATTACCGGCGCTCCCCTGTCCTGGGGATTCGCGATTTTAAGCCTGCTCCTAATTCTGACGACGGCGCTGGCCCAGTATCCCCTAGAGAGCCTGCTGGGACTGCCAAACTTTTTACCGCAATTCGCCGTTTTACTGGCCTTCTCCCAAATTATTCGGCGCTTTGCCCAACTGCGCTTTATCGCTCAGGCACTCAGCGCCGCCAGCGCCGTTTTAGTGGTTCTCGGTTTCGGGCAAATGTACGGTCATTGGTCGAGTCCCGGCTGGTTAAGCGCCCTGGGGACAAATTTAGTGGCGGAGGGGCGCCCGGAGGGTCGGATGTCGTCTCTGTTAATGTACGCCAATTTATATTCCGCTTACCTGTTGATGGTCTTGCCCCTGGCGCTGGCCTTATTCATTCAGGAATGGCGGGGAACGGAACTCAACCGGCGCCGCCATTTAGTTCTCTTGGGAGCGCTGATTCTGGGGGAAACTATCGCTCTTTTTTTAACCGAATCCCGGAGCGCCTGGGGCATTGGGCTGTTAATCTATATCGCCTTCGCGGTTTATTTAACCTGGTATTGGTTTGTGGGACTCTGCGGGGCGCTGACGGCCTTGGTTTTAGGAGCCTCCTTCAGTCCCGTGGGACGGGAGCCTCTGCGCCAGATCGTGCCCCGCGTTATCTGGGGTCGCCTCTCCGACGAGCTTTACCCCGACCGTTACCGGACGGCCTACCGGAGCACCCAGTGGGAATTCGCCTGGGGGATGATGAAAGACAGTCCCCTCTGGGGTCAAGGTCTGCGAAATTTCACGCCCCTCTATGAAGCGGAAATGAACGTTTGGCTGGGTCATCCCCACAGTTTGCCCTTAATGCTATTGGGGGAAATGGGGATTCCGGCGACCCTATTATTTCTGGGCTTAATCGGCGTCGTTTTGGCCCGGGCCGTCCTCTTTCTCGGAGTTCTCGGGAAATTCGCTCCCGCTTCCCCCCGCCGGGCTAACGAGTATCTTTGGTTATTCGCCTATCTCGCCGCCTTCGGCGCCGCGACTTTTTATAATTTCTTCGACGTCACTCTCTTTGATATTCGGATCAATCTCCTCGGGTGGATTCTGCTGGCGGCCATTACCGGCGTCAGTCGCTCCCGGCTGGCCCGGTTCGGGTCGGCGGGGCATCTGAGAATTGATAGCTGACAATTGAACAACCGGTATAATCAAAAAAAATCTGTTTAACCCGCCCCCAAATTTATGACCGCCCAAGCCCCTAGCCCCATTTACAGCTTCAGCGCCGAGCGCCTAGACGGGACTCTCATTTCCTTTGAACAATTCCGGGGCAAAGTTCTCTTGATTGTCAACACCGCGAGCCAGTGCGGGTTTACGCCCCAGTATCAAGGTTTACAGGGGCTGTATGAAAAATACGCCGCCCAGGGGCTAGAAGTTCTCGGTTTTCCCTGCAACCAATTCGGCGCTCAGGAACCCGGCGGCGCCGAGCAAATTCAATCCTTCTGTGAAAGCCGTTTCGGGGTCGCCTTTCCCCTCTTCGCCAAGGTGGACGTCAACGGCGATCAGGCCCATCCGCTGTTCAAATACCTGACCCAGGCTCAGCCCGGCATTTTTGGTCTGGAGGCCATTAAATGGAATTTTACCAAGTTTCTCGTCGATCGTCAGGGGCAAGTGGTGAAACGCTACGGCTCTATTACCAAACCCGAAGATTTAGAAGCCGATCTCAAGGCGTTGCTTTAGACGTCATTCCAGCGGCGAATAGAGAAGCGAACCCCAGAGAGTCAAAACCTAGGACTGGCTGAGGTTGACGCTTCTCTCAATAATCAATTTGAGTCTCAAATTACGATGGGGTATCGGCCCGTTGAATTTAACCTTAAAACGGGGGCGTTAAAGCGCGGCCCCCCAAGGATGAATGATTAAATGCCGGTCGCCGTCAAAGCTAATTTTCCCCTGACTTTGCAGTTCTCCCAACAGGCGAGTCACCGTGACCCGAGTGGTGCCGATGGCGTTAGCCATCATCTGGTGGGTTAGACGCGCGGAAAGACGAATGCCCTCCGCCACGGGTTGCCCCATCTCCTGGGCTAAGAGTTTGAGCAGAGCTTGTAGGCGCTCGTCCACCCGTTTGAGACCGGCGATACTTAAAAGGGTTTCCCTCTGCCGGAGTTGTTTAAGGGTCTGGAGCAGGACAAATTGAGCGACGGAAGCGGAGGCCGTCGCCAAGTCTTCCCGAGGATACCAGCGCAGATAAGCGGCGTTCAACGCTTTGGCTTGGTAGGTCTCCAGCTGGAGCAAGGTGAGGTCTAGCCCCACAAACGCCGGCGCTTGCGCCCACCCCAACAAAATTTCGTCTCCGTTTTCCAACAACTGCCCCACTTGTACCACGCCCCGATAGACTTGCCAGCCGCCTTTATCGGAGAGGGGGATCGTTTCGCCCTTTTCATAGTAGTGGAGACGGCGATTTTCCAAATCCTCTGGGGAGAAGACGAGTTCGCTGGGGGTTAGGGTCAAAACCATGGCGGGTAGGGAGCGGGCAAAAATTTAGTTCTTAGCCTAACTGTCTTAGGTAAACGTTGGGTAATGCTTTGTTTAAGAAGATGTTTGATTTTTCCGGCGCCGGCTGTTTTTTTGAGTTGATGCGGGCGCGGATAATGTGTCAGTCTTAAAAGCGGCGCCAGCCATTGTCGGGTAATTCTACAAGTTAAGATAGGGACTGAATCAAGATCGCCCTAAAGCAACCATGGCCACCACAGCGGATGAAGTCTGGCGACTCCTCGGCGAGTTAATCCAAGCTCAGAAGGAAACAGAAAGTCAACTTAAGGAGCAACAAGAGGAAGCGGAGCGGCGTTCCAAAGAGATTGATCGCCGTTTCCAAGAACAACGGGAGGAAGCGGAGCGGATGCGTCAAGAGGCGGAGCGCCGTTCTCAAGAGGCCGATCGTCGTTTTCAAGAGACCGAGCGCCTACTCAAAGAAGGAAGCCAACGGGTGGATCAACAACTGGGGCAGTTAACCAACCGTTTAGGGGAATTTGTGGAATCCCAGGTGAGACCGGCGGCGGTGCGTCTATTCCAAGAGCGGGGTATTGAGGTAAATGAAATTTCCTCTGACATCTCCCTCCAAAGGGGACAAGAGGGGATTCAAATCGATATTTTAGTGGTCAACACAACCCAGGCGATTGCCATTGAAGTTAAGAGTAAATTAAGTCAAGACGATGTGGACGAACATCTAGAGAGACTGGCAAAATTTAAACGACTTTTGCCCCGGTATCAAGGTTTTAATTTGTTGGGAGCCGTGGCGGCCATGGTGATTCCTTCTGATGTCGCTAGCTACGCTTATCGGCGGGGGTTATTTGTCATCGCCCAATCCGGGGAAGATTTGGCGATTCTCAATGATGAGAAATTTAAACCAAGGGCTTGGTAAAAGACCACAAAAAAAGCTCCACCGCAATGGAACCTGGAACAGAGTATAGGTTACAAGTCAGGGGGTTATTTTTGCTCGGTGGCTTTGCCAGACCGACGCTTAAACGCCGCCCCAAAAACGACCGCAGCCGATGCGCCCAGCAGGGTTAGGGGTTCAGGGACGGGAGCATTAAAGTTAGTAATGGTGGTCGTAGAGGCGCCGAACAGTCCGTCAAAACTGAAGGCAGCTAAGCTGAAGATTTGGCCTTGGGTTACATTAAAATTGGCAGTCCCGCTCTGGGAGACACTTCCATTATTATCAGTTAATCGAGTGAAGACACCGTCGAGCAAATAGCAGAAGGGATCACGGCTTGGGTCGGCGTCAGCAGTCGTGTAACTCCAATTAAAGGAAACCGTGCCACTACCTGCCGCCGCAATGGTAAAGTTGGTCCCTCCTATTGAGGAGTTATCAGGACTGGTCAGGGAGATGCTGTTGGGGGCACCGCCGGTATTAACAGAGCCGCCGACAGGGGTGGAAGTAGTCCAGTTAACGACAGCATAGTAGCCGGTGAAGTTGGTGGCATGGGCTGGAGTAGAAACGCCGAGGGACAGCGCCGTTAGACTAAGAGCGCCGACCAGCGCCGCACGGGGGGGGTAAATACGTTCTTCATGGTTGTGGCTGTTGGGTTTAGAAATGAGTTGGAGATTATCCTTGCGCTTAAGCATAATCCACTCCATCAGCGTTGCAACCGAAGAGACAACATTTTTTAACATTGTCAATAGAACCCACTCCTAACCCCTTTAGGGGAGGGGAACCCGAGAATAACGGCGGCGCCGGCCGTTACCGGGTCTCTCTGGTCGCCGACAGGCGCGGGGGGGACTGGCGCCGCTACAATAGTCAAGCACCTTTGCGCCTTTTGCCGACTGAATGCAACCCACCGACCCCAATAAGTTCACCGAACAGGCCTGGGACGGCATTGTCAAATCCCAGGACGTGGCCCGCCGTCTCAAAAATACCAACTTAGAGGTGGAGCATCTGGTCATCGCCCTATTGGAGCAGGAGAAGGGCCTAGCGCCGCGCATTTTCCAAAAGGCGGAAATTGACCTGCCCACCCTCCTGCAACAGGTGGAGCTTTTCGCCAGTCGTCAGGGGAAGCAGAGTTATGTTGAGCAACTTTACCTAGGGCGTAGTTTGGATCTGATGTTAGACCGGGCGGAGACGGCCCGGGCCAGTTGGGGGGATAAATTCATCGCAGTGGATCATCTGTTGATGGGCTTTGCCGAGGACGAGCGCCTGGGGCGGAAAACCCTGCGGGCTTTTAACCTCGATCCCCAGGATTTAGAACTGGCCATTAAAGCGACGCGGGGTTCCCAGAAGGTGACGGAGCCGAACCAGGAGGAGCGCTACGAGGCGCTGGATAAGTACGGACGAGATTTAACCGAACAAGCGAGACAAGGCAAACTTGACCCCGTTATCGGCCGGGACGAGGAAATCCGCCGGGTGATTCAAGTCCTGTCCCGGCGCTCGAAAAATAACCCGGTTTTAATCGGGGAGCCAGGGGTCGGGAAAACCGCCATCGCCGAAGGGTTAGCCCAGCGCATTATCAACGGCGACGTGCCGGAATCTTTGAAAAATCGCCAGTTAATCTCCCTGGATATGGGCAGTCTCATCGCCGGCGCCAAGTATCGGGGAGAATTTGAAGAGCGCCTGCGGTCGGTGATGAAGGAAGTGACCCAATCCGACGGGCAGATTATTCTCTTTATCGACGAAGTGCATACGGTGGTCGGCGCCGGGGGTCGGGAGGGCGCCGGCTCTATGGACGCGGGCAATTTACTGAAACCGATGTTGGCCCGGGGGGAGTTGCGCTGTATTGGGGCCACCACCTTAGACGAATATCGTAAACATATTGAAAAAGACCCGGCCCTAGAACGGCGCTTTCAGCAGGTCTATGTCAAGCAACCCAGCGTCGAGGACACCATTTCTATTTTGCGGGGCTTAAAGGAAAAATACGAAGTCCACCACGGCGTCAAAATTACCGACTCGGCCTTAGTGGCCGCGGCCACTCTGTCCCAGCGCTATATTCAAGACCGCTTTTTGCCGGATAAAGCCATTGATCTGATTGACGAAGCCGCGGCCCGGTTAAAAATGGAAATTACCTCCAAACCGGTGGAGTTAGAAGACATTGACCGGCGCTTGATGCAGTTGCAGATGGAAAAATTGTCCTTAGAAGGGGAAGAAAAGCGCCCTGGGTTAGTGGCGGATAAAGCCTCGAAAGAGCGCCTAGAGAAAATTCAACAGGAAATTAAGGATCTAGAACTTCAGCAACAGGAACTTTCCAGCCAATGGCTCTCGGAAAAACAAATGTTGGAGGAGATTAACGCCCTCAAGGAAGAGGAAGAACAAATCCGGCGTCAGGTGGAGCAGGCGAAAAGAGATTACCAATTAAATGAAGCGGCCAAACTTCAATGGGAACTTGAGGTTTTGCAACATAACATCGAGGAAAAAGAAAGTAAACTCCTAGAAATTCAAGGCTCCGGCAACACCCTGTTACGGGAACAAGTCACGGAGTCCGACATCGCCGAAATTGTAGCCAGTTCCACGGGCATTCCCCTCAATCGTTTACTGGAAACCGAGCGCCAAAAACTCCTGCAATTAGAAGGGCATCTCCACCAAAAAGTCATTGGTCAAACAGAAGCCGTGGCCGCGGTGGCCGCCGCCATTCGTCGAGCCAGGGCGGGGATGAAAGATCCGGGGCGCCCCATCGGCTCTTTCCTCTTTATGGGGCCCACCGGGGTGGGGAAAACGGAATTGGCCCGTGCTTTGGCGGGTTTCCTTTTCGACAGCGAAGAGGCCATGGTGCGGATTGATATGTCGGAATACATGGAAAAACACGCCGTTTCTCGCTTAATCGGCGCGCCTCCCGGCTATGTAGGCTACGAAGAAGGGGGACAACTCTCGGAGGCGGTGCGGCGCCGGCCCTACGCGGTGGTTCTGCTGGACGAAGTGGAAAAGGCCCATGTGGATGTCTTTAATATTCTCCTACAAGTTTTGGACGATGGCCGGATCACCGATTCCCAGGGGCGGGCGGTGGATTTCCGCAACGCCATTATCGTCATGACCAGCAATATCGGGAGCGACCATATTTTAAACTTCTCCGCCGACGACGCCGACTATGAAAAAATGCGGAAACAAGTCCTTCAATCCCTACGGCAACATTTTCGCCCGGAATTTTTAAACCGTATCGACGACCTGATTATTTTCCACGCCCTCAAACGGGAAGAACTGCGCCGCATTGTCTCTCTGCAAATTAAACGGATTGAGAAACTACTGGAGGAGCAAAAAATTAGCCTCCGTCTCTCCGACCCGGCGCTGGATCACATCGTCAATAGCGGCTACGACCCCGCCTACGGCGCTCGTCCCTTAAAACGAGCCATTCAACGGGAGTTGGAAAATCCCATCGCCACCAAGATTTTGGAAAATACCTTTACCGCGGAGGACACTATCTACATTGATTGCGCGGACAATCAGTTAACCTTCGCCAAGGAAAAAGCTCAAGAGCCTACGGCGCCGAAGATCCTCCTTCCCAGCGCCGGAGGGGAACACAATCAATCTCCAGTTGATCCAACGCCCGAGCCACCACAAAATCCACCAGATCTTCAATAGTTTGGGGTTGATGGTACCAGGCGGGAATAGCGGGCACAATCCGAGCGCCGGCCTCCGCCAGGGTCGTTAAATTCCGTAGGTGGATCAGGCTCAGGGGCGTTTCCCTCGGCGTCACCACCAGGGGCCGGCCTTCCTTGAGTTGCACGTCCGCCGCCCGCTCCAATAAATCGGAGCTTAACCCCTGGGCCAACTTAGCCACCGTGCTCATGCTACAGGGGATCACCAGCATTCCCAATGTCCGAAAGGAGCCGCTGGCGATGGTCGCGCCCACGTCGCCCCAACGGTGACAGGTTAATTCCCCGGCCGTTAAGACCCCGCACTGACGGCGCCAAAAGGCGCTTTGGGCCAGAGGCTCGGCGGGCATCTGGACACCGGTCTCCGCTTGCCAGACTTGAAAACTGGCTTTGGAGGCCACTAGCTCCACCGAATACTGGGCGGCGAGGAGAAATTTCAGCGCCCGGACGGCGTAGATCAGCCCAGAGGCGCCGCTGACCCCCAAAATTAACGGTCGGTTCATGAGGAAATCTATTGTTTCGGCGGGGATCGACCTACCACTTCAGCAGATTAAACTGCTCCATGTCCGTGGTTTCCCGGTTGCGGTAAATGGTGAGAATAATCGCCAGACCCACCGCCGCTTCCGCCGCGGCCACGGTAATCACAAAGACGGCGAAAACTTGACCCTTAATCTCGGCGGGATCGAGGAAGTTGGAAAATCCCATGAGGTTGAGGTTGACGGCGTTGAGCAAAAGTTCGATGGACATCAAGACCCGCACGGCGTTACGGCTGGTAATCAATCCATAAATCCCGATACAAAAGAGGGCGGCGGCGAGAATGAGGCAGTATTGGAGTTGCATAGGGGACAGTTATCAGTGAGTAGTTATCAATGAGTAGTTATCAGTGAGCGGTTATCAGTTGGATAAGGCGCTTTACTTATCGACCGACGCCAACTCCCTGGGACGCTCCGGTAGGGTCAGCGCCGTGGCGGTAGGCTCTTCGGGGGAAGGTTCGGGAATCAGGTCGCGACGGGCGAGGATAATGGCGCCGACCATAGCCATTAAGAGTAAAACGGAGGCGAGTTCAAAGGGGAGGAGAAAATCGCTGAAAAAGTGTTTGCCAATGGCCACTAAGGTGTCCGCCACCGGCGCCGAGGTTTTGTCCACGGACCAGGGGGTAATCAAAACCATCGTGCTTAGGAGAGCGAAAATTCCCAAACAGACCGTCCCCGTGGCGCCGTTGCGGAGCCAGCGCCCCGGAATGGCGGCGAAATCCTCCCGTTTATTGACCAGCATAATGGCGAAGAGGATCAAGACATTGACGGCGCCGACGTAGATCAAAATCTGGGCCGCGGCCACAAAATCGGCGTTGAGCAGGATATAAATGCCGGAGACGCTAATGAACACGCCCCCTAGCAAGAAAGCGGAATAAACGATATTGGGTAGAAGGACGACGCCCAGCGCCGCCCCGAGAACCAGGGCGCCGAGGATGACAAAAGAGACAACCTGTACGCCTTCAGCTAAATTCACAGTGAAATCCTCAAGTTAAGTCAAACATAAAGATTAAGTTGGGCAGATCCGGGCTTCGGCCCTTCAGCGGCGCTCAGAGTTGATAACTGGTATCTGATATCTGAATCAAACTTTTTCCAGCAGATCTTCGGGATGACTCCCGGCCCGCTGAGCGCCCTTAGGCAGATCGTGGGGTTCGATGACGCCTTTGGGCAAGTAGCCCAATTCCCGTAGGGGGGTCACCATCGGATCTTGAGTGACTTTATAGGGAAGGCGTCCTAGGGCGACGTTGTCGTAATTCAACTCGTGGCGGTCGTAGGAGGCAAGCTCGTACTCCTCCGTCATGGAGAGGCAGTTGGTGGGGCAGTATTCGACGCAGTTGCCGCAGAAGATGCAAACGCCGAAGTCGATGCTGTAGTGCTTAAGCTCTTTTTTCTTAATGGCTTTGTTAAATTCCCAATCCACCACCGGCAGATTAATGGGACAAACCCGCACGCAGACCTCGCAGGAGATACATTTATCGAACTCGAAGTGAATCCGGCCCCGGAAGCGCTCGGAAGGAATCAGTTTTTCGTAGGGATACTGCACCGTCACCGGGCGCCGGCTCATGTGGTCGAAGGTGACGGCCAGCCCTTGGCCGATATATTTGGCCGCCTGGACGGTTTCTTTGGCGTAGTCGCCCACTTGTTTGAGGATGCTAAACATGGGGATGAGTCACCGGAGGGGATAGGAGTTAGGGGAAATTTTAACTGAGCAAAAGGGGATTTAGGGGGATGCAAGGACTTTCTAAACAGCCTCTAACCCCCAAAGGCGAAGGGAAAAGCCAATTTCAGCGCCGCGGTGATCAACAGATTCGCCAAGGAAACCGGCAGGAGAAACTTCCAACCGAGGTTGAGCAATTGGTCAATGCGCACCCGGGGCACAGTCCAGCGGAGTAGGATGGCGATAAAGATGAGAAAGTAGGATTTGAGCACCGTCATGGTGATCCCCAGCGCCGCGGTCAGCACCTGAAGCCAAGGCGCGGTTTCGCTGACCCCCAGCCAACCGGCCAAGGATTGGAGAGGAATTGGAAAGTCCCAGCCCCCGAGGTAAAGAATGGAAAAGACCAGCGCCGAGAGAACGAGGTTAACGTAGGAGCCGACGTAAAAGAGACCGAACTTCATGCCCGCGTACTCCGTTTGGTAGCCCGCCACCAGTTCCTCTTCCGCCTCCGGCAAGTCAAAGGGCAGGCGCTCGCATTCCGCCAGCGCCGCGATCCAGAAAATTAAAAACCCCACGGGCTGGCGCCAGATATTCCAGCCCAAAACGCCGTACCCGGACTGTTGATTAACAATATCGATGGTGCTGAGGCTGTTGGACATCAGGGCGATGGCCAAAACGGCGAAGGCCAGGGGAATCTCGTAGCTAATGGACTGGGCGGCGGCCCGCAATCCCCCCAACAGCGCGTATTTATTGTTGGAGGCATAGCCCGACATCAAGAGACCGATGGGCGCGATGCTAGCCAGGGAAACCCAGAGAAAAATGCCCACGTTCAGGTTGGTGATGACCAGATTTTGTCCAAAGGGGATGATCAAATAGGATAAAAAGACGGGGAGCACCACCAAAATCGGGCCGAGGGTAAAGAGCCAGGGGTCCGCCTTCGCGGGCGTCACGTCTTCTTTGAACACCAACTTAATCCCGTCCGCCACCGGTTGCAGAACCCCCAGGGGCCCCGCGTACTCCGGGCCGACGCGTTGCTGGGCCGCGGCGGAAATTTTCCGCTCTAGCCAGACCACCACCAGCACCCCCACCGTGGCGCCGATAATCATCAAAATCGCCGGGAGGGGAATCCAAAAGGCTTTCGCTAGGCCGGGGGGCAGTCCTAAACTCTGGAGGGACTCCAGGAAACTATGTTGGAGGTCAATGCCTGGGTTCATGGGGCTGGGCGCTCGGGGGGAAAGATAACGACTGTAATTTTAACGGAATTGTAAGCAACGGACTGGGGTTAAGTATAGCCCCGGCGCTGTCGTCTTTTCACCGGGCCCGAGTAATGTCACAATGGTCTGGCGCCGCCCGCTACCGTTCCTTTGTTTGTCCTCGTCCCCCACTGTGCCGGAATGACCGCTACGCCCCGAACCTTTGAAGCCCTAGAAATTCAAGACCTCCTGCCCCACCGCTACCCCTTCGCCCTAGTGGACCGGATTATCGACTACACGCCGGGGAAACAAGCCGTCGGCATTAAAAATGTCACCGTCAACGAGCCGTTTTTTCCGGGCCATATTCCGGGGCGTCCGATTATGCCGGGGGTGTTAATCGTCGAATCCATGGCCCAGGTGGGCGGCGTGATTCTCACCCAACTGCCGGGGATGCGGGGCAAATTTTTCGCCTTCGCGGGCATTGACGGCGTCCGCTTCCGCCGCCCGGTGATTCCCGGAGACCGTCTGGTGATGACCCTCGATTTAGTCTCTTTTAAACTCAACCGCATCGCTAAGATGCAGGGACAGGCCCGGGTGGACGACCAACTGGTCTGCGAGGCCCAAATGCTCTTTTCTTTGATTGATTAGCTCCAGCCCCCGGAGCGCCCCCATTCTGGGCTACCGCCTACACACATCTACACCATCAGCCTCGTTTTGTCCCCCCCAGCCCCCCAATTTTGGGGGGAGTTCGGAGCTTTTCTGGGTTCAAAGTCCCCCAGAATTGGGGGATTGTCCCACTGAGCCTGCCGAAGTGTAGGGGGCGAGATAAGGTTAATGGCAAAACCAAAGACTTGTGTGTACACCGTAGCATTCTGGGGGGAAACGGATTGAACGTTCGCCAAAATTGAAAAATTAGGGGGCAAATCGATGTTAGCTAAGTGGGGTTGACGAGTTCACCGTCTCATCTATCAAGGTACTTCGCTATTTTGTATACCAGCATTTTAAGCTACTGTACTTTTATTTTCAGTCAATGAACGCCGGTAAAAACCCGTTGGGCCGGGCCGGTCATATAGACCGTCCCCTCGGCTTGGGCCCACTCAATCTCCAAAGCGCCGCCGGGGAGATCGACCCGACACCGGGGTCGGCAACGCTCCGCGAGAACTCCCGCCACCACCGCGGCGCAAGCGCCGGTGCCGCAGGCCAGGGTAATACCGGCGCCGCGTTCCCAGACTCGCATTTTCAAATGGTCGGGGGCGAGAACTTGAATGAATTCGACGTTGGTCTTTTTGGGAAAAACGGGATGCCGCTCAAACAGAGGGCCAATGTGACTCAACTCGACAACGTCGGCGTCTTCCACAAAGGCGACGCAGTGGGGATTCCCCATACTGACGCAGGTGACGAGCCAGTTTTTACCGGCGACGGTTAACGTTTGGTTAACAACCGCGTCCTCCCCCGGAGCGAGGGTCGTGGGAATCCGCTCCGGCGAGAGGTAGGGCGGCCCCATATCCACTCGAATTTGACCGGCGCCGACCAGTCGGGGAGAGATCAAGCCCGCGAGGGTGTGGATTCTGTATTGTTTGCCTACCGAGGTCTCCCCTTCCAGATCCGCTAAGAACTGAGCCAGACAGCGGACGCCGTTACCGCACATCTCCGGCTCGGAACCGTCGGCGTTGTAGATGCGCATGGCATAGTCCGCTTCCCCTTGACCGGGCAGAGCGAAAATCACCCCGTCGGCGCCGACGCCAAAATGACGGTCGCACAACCGGGCGGCGTCGTCGGGGTCAAGACAGGGTTGGGGACTGTGGCGATTGTCAATGAGGATGAAATCGTTGCCGAGGCCGTGGTATTTGGTAAAGGCGAGGGTCATGGGCGAGGAGAACTGGAAAGCTTTATCTTTAGAATCTCTAATTTGTTGTATCACACCGGCGCTGTCTCGTCGGATTCAAGGGGCGATAGTTTTCCCGAAAGCCCATAGGCGTCGAACGGGGAATTCGGCGCCACATTTCCCGTTCACGAACGAAAGCCGTTAGTTTAAGATGAAGGCATCTCCATCCGCCGCCGCCATGTTGCCTTCTCCCCCTCCCGATCCCCAGTTCGATCCCCTCAGCGCCTTGATCCCCGGCTGGGACGATCCCGAAGCGGAGGAAGCGGAGTTTCGGGAAGACTTTTTTAAGGGTCAGGCCGGGCGGCGCCAGAAGGCGGCGCTGGTTCTAATGGCGGTCTGGGGAACCGTTTTTCTCCTCCATCGCTTTGCCTGGGGCCTGGGCGTCGTTTGGGCGTTAGCGTCTTTGCTGGCGCTTCAAGCGTTGCGGTTAATGCGGGCTAAGCCGATACCCGCGCCGACTCCCCTGGAAGGCGAAAGCGATTTACCCTTTATTTCTCTACTGGTGGCGGCGAAAAACGAAGAGCGGGTTATTGAATCCTTAGTCAATCAACTCTGTAATCTGGACTATCCCCAGACCGCCTACGAGGTTTGGATTGTGGACGACCACAGCGCCGACGGCACCCCGGAAATTTTGCAACGCCTGGCGCCGCGCTATCCCCATTTACATATCCTGCGACGGCCGGCCAACGCGGGGGGCGGCAAATCCGGCGCTTTGAACGAAGTGTTGGCTCAAACCCAAGGGGAAATTATCGGGGTTTTTGACGCGGACGCCCAAGTTCCGGCGGAACTCCTGCGCCAAGTCGCGCCCTTTTTCCAAGAGCCGGGACTCGGCGCCGTGCAGACGCGGAAAGCCATCGCCAACAGCGCCGTTAATTTCTGGACCCAGGGACAGGCGACGGAAATGGCGCTGGATCTCTATTTCCAACAACAACGGATCGCCCTGGGGGGCATTGGGGAACTGCGGGGCAACGGTCAATTTGTCTCCCGTCAAGCCTTGGCGGACTGCGGCGGCTGGAATGAGCAGACCATTACCGACGATCTGGATTTAACCATTCGTCTCCATCTGCAAAACTGGCGCGTGGAGGTTCTCTCTCAACCGCCGGTGCGGGAAGAAGGGGTGACTTCGGCGTCGGCGCTCTGGCATCAACGGAACCGCTGGGCCGAGGGCGGTTACCAACGTTATCTAGACTACTGGCGGGGGTTATTAACCCGACCCCTAGGGTTAGGGAAAAAGATCGATCTCTGCTCCTTTATGCTGATGCAGTATCTCCTGCCCACCGCCGCGGCGCCGGATTTAGTCTTTAGCGCCTACTTCCACCAACTGCCCCGCCTCGGCGCTCTTACGGCCATCGCCCTCAGTTTTTCGGGTTGGGGCATGGTTCAGGGTCTTCGACGGGCCCTTCCCCCCGGCGCTCAGCCCCCTCGAATCTGGTTCTCTCTGCTGAGTCAAACGCTCTTGGGAACTATTTATATGCTCCATTGGTTGGTGATCATGCCCTGCGTAACAGCCCGGATGGCCTTGCGGCCCAAGCGTCTGAAGTGGGTCAAAACCGTTCACGGCGGTCTGGGAGAGGAAAGCCTGGAACTGAAGGGGGGGGAAACATGACGCGCCTCCAACTCCCCTGGCCCGCGGCCTTAGAGACGACGGACGCCGACAAGTCCTATGCCCTCGCTCCCTTTGCCTGGGAGGACTTTGAACAATTGCTGGCCCGCTGGGGAGACGACGCCCCCTATCGTCTTTCTTATTTGGACGGAGTTCTCTATCTGATGGCGCCGAGCCGTTGGCATGAAGACCGCAAAACTCGCGTTGGTTCTCTCTTAGAACTCTACTTTTTAGCCCGGTCTATCGAGTATTTTCCCACCGGTTCTACCACCTTTAAAAACGCCTATCAAAAAGTGGGGCTGGAGCCGGATGAAAGTTATTGTCTGTTTACGGATAAAGCCATCCCGGATTTAGCCATTGAAATCATCGTCGCGAGCGGCGGCGTCCAGCGCCTGGCCCTCTACCAACGGCTGGGGGTGGCCGAGGTCTGGCTCTACCGACGGGGCGGTTTGCAAATTTACGGTCTTAATCCCCAGCTCTCGTCGGAACCGCCCAGTTTTGGCTATACGCGTCAGGATAAAAGCCTTCTGCTCCCGGAGTTGGATGTGGCGCTTTTACTAACTTGTCTGGAAACCGAGAGCGCCCTAACCGGTCTGCAACGTTGGCAGGCGGCGCTAGGCGCTGGAAAAGAGGACTAGGGGCGATCACCCCCCCCTTCCCTCGACGAAACCACCCGAAAAACTTGAGTCTGGTGAGTTTTACGCAAATTAAAAGCGCCGGCGACCTCCGCGGTCACTTCCCAGATAATTCGCAACAGTTGGCCGTCGTAGGAGTAGGGGCCGGTTAAGGGAATTTGACAGGTAAAGGCGGTTAAAGAGTCCGCCAAGATCTCCTGTTCATAAATCGTTGCCTTGTCGACGTCCCCCCGGCCTTCCGTGCGCCAACCCACCATCAACCGGGCTTTTTTATTCCTCTCGTCTCGGTCGGGCAACCACTGACAGGTTCCCTCCAAATAGGCGCCCGGCGACAGAGCCGTTTCATTCAGCGCGATTCTAAGCATCGACGACCTCTAGGGTAAAACAGGATTGGGCCGGTTCCATCAGGTTGGGCAAGGTCTGCTCCACGAGAACTAGCCAACGAATTTGATTATGTTTTCCTTCAAAGGAGGGGGGCAAATGGGCCGGAATATCAAGGTCAAAATGGCTGTTCATCTCTCGCTCTCCCGGTAACAGCGCCTGACGGCAGAGATCGTAACTGGCGACGACGGCGGTTTCCACAATCGTGTCGGTGCCTTTAGTATAACTGACACGCTCGACGCAGACCAGTTTAACCGCTAAGGTGGCCGGCGTCGGCAGGGACTGGAGGTTAAAGAGTTTTGTCCAGAAATTGTCCTGGAGACGGCGCCGAAAAGTGAGGCGGTCGCTATCGCCTAAACGGAGGGGATAGTGGGAAAAGAGCAATTCCCCGGGGGAGAGGCAAACGGCGCTCCAGACCTCGCTCCAGGTCTTGCGACGGACGGCGCCGTTCAAGAGTAAGACGACGCCAAAAATCAACAAAATAATCAGAAAAAACCAAAAGAATAGCGCCAAAAATAGCATCCCGAAAAAGCCCGCGACCCAAGATTGGGAGCCAGTGGGTCGAGGAACGGCGTCGGTTTTGAGGAGATAGCCCGCCGCCGTGGGTTTAATCTCTAGGGGCGGATGCTGACAGTAGTTGTCCTTAAAGAAAGAGGCGTTAAGGGGTTCCATCGGCGCTAAGTAAGGAACAAATTAAATAAAGCTTAAAACAGTCTTAGTCAAACCTTAATAGTTTAGCCTGAGCTTAATTCTAGAATGAAAGCAATAACTCCAGATAACCATGGGGTTTGATCCCGCTATACCGTAACTCATCCTCAGCCAGTTCAGATTTCTCAGGATAATCTAAGAGAAAACACTGAGTTGAGCCGATGAGGATGCTCTACTGAGCGAAGCGCTTCCTGAGCCTGTCGAAGTATAGGGGCGGCTCGCTAAACATCCCGTAAGCTGACGGCTTTTATCCTTATCCATCCCTCTCCCCCCTATTCCTATGCTTCAAACTGTCTCCTCTTCTAGAACCCTGGGTAGTCTAGAAGATCTTCCCCTCGACAATTATCGGGTTAGCGCCGAAACCTTGACGGAAACGGTTAAGCAACACCTCCTAGAACATCCTAGTTTATCGGGCTTCATTGTCACGGACCATGAACAGGTTATTGGTTGTATCACCCGTCGGGCCTTTTTTGAAAAGCTGAGTAAAGAAATTAGCCACGCCCTTTACATCGGTAAGCCCATTGCCATGATGGTGAGCAATATTAAAGAAGATATTTTAAAAATCACCCACACCACTTCCGTTACCGACGCGGTTCGCCTCTCCTCCTTTCGTCCCGCTAAATCTTCCTACGATCCCATCGTGATCGTTAAAGATGGGGAAGAAGTTGGCATGTTGGATTTTAGTAAATTAATCTTAGCCCAGTCGGAAATTTTCTCGACCCTCAATCATACGCTCTCTCAACAGGAAATTGAGTTGCGGCGCTACGCCGAGCAGATTGAGGAGCAGGGCCGGAGCGTCCAACGCTACGCGGAACAATTAGAGAATCAACAACGGGAGCTTCAGGAGCGCAATCAACTCCTTGAAGATCAAAAAAAGCAACTGGAAGAGAAAACCTCGGAACTGTCGGCAAGCGCCCTCAAGCTCTCCCAGAAAACCGAAGAAATTTCCGCCCTCAATCGGCGTTTTGAAGAAGTGGGTATCTTGGTTTCCAAGGAAGGGGAGAAGACCTTCGCCGCTTTAGGAAATGGGGTTGAAGCCGTCATTCAATTTACTCAAAAAATTAACGAAATTAGCAACCATTTTCAAGAAAAACTGACTTCCATCGATCAGGGCAACGAGTTAATCAACAAGATTAGTAAACGGGTGGAAAACCTCTCCTTCCAAGCTTCCATTATCGGCTCGGGGCTACCGGTGGACGATCAAAACAAACTTCCCTTTAACATGATCATTGAGGAAATTGAAAAGCTGAGCGTCCAAATCGTGGAAGCCAATAAAGCGATTAACACGATCTCCAAAGAACTGCGCTCCCAAATTAAGACCCTGGTGCGCACCGCCGAGGAAAACCAAGGGGTGGTCACCCATCTCTCGGCGGACGCCCAACGGATGGAAACGGCCCTGGAGAGTTTGACTCAACTGTTGAGTTAGCTCCCTCCGGCGCTCTTCGGGGGAAGGCCGCCGGCTTTTCTAGTAGTAGGCTAATCAAGCAGAAAACGAGGCGGAGCCAACAGGAACAGTTCCCCGGCTCCCGGGGCCGCGGCGCCGCGGTTAAAGGCGAGGCCGATAACGCCCGCTTTTTTTAAGATTAATTTATCCCGGTTTTCTCCCCAAACCAGCGTTTCCGCCCATTCTCCTAAATCCGGTTGATGACCCACTAGGGCCGCTTTCTCTAGGGTCGCTTCGGCGGCCAGCGCCGCTAACGCCTCCGTCAGGTCTCCCCCCGGCGCGAGGGCGGGCAGGGTTTCTAGGCGTCGGCCTAAACCCGCTTCGAGGAGGATTTGCCCGGTTTGTTGGGCCCGGACGAGGGGGCTAGCGAAAATAACCTCTAGACTTAACCCCAGTTCCACTAAGCGTCGGGCGACTTTTTGGGTTTTTTCCCAGCCTTTAGGGGTCAGCGCCCGCTGGGCGTCGTCTTCCTCGTCTTGGCGCTCCGTAGCGATACCGTGGCGGATCAGGTAAAGTTCCATAGAGAGTTTGGCAGGGTAATGGCTCTCTAGGATACTGAATTTTTCTTCCCCAAGGTCTATGTTTCTCTCTTTTCTGCGGCGCTGGCCTCTTTTACTCTTGCTCCTCCCTCTCGGCGCCTGCGGCGGCCCCTCCGCGCCTCCCGTCGAACCCCAAACTTCGGCGCCGAGGACGCTGAAACTGTTGGCTTGGCAAGCGCCGACTATTTTGAACCCCCACCTGGCGACAGGTTTTAAGGACGGGGAAGCCAGCCGCGTCACCCTGGAGCCGTTGGCGAGTTTTGACGGCGAAGGCAAATTAATCCCTATTTTGGCTGCGGAAGCGCCGAGTCTGGAAAATGGTCAAGTGGCCAAGGACGGCAAATCCGTGATCTGGAAACTCAAGCCCGGCGTTCTCTGGTCCGACGGCCAACCCTTCAGCGCCGAGGATGTGGTTTTTACCTACCAATTTATCAGCGACCCGAAAACCGGCGCCACCACCGCGGGCAACTACGAAGGCGTCGAATCGGTGACGGCGCCGGATCCCTTAACCGTAAAAGTGACGTTTAAAGAAGCGACGTCCGCTTGGTTCTTGCCCTTTGTGGGCAACGAAGGCTCCATTTTGCCCCGCCACCTTTTCCAAAATTACACCGGAGACAAGGCCCGACAAGCGCCGGGGAATCTCCTGCCCGCGGGCACCGGCCCCTACCGGGTCAGTCAGTTTAAACCGGGGGACGTCGTCTTTTACGAACCCAACCCCCACTACCGGGAGGCAAAAAGCTTGGGTTTCGAGCGCCTAGAACTGAAGGGGGGCGGCGACGCCGTGTCCGCGGCTAGGGCCGTGTTGGAAACCGGCGACGCGGACTACGCCTTTAACCTCCAGGTCGAGTCCAATTTATTGAAAAATTTAGAAGGCGCCGGCGCCGGTCGTTTAGTCCCCCATTTAGGCAGTTTGGGAGAGCGGATTCTTTTTAACTTCACCGATCCCCAATCCCCTGAAAAATCGGCGCCCCATCCCTTTTTCACCGACGCCAAAGTCCGCCAAGCCTTTACCCTGGCGGTGGATCGGGCTTTAATCGCCCGCCAGTTCTACGGCGTCACCGGGACTGCGACGGCTAATGTCGTCCTAGCGCCCCGGGAATTTGTTTCCCCCAATACTAAAATTGACTTTGACCCGACCCAGGCGGCCCAATTGCTGGACGAGGCGGGCTGGCGAGATAGCGACGGCGACGGCGTCCGGGACAAAAACGGCGCCAAACTGCGGGTCGTGTTTCAAACCAGCGTCAATCCCCTCCGGCAAAAAACCCAACAGGTGGTCAAACAGGCGCTTCAGGGACTAGGGGTAGAAGTAGAATTGAAAAGCGTCGATCCCAGCGTTTTCTTTTCCGGCGATCCCGCTAATCCCGACACCTTAGAACGTTTTAACGCCGATCTACAAATGTTCACCACCGGCAACACCAACCCCGACCCCGGCAAATACCTAAAAACCTTTACCTGCCCGGAAATTCCCAGCGCCGCTAATAATTGGTCCGGGGATAACTACAGTCGTTTTTGCCAAAAGGAGTACGACCAACTCTGGCGGACGTCTCAACAGGAACGGAATCCAGAGCGGCGCCGGCGGTTGTTTATGCAGATGAACGATTTACTGGTTAAAAACTATGTTCTTATTCCCCTCGTGCATCGGGCCGACGTGGCGGGGGTGGGTAAAACGCTCCAAGGGGTTCGACTCACTCCCTGGGATCGCAATACTTGGAATATCGGCGCTTGGCGGAAAAAAGAAAAAAGCCGTTAAATTTACTTAAGCAACAATCCGGCGCTGTTCGGGAAGTTGATTAAAGCGCCGATAACTGAATCCCTATGATTCTCCTCCCGTGGCGATCAGGGCGAGATGAATCCCCCTATTAAGTTCACTGATGTGTCGGGCTGTAACTTGCAATTAACCCAACAAATGTCGGCTTTTTGCAAAGTGGCTTCCCCTGCGAATGAAAAAGGGACTCAATTTGCTCCCACCAAACCGGCGAATCGCGACTATACGACGTCGGCGATCGCGCGGATGTTAAATTGTGTCCAACAGGATACTAAATATCCCCCTACCCTGCCAGAGATCTCATTAAAATAACCAGAATCTAGGAGTTCAGAGGATGAAAGCGGTCATTGTTGGCGGCGTGGCCGGGGGAGCTTTGGTATGGCGATCGTCTTTCTGATCCGTCATATTTTTAAAGAACTGGAAGACTGCCTCGGTGAAAATAGAGTTCGTCAAATCTTTTTCCAAAAACCCTAAGAAACTCAAACCATTATGCGTTCTTTTTTTCTGGCTCCCCTGATCTTGGTTTCCTTGGCGCTCCCCGCGTCGGCCCAACCCTCTAGCCGCCAGACGGAGACGCCGTCAAGAACAACGGCTCAATTAATCGATCAAGCCTGTGATTTTATGCGTTCCCAAAAGTCCTTCAGTGTGGACATGGCCATTACCTACGATGAATTATCAGCGGTCGGCAGTAAAGTTCAATACAGCGCCAATCAAAAATTATTAGTGGCCAAGCCCAATCGTTTGCGCTCGGATTACGCGGGGGACGAACGCGTCACCAGCTTTTATTATGATGGCAAAAACTTTACTCTCCAGGCTCCTAATTTAGGTTTTTATAACACCAAGCCGGCGCCTGACACCCTAGACGGCGTATTAGATGAAATTGATCGTAAATACGGCGTTACGTTGCCCATGTCTAATTTAGTTGCTAGCGATCCCTGCGGGGACTTAAAAGCGGAAATCCAAAATAGCTTTTTTGTCGGTCATAATCTAGTCGGCAAGGAAGAAACCTATCATCTTTTGCTTCAAGGTGTGGATCGAGACTTTCAACTATGGATTAGTCAGGGAGATAAACCGATTTTAAAAAAGGCGATTATTACCTACGCCAATTTACCAGGGGAACCCCAATATACGGTTGTGTTTTCTAACTGGAACTTTCAACCGGAAATGCCGCCTAACGCCTTTACCTTCATCCCGGCTAAAGACGACATAATTGTTGAATTTATGCCCCTAGATTAACTTAATTTACCGTCAACTAATCAGTAATTTTTACTGAATTATTTTGCCCGATCATTGTCGTCATTAAGCGCTTTTATTATGAAACCTTCCACTCGTCAAGTATCCTGTTTTTTCTTTGCCCTAATCCTAGCGTTTACCCTTTTACCGATTGACGCAAGTTTAGCCCAAAGAGGACGAGGGGGCGGCGGCCGCGGCGGGGGGGGCGGCGCTTCGCCCCGAATGAGCGGCGGCGGCGGTATGCAAAATCGCGGCAGTTTTAACCGTAGCGGTGGTTCCCACAATCGAAGCGCCGGACAGGCCAACCGTCAGTCCCCTAGTCAAAGTCGTCAAGGCGATCGCCAATCCATCCAACAAAATCGGCAATCAACTTGGCAGGATGGACAAGCTCAACGGAGTCAAAATCAACAAAATCGGCAATCAACTTGGCAGGATGGGCAAGCTCAACGGAGTCAAAATCAACAGAATCGCCAAAACCAAATGAGTAATAATCAGAGTAATAGGCAAAACCAAATCAATAATAACCAGAATAATCGTCAAAATTTTATTGACGACAATAACAACTGGTACGGCGGAGGGTGGTATGGCGGCGGCTATTATGCTCCCGCGGGCTGGGGGGTGGTCGGTCTAACGACGGGTTTAGCCCTTGGCTCCGCTCTTGCCGCTCCGCCTCCCTATTACGACACCGTTTATGTGGGGTCAACCTCCTATATCTATTCCGATGGCGTTTACCTGCAACCCAGTGGCAGTCAATATGTGGTGGTGGCTCCTCCCCCAGGAGCAACGGTGGCCTATCTTCCCGATGGTTGCGTATCTATCGCCGCCAACGGCGCTTCTTACTTTAATTGCAGTGGGGTTTATTACCAGCCCTATTTCCAAAATGGCGCTACAGTGTATCAGGTTGTACAATTTTAGCAAAAATTCTTGGCATTTATGCACAAACTAAAGCGCGAAATTAAAAAAATTGGCTCTCTGAGTCTGTTCTTTTTCATTGGCTATGGTTATATTCTCCTGGTGATGAAGCTGTTTCTTAAGGAGTTTGAAGTTGATGTGATGATTGTGGGGAAAGCGATCATCTATGCGTTAATTTCAGCTAAGGCTGTGGCCATTATGGATATGACCCCTTGGCTTAATCGCTTTGCCCAGTCTGCCCGCTACCTCCAAGTGCTTTACAAAACGGCGATTTACACCTTTGCGGTTTCTGTGTTGAGCTTTCTTGAAAATCTCTTTCACGCTTATCGCGAAACTAAAGCTTTGATTCCGGCCATGACGCTGTTTGTAGAAACGCGAAGTTTTTCCCGATTTTTAGGGGTTCTACTCAGTGTCTCTATTATTTTTCTCATCCACAATATTTTTCAAGAATTGGATCAATATTTGGGCAAGGGTAATCTCAGTAAGTTTTTCTTTCATTCTCCAAAATCAAGTTAAATTTTTTGAATTATAGAATTTATAGATGAGCCGCAAAGGCGCTCCTATGACGCTTCCCCCCTAACGGCTACTTCGACTAAGTACAGCGCCTTGCTAAGGGGGGCGCTAATCGGAGTCTGTTCATGATTCATGTAAATTGGCTACATTAAGCTCCCTATTGCCCCAGCCATTCTCAATCTTGGATTTGGCGATCGCGTCGGAAGGTTTGGGGGGAAACCCCTGTCCAACGTTTAAAGGCCCGGGTAAAATGGGCGGCGTCCTGATACCCTAACTCGGCGGCGATTTCAATGATTTTGAGGTCGGAGTTGACTAACCAGTGAATGGCTTTTTGATAACGCAGACGCGAAATGAGTTGGGAATAGGTGAGGCCGTCCTCCGCTAGTCGTCGCTGTAAGGTGCGGACACTGCTTCGGGCGATTTCCGCGGCCACTTCGATGGCGGGATAATTTTCTCGCAACAATGGGGTCAGCGCCTGTCGGAGAGAGCCAACAAAGTCGAGAGCCGGGGCGGAAGATTGCAGGAGCTGAAGCGCTTCTTGACTCTCTGTCGGTGATTGCTGACCTAAAGGTAGGCTGAGAAAAGAGCGGGGAAAAACAATGGCGGTAAATCCTTGGGTCGGGTCAATGCGGGAGCGGGAAAGGGGATGATGGCCGAGATTGCCGATTTGTGGGGTTTGTAGATAAATTTCTAGGGGATACCAATGGCGCCCCGCCGCTTTTTGGAGCAAATCGAGCATTAACAGCAACACCACTTGGGCGCCGCAGGGGAAATCGAGACCGTTGAGTTGGGTGAATTGATGCTGAAAGTATACTTGGTTTTCCTTGCTTGCCAATGACGATCTCACGCCGGTATTGTACAAGTTCAAGGCGCGAATGGTGGTTAAGATGGCTTCTCCTAGGGTCAGGGACTGGAAAATTAAGCGCCCAAAGGCGCCATAACTTTGGAGCGAAACTCGATTTTGAACTCGCCAGCCCAAATCATCAATCCCTTCGCGACGGGCGACGTCGGCCAGAAAGGTAATCACGGGATGGAGAGGAATAAACGCGTCTGGTTCGTCTAAAGCGTAGACGGGGAGCTTAGCCCGTCGTAGGTAAGATTCGGTTGGGGTTCCGAGATCCTCTAAAAACGCGATGATGGGGGATAGATTCGCAATGCGAAGCAGGGGGATAGGAGGAGCCATTGTCGAGATAAAGCGTGACGTCGAAGGAGAGGGCTGGCGCAAAATGGCAAGACCGTTTGGACAAAACTATCTATGATTAAGACCCGTTAAACAAGTTTTCAATCTGTTTATCCCGCTTTCTAGCAAAAATCTTTACAAAACCGCGATGACATCCCCTTTGGTGAGAAACGTTTACGCTTTAGGGTCGGTCTTGGCTTTAATGGCGACAACCTTAGCGGCGACGCCCCCGCTCCAAGCCCAGACAGCCGATCCGTTGCCCGGCGAGGTGGTGGACGCAATCGCCCAGAAGACGATTCAAAAGTTTAACAATTCGTCCTGCCAAGACCTGGCCGCTTCCATGGCTCAGGGCAAACAAGACCCCAATAGTCTGAAAGACCAGCTTACCGCCCGGTTTATCCAAAAATTACGCCAAGACCCCGAGTTGACGCAAGAATTTTTTGATCAAATTTCGACGCCGGTGTTAACCAAATTGTTTGAATGCGGCCTAGTTCCTCCCCAAAAATAACCCTTTCCTATCCATGGCGCCCCTAAAACGATGATGCTGGCTCGGTTTCCTTCTCTCTTTTCCGCTGTTCTCCTGAGTATTGCCGCAACGGGCGCTTTAATCGGAGCGACCGCCGCCAGTGTCAATAAGACGAATACCTACGCCGAAGGTTATGCCGCCGGCGCCGCGAATACGGCCTACGCCATGGGCGCGATTTATCCCGCTTTACCCGCGGGAGCGACGATTCAAACCATTGGCGGCGCTACTTACTATCTCTACAACGGCGTATGGTTTAGTCCGTCCTATGGCGCAAACGGGGTTTATTACCGAGTAGTTCCCGTCCCTTAAATATTGATCCCAAATATTAATCCCAGTCGAGACAACATTATGCCTCCCCCCGGAAAACATTTTTGGAAACGAACATCCAAATAAGCTGATATAGCGGCATTCTCTCGATTGAGGGAAATTCTAGCTCGGCTTGACCCTCGCCTATAGCCATTCTTGATCACTATTAACTAAGGAGAATTTTTCTGTGAGCAAGTCTTTTCCCTCTGTTTCATTGGTTTTATCGGCTTTAATGATTACCAGTGTCGTTGCCTCTATCCCATTTTTCCAAGGAATTGACGAAAAAGCCATGGCCGCGCCTACCCTAAAAGCCGAAGCTTTGACCCCAGAAGAAGCCCAAGCCATCGCCGTTGACGCCTATATTTACGGTTATCCTCTGGTAACGACGGAAATTACCGGTTTGGCCTTTACCAACACCGTTAAACCCGATCCGAACACCCTGCAAGCGCCCCTCAATCAAATTGTTAATCAACCCGAATACCCGCCGGCGGATTACAAGGGCGTAACGGCCCCAAACGCCGACACCCTCTACAGCGCGGGGTTTATTGACGTTAGTAAAGAACCTATCGTCTTTTCTTATCCCGATATGGGGAAACGCTATTTTCTCTTTCCCATTTACGATTTCTGGACAACGGTGATTAACGCGCCCGGTTCGAGGACGACGGGAGGCGCGGCTGGCAAGGTCTTGATTACGGGGCCGGGTTGGCAGGGACAAGTTCCCCAAGGGATGACCCGCGTTAAATCTCCCACCAATCAGCTATTTATGATTGGACGGGTCTACGCGGATGGGACTCCGGCGGATTTTGAGCGCGTCCACGCCTTGCAAAAACAATTGCGACTGGTTCCCCTCAGTCAGTGGGGTAAAGCTTACACACCGCCTCCGGGTCAGACGGGCGGCCCCTATACGCCGAAGGAAATTGTGCGGGATGTCATCTCAAAAATGAGTACAAAAGAATACTTCAATTTGATGGCGCAGACCATGAAGGCTAATCCCCCCGTTTTACCGGCAGACCAGGCAATCCTCTCCAAGATGGCCAAACTCGGCATTGTTCCGGGGCAAAAATTCGACTGGGATAAACTCGATCCCAAGACGCAACAGGCCTTAGCCAATGTGGGTCAAGTCGTACTGGAAAAACTGGATCGCTGGCAAAAGACGGGAGGAAAAATGGTCAATGGCTGGTTAATCCCCGGATCGGGAAACTATGGAGCAGATTATACAGGCCGCGCCGCCATCTCTGCTTTTGGCTGGGGAGCGAATCTTCCTCAAGACGCCGTTTATCCATTCGCGAAAGTGGATGGGACGGGTCAGCCCTTGTCGGGAAGCAATGTTTACAAAATGAGCTTCAAAAAAGGGCAGACTCCGCCGGTAGATGGGTTTTGGTCAATTACAATGTATGACAAAGACTACTATTTTTATCCCAATCCCCTCAATAAACTCACCCTTAGTCCTCGCAATAATCTGCAATATAATGCCGATGGCTCGCTGGATCTTTATTTTGCTCATCAGCAACCAACAAATGTTCCAAAATCTAACTGGTTGCCGGCGCCGAAAGATGACTTTATTTTAATGATGCGTCTTTATTGGCCCAATGAAAAACCGCCATCGATTTTACCCACTAACAACCCGACCTGGACGCCCCCTGCCGTTGAAAAGGTAAAAGGGTAGTAGGGTAGTAAGAATCAAATTAATGTCCTAAGACTTTGCGGTCGCTTTTTATGAAAAAATTTTAGAAAGCGATCGCTCCTTGTCTTCATGTCTTGTCAATTTAAGGGGCAATTTATTTGTAATCTTAGTTGCCCTCAATAGACATAAAATAGATTGCCATGATTAAATCTTTGCGATTATTCCTTCAGTGGACGGTAATTTCGCCCGGTTTACTCCTCAGCGTTCCGCCTATCTTAGCCCAAGACATTCCGATTCTTCCGATAACTGCCGTCGGCAAATCTTGCGCGGAATTTAAGCCGCTGACTAACATTGTCGCGCCTAGCGAGTCCCTGCTAGAACAAGACCAATCCTTACCTTTTCCCACCCCGACAAGCGCCTGCGCCGCCGATCTGGTCATCCCTTCCCCCGGGCCCGATAAGCTCCTTTCGCAGCGATTTGTTGCCCCGCCGGCGCCCATTCCCGACCCTTCTCAAGGCAACGCGCCTTTGTCGCTTCAAAGGCGGGACAATCCCGATGACTGGCGGTTTACCTTTCAGCCCTACGTCACCGTCCCTGTGAGCGTCTATGGCAGCGCCACGGTCAAGGGTCGAACGGTGGACTATCGCCTCGGCTTGGGTTCCCTGTTATAATCCCTAAAGGTAACGGCCAGCGCCAGAATGGAAGCTTGGAAAGGAAACTGGGGCTTTATTGTGGATGGCTATTATACGAGTCTAGGCTCCATCGCGAATACTCAGCTTCGCATAGCCAGTCGGTCTAACGCCTTGGACTACCTCTTAAGTCGGGGGATTAATACCAATCTAGGAGAATTTGTCGATCAACTCGACCGGCAGATTCAAGGTTTTCGAGAGGTTAAAGAGGCAAAAACCGTTGAGATTGCCGCTCAATTGGAGGCGCTGACCCAAAAAGTTCAAACCTTGAAGGAGATCCTAGGACAAGATTTAGAGTCCTTACAGGCCGTTGCGGAAAATATTGATAGCTTGCGGGAGGAGTGGGCGCAAAAAGAGCAGAGGTTAGAAACTTTAGCCGCCAATATAGAATACCTAGGCCCTTTGCGAGAGTCCGGCTTTGGGCTAGAACCGGATCAGAAAATTAAAGCGGCCATCGCCCTTAACAGCGCCGCGGTTAAAAACCGGGATCAATTGCAAGACCTACAGGCGGAACTGGAGAATTTGCGTAATCCGTCCAATCTCGACCCGATCCGCCAAAATCTACGGCAAATTCAGGAAACCTTACAGGCAACCCGGCAAAAAGTGGCGGAGTTACGCCGGATTGAGGAGAGCGAACCTCTCCGACAACTAGAAACCGCCCTAGAAGACAAGGAAGCCCAAGTGGCTCAAACTCTAGCAAAAGTCGACTCCATTCAAAACTTGATTGACAATCGGGGCCCCCAGGAGGTCAACAACGATGTTACCAGCAGTCTTGATTTTAATCAGGGTATTTATGATTTTGCGGTAACCTATAATTTGGGGGATACGCCTCAAACTGGTTTACCCAAAGAACCCTCGGGGCTATCCTTTCCGCGCCTGTGGTTTCAACCCATTGTCGGCGCTCGTCTGAACAGCTTGAATCTCAAGCTAGAGGACACGATTAATTATCAAATTTCCAGCGCCCTTGTCAACATTGAAGGCGCGGTGCGGAATACTTACCAAGCGGGTAAAGTCTGGTTTGAACCGTTGCTGGGAGCCAAGGTCAGCCTTCAACTCTCGGATCCGCTGGCGCTGTGGTTGCGGGGGGATTATTCGGGTTTTGGCATGGCCGGAGAGACTAATTACAGTTGGAATTTAATCTTTGGCATGGATTATTGGGCGCGGGAAAATATGTCTTTGCAATTGGGCTATCGTTTTTATGAAATCAATTATCAAAATGGTAGCGGGAGCGATGCTTTTGGTTTCTCGGAAAACTTTAATGGACCTTTTCTCTCGGCGAGTTTTTATTTCTAAACGGCGCTTTTTATTGCTACCAATCGACGCTATTTTCATCACATGAAATCGATGAAACTTGACGTTTTTGAGTGTAAATTAACCTAGTCGATGTTAAGATTTGAAGTCTGCTCAGTTTACGCTACCCATTGCTTTCACCATAACTTAAGGCAAACGGGGCCGAAAGCGCCGCAACCGGAGCGCGTTCAAGACCACGGAAATGGAACTCAGCGCCATGGCGGCGCCGGCGAAAACGGGATTAAGCAACCAGCCAAAAAGGGGATAAAAGAGGCCCGCGGCGAGGGGAATGCCGAGACTGTTGTAGAGAAAGGCGAAAAAGAGATTTTGGCGAATATTAACCACCGTCGCTCGACTCAGTTGCAGAGCCGTCAAAATCCCCCGTAAATCCCCCGCCAGCAGGGTAATATCGCTGGCCGCAATGGCCGCGTCAGTTCCGGCGCCCATGGCCAAACCCGCGTCGGCTTGGGCCAGCGCCGGCGCGTCGTTGACGCCGTCCCCCACCATGGCTACCCGTTCTCCTTGAGCTTGAAGGCGTTGAATCTGCCGAACTTTATCCGCCGGTTTTACTTCGGCGATGACCTGACGAATGCCCGCTTCTTCGGCGATGGCCTGGGCCGTGGCTCGATTATCCCCAGTTAACAAGTAGAGTTTCAGCCCCTGCCTCTTGAGCGCCTGAATCACCGCCGGGGCGCCGGGTTTGAGGGCGTCCTTGAGGGCGAAGACGGCTTCCAGGTCGCCCTCGACCGCCAATCCCACCACCGTATGGCGCTCTAACTCCCACTGGCGGGCGCTTTCCCAGAGGGTCTGGGCCCATTCCTGAAAGTTAAACCATTCCAAGCTTCCCACCCGGGCTGATTGCCCCTGAACCCGTCCCTCCACGCCCCAACCGGGACGGGAGCTAAAGTCTTGAATCTCTACAAGCTCGATGCCTTGACTTTCTCCATAGTTCACAATGGCTTGGGCCAGGGGATGGGGAGAATACCGCTCCAAGGAGGCGGCCTGTTGAAGGAGTTCCAACGCGCGACGGGGAGAAACCCCGGGGCGGGTTAAAAACTGGGTCACCACGGGTTTGCCCTCCGTTAGGGTGCCGGTTTTATCAAACACCACCGCGGTAATTTGGGCCGCTTTTTCCAAACTGGCGGCTTCTTTGATTAAGACCCCCAACTCGGCGCCTTTGCCGGTTCCCACCATAATCGAGAGGGGCGTGGCTAAGCCTAGGGCGCAGGGACAAGCGATGATCAAAACTTCGATGAAGGTCAAAATGGCGAGGGTCGGGTTCCCGCCGATGGTCCACCAGAGGATTAACGCCAGGAACGCAATCCCCAAAACCCCCGGCACGAACCATTGGGTAATCCGATCCGCCAGCGCCTGAATCGGCGCTTTCGAGGCCTGGGCCTGTTCCACTAAACGAATAATTTGGGCTAGAACCGAATCCGCCCCCAGATGGGTGGCTCGAATCACCAACGGCGCCGATTGATTGACCGTGGCGCCGATGACCCCGGCGCCGGGGCCTTTGGCCACAGGAGCGCTTTCCCCCGTCACCAAAGATTCGTCTACGAGGGATTCTCCCTCCACAATTTCCCCGTCCACCGGAATTTTCTCCCCCGGTCGGGCTAAAACTAGGTCCCCCAGTTTGAGGGTTTCAATCGGCGCTAGAACCCAGCTTTCCCCCCGGCGCGTTAACGCTTCCGCCGGTTGTAGCTCCAACAATTCTCGAATCGCCTGGGAGGCGGCCCGGCGGGCCCGTTTTTCCAGCCAGCGCCCCAAGAGGATTAAGGCGATAATCAGCGCCGAGGCTTCAAAATAAACCGCCGCTGTGAGTCCCTGACGGATTAAGACCTGGGGAAAGAACGCGACGAAGAGAGAATAGCCATAGGCCGCTGTGGTTCCCAAAGCCACCAAGGTATCCATGGTGGCGCTCCCCACCCGGGCCGCTTTCCAGGCGCCGCGATAGAACTGAGCGCCGCACCAGAATTGAACCGGCGTCGCTAGGATTAACTGCGTCCAGGGATGATGGAGAACCATCAAAGCCGGAGGCAGAGGCAGTCCCGTCATCATGGGCAACCCGCCGACAAAAAGTAGCCCCCCCAGTCCTAGGGCGACGGTTAACATCCAGGGAAAGGGTTCCGGCGGTTCTTCTGGGTTGTGCGGCCTCGCCACCTCGGCGCTGTAGCCCGCCCGTTCTATAACTTGTTGTAAAGCCTCCGGCTGGATTTGCGTGGGGTCGTAGCGGAGGGTGGCCCGCTCTAGGGCGAAATTCACTTCGCAGTCCGTCACCCCCGGCGCTTTTTTCAGCGCCCGCTCAATAGCGCCGGCGCAGGCGGCGCAACGCATTCCCCGGAGGCGGAGGGTCAGGGTTTCTGGCATGGGTTCCGTCCAAACTGAGGCGGTTTTTGGCTAGGTTAACCCATCTCTCTGGGCTTTAGCGTTTGACCACGGCGCTGACAATGGTGGTGATGGTGGCGGTGGCCAGAAGTCCAAAGGCGAGATTAACGACCCACTGGGACGCTTGCTGGTAGGCGGCGAAACGGATGCTTTGCTCTTTGCTTTCTTCTCGTAGCGCCTGAATCGCTTCGGCGTTTCGTTCAACGGTTTCCGCTAGCTTATCTAGCATTTCTTCGGTCCAACGCTCTGTCATCATGGCTTTAACTTCCGAGTCAAAGAGAGGTTTCTAGGAATAGTTTCCGCGATCGGCTTCTAAAAGTAAAGCGGCGTTCTGTCCGCCAAAGCCAAAACAAAAGACCAAACTCCGGCGCCAATGGCCTTGCCGAGGGCCGAAGCGGAGGGGAAACTCCGGTCTTTCTAAACCTGTCGTCGGCGGTAAAATTCCCGCCCGTAACGCCTGACAACTAAGGACGGCGCCGAGGGCCCCGGAAGCGCCGAGGGTGTGGCCGGTGGCGCCTTTGCTGGCCCAGACTCCAACGCTCGGGGGAAACAGCGCCTGAATTAGGGAGCCTTCCCGTTGGTCGTTAAGACGGGTGCCGGTGCCGTGGGCGTGGATGAAATCAATCTCTTCCGGCTTAACGCCGCCTTGACGAAGCGCGTTAACGACGGCGTTCTTGGCTTGATCAAATTCCGGCGCCGGATGACTCACATGACTAGCGTCGCAGGTTAGCCCCCAACCCGCGATCCGGGCGTAAATCCCGGCGCCGCGGGCCAGCGCCGAGCGCCGACTTTCCAACACCAGCAGAGCGCCGCCTTCCCCTAGGGCTAATCCTTCTCGGTTTAAATCAAAGGGAAAACAGCCTTTAGAGGCCAAGGCGCCCATTTGCTGAAAGCCCGCTAGAGTTAGGGGCGTAATCGGCGCTTCCGCTCCGCCGGCGATGACCAAGGAAACCCGACCCTGACGGATCAATTCCGCGGCTTGAATGATGGCTTGCAAGCCCGAAGCGCAGGCCGCCATGGGGGAGAGCGCCAATTCTTGAGACCCGATTAGGCGATGAACCCACAGCGCCGCCTGTTGGGGAAGCGTTGCTAACCAGTTCTGAATAACCGGATAGGGGGGCGTTAAAAACCGCTCCCATTGGGACTGAAACCCCCGACTGGATCCCACGACCACCCCGCAAGACTCTAGGGGGGTTTCTAAACCGGCGTCTTCTAAAACCGCCGTCACTAGAGGGGGAATTAACTGCTCTAAAGTGGTCGGCGCCGGGTGGATTAAACCGAGGGGATAGGGGGCAAAGCCTGGGAACGGCGCTCTCGGTTTTAACCCGGATTGCCCCCGGAGGAGCGCCTCCCAGGTGGAATTTAGAGTGCCGAGACAGGAACTTAGCGCCAGCCCGGTAATCACCGCCTCGTTCATTAGCGTTTTTAGCGAGCGGTAAATTTTTGAATAGCTTCCAACCGAGAGGGAGTCAAGACGCATTCCTCCAGCAGGGCGATGTCCAAGTCCGGGAGTAATTGGCTCTTGGGCATAGCTTGATAACCCTCGTCCTCTAACGCGTAAATTAAAAATCGATTATCTTCCCACATCCAAACTTCTTGAATGCCCAGCCGTTGATATTTTTCTAGTTTTTTGGGACTGCCGCTGGTTACGTTCACCTCGATAGCCAAATCAGGATGCTCTTTCTTTTCCCCCAAATAATAGGATTCATCCGGCTCAAAGGACACGGATTTTTCCTGAGATTCCCGAGTGGCGCTACCCACCGGGAAAAATTCAATACCTTGAGTAAACAAGTAATACTCGATTAAAAATCCGATGATGGTTTTGATCGATTCGTGGTATTCTCCCAGGGTCATGAACTGAATCACTCCGTCTAGATAGGTAATGCGTAACCCTGACTTCTGCTCTATTGCGCCTTGAATCGCTTGAAAATCCTCCCAACTGTGGCGACCCGGAAGGACAAAATATTGATTTTCAGTAAGAGTTGGCGGAGAAGTGGCGACGGTCATGGGGACAGTCCTCGGCGTTTTTATTGAGCGGTAAATTTTTGAATAGCTTCTAACCGAGAGGGAGTCAAGACGCATTCCTCCAGCAGGGCGATATCCAAATCTGGCAGTAATTGGCTCTTGGGCATGGCTTGGTAACCCTCTGCTTCTAAAGCGTAAATTAAAAATCGGTTATCTTGCCACATCCAAACCTCTCGAATGCCCAGCCGTTGATATTTTTCTAGTTTTTTGGGACTGCCGCTGGTTACGTTCACCTCGATAGCCAAATCAGGATGCTCTTTCTTTTCCCCCAAATAATAGGATTCATCCGGCTCAAAGGACACGGATTTTTCCTTAGATTCCCGGGTGGCGCTACCCACTGGAATAAATTCAATATCCTCTTGCCAAAAATAGATCCCTAACAAAATGGCGATCATACTTTTGATCGATTCATGGTATTCCCCCAGGGTCATGAACTGAATCACTCCGTCTAGATAGGTAATGCGTAAACCTGACTTCTGCTCTATTGCGCCTTGGATCGCTTGAAAATCTTCCCAACTGTGGCGACCGGGAAGAACAAAACATTGATCCTGACTCAGAGTTGGCGGAGAAGTGGCGACGGTCATGGGGACAGTCCTGCGGAAATGCTACAGCCTCAATTTTACCCAAGTCTAGAGAGTAGAAGCCATCGCCCCTGATCACCCCTGATCGCCCATCCTGTTCTAGCAAGCCTAAATAAGTGGTGAACGCAATTCAAGGGTTATCACCCCCACCCCCCCTTGGTAAGGGGGGCTTTTTTTACGTCGGTTCTCCCCATCAAAGGCTACCGTATACACATAACTCAAATAATTTGTGAAACGCTATCCAGAACCCCTCCCTAGCCCTCCCCTTGACAAGGGGAGGGAACAAAAATTTCCAGTTCTCCCCCTTACCTAGGGGAAGTTAGAGGGGGTTTTGACACTTGTGTGTACACCGTAGTCTTGGCAAAGGGGGCGCACACCGGAATCTGTTCATGATTCCCTTCAGCCAGTGATAACTGATATCTGATATCTGTTAACTGATCACTGACCCCAGCGCCATGCCCCCCAGAATTAAAAACCCTAACCAAACGTTTTCCCCAAAGAGTCGTCCGTATAATTCCGGCGCCGGCTCGGGACGTTGCAAACGATAGATTTGTCGCCCCCAACCGAAGACAGCGAGAGTTAACCCGCCCCAGTAAAAAGGCGAGAGCGCCAGTTGCCAACCCAGATAGGCGAGTAATAAAGCCGTCGCCAGAAAAAAAGCGCCGACGGCCCAGACCGCCCAATCGCCAAAAAAGAGGGCGCTGGAGTTGACCCCCAAACGGCGGTCGTCTTCCCGATCCGCTAGGGCGTAGATGGTGTCAAAGCCTAAAGTCCAGAGAACGACGGCGCCCCAGAGTTCCCAAGCGGCGGCATTAAGGGAACCAGTGATGGCGCTCCAGGGAATCAGGACGGCAAAACCCCAGGCTAGGGATAGAACCAACTGAGGCACTGGAAAAAAGCGTTTAGCCAGAGGGTAAAGGACAATCACCGGCGCGGCGCCGAAACAGAGCCAAAAACTGAGGGGAGTCAGGTAAAAACTGAGACCAAAGGCGCAAAGGAGCGCGATCAGCGCCACCGCCAGCGCCACCGGAACGGAGAGGGTTTTCGCCGCCAGGGGCCGGGTCTTGGTTCGCTCCACCTGGGGATCGATGTCCCGGTCCCAGAAATCATTGACGACACAGCCCAGGGCGCTGGTGGCTAGGGTTCCCACGGTCACCACCAGAACTAACCCTAGGGGCGGTCGCCCCGCCCCGGCGAGAACTAAAGCCCACAGCGCCGGCAATAGTAAGATCAGGCGCCCGGCCGGTTTATGCCAGCGCAGGAGATAAACAATCCGCAACCAGAGGGGATCGGGGGAGGGGTGGAGCATCGGCTTAGACTTCTTCTGTCGTCGGCGCTTCGGGGCGGTTGAGCTTAAAGACCAGGACGGCGAGGGGCGGCAGGCATAAATCCAAGGAATAGGGCTGGCCGTGGAAAGCCCAATCCTCCGACCATTTACCGCCGAGGTTCCCCATATTGCTACCGCCGAAGGGCTGGGCGTCGCTGTTAAAGATTTCCGTATAGAAACCCGACTCCGGCGCTCCCACCCGGTAATGGCTATGGGGCTGGGGGGTAAAGTTGCAGACCACCAACGCGAAGTCTCGGGTGTCTTCTCCCCGGCGGATAAAGGCCACCACGCTGTGACGGTTGTCGCTACAGTCGATCCACTGGAACCCCGCTTCTTCAAAGTCGTTGCTGTGGAGCGCCGGCTCGGAGCGGTAGAGTTGGTTTAAGTCGGTAAAGAAACGTTTTAATTGCTGGTGAGGGGCGTATTGCAACAAATGCCATTCCAAATCCCCCCAGACATTCCACTCGCTCCACTGGCCGAACTCCATGCTCATAAACATGGTTTTCTTGCCGGGGTGGGTGAACATATAGGTAAAGAGCGCCCGCACGTTGGCGAATTTTTGCCACTCGTCCCCCGGCATTTTCCCCAGCATATTGCTCTTGCCGTGAACCACCTCGTCGTGGGAGAGCGCCAACATATAGTTTTCGCTGTGGTGGTACCACATACTAAAGGTGACGTTATTTTGGTGGAACTGACGAAACCAGGGATCCATGCTGAAGTAATCCAACATGTCGTGCATCCAGCCCATATTCCACTTGAGGTTAAAGCCTAAGCCCCCCACGTAGGTGGGCCAGGACACCATGGGCCAAGACGTGGACTCTTCGGCGATGGAGAGAGCGCCGGGAAAGTAACTAAAGAGAACGCTATTGACCTGACGCAAAAAGTCCGCCGCCTCTAGGTTTTCCCGACCGCCATACTCGTTGGCCACCCACTCGCCGTTCTCCCGGCAGTAGTCCATATAAAGCATGGAGGCCACGGCGTCCACTCGGATGCCGTCGATGTGGTACTTGTCAAACCAAAAGAGGACGTTGGCGACGAGGAAATTGCGGACTTCGTTGCGACCATAGTTAAAAACGAGAGTTCCCCACTCCTTGTGCTCGCCCTTACGGGGGTCGCCGTGCTCGTAGAGGTGAGTGCCGTCGAAAAAGGCCAGACCGTGGCCGTCCTTGGGAAAATGCCCCGGCACCCAGTCCACAATCACCCCAATACCGTTGGCGTGGCACTGATCCACAAAGTACATAAAATCTTCGGGACTGCCGTAGCGGGAGGTGGGCGCGTAGTAGCCCGTCACTTGATAACCCCAGGAGCCGTCGAAGGGATGCTCGGCGATGGGCAACAGCTCAATGTGGGTGTAGCCCATTTCCTTAACGTAGGGAATCAGCTTATCCACCAGTTCGTAGTAGCTTAAAAAGCGCGCGCCGGTGTTCCATTCCGACACCTCCACCGGGGTTCCTTCCCCCTTCAGGGTTTTAACCGGTTCTTCCGCCGAGGTATGGAGCCAAGATCCCAGATGGAGTTCATAGACGGAAATGGGCTTTCTCAGGGGGTCGCTGTTGCGGCGCTGCTCCAGCCAGTCCTGGTCTTTCCACGGGTATTGATCCAGATCCGCCACGATGGACGCCGTTTTCGGCCGGGGTTCCTGTTGGAAGCCGTAGGGGTCGGATTTTTCGTAAATATGACCGTCCCAGTTTTTGATCTCGTATTTATACTTCGCGCCGACGGTCAATTCTGGGATAAAGAGTTCCCAGACCATGTTATTAATCTTCCGCATCTGGTGCAGACGCCCGTCCCATTGGTTAAAGTCCCCAAGGACGGAAACATTGCGGGCGTTGGGGGCCCAGACGGCGAAGTAGACCCCCCGCACGCCCTCCACTTCCATCAAATGAGCGCCGAGTTTTTCGTAAATGCGGTGGTGATTCCCTTCGCCAAAGACGTGGAGGTCGAAGTCCGTCAGTTTGTGGGACTTAAAGGCGTAGGGGTCGTAGATGACCCGTTGGTGTTCCCCTTCCTGGATTTTTAACTGATAATTGCTGACCTCCTCCGCGTCCACCCGACATTCAAAAAAATGGGGATGGTGAACCGACTCCATCGGGCGTTCCTGCCGGAGGTTGGGAATAATCGCCCAGGCGGCGCTGGCGGTGGGAAGATAAGCCCGAATGACCCATTGTTTAACGGCGCCGTTCTCCTCCAGGGGATGACTGCCGAGAATGGCGAAGGGGTCGTGGTGGAGGTTATGGACGATTTGATGGACTTGGTCGGGAGAAAGAGTGCTGGTCATTCGGATGCTATTAAAACGTTGGTATAAAGCGGGAAATGAGGATTGGCGAAGCTGAGAACCCAAAAAGGGGCTAAAGACTCTTGCGCCCCTTAAGATAGCGTCTTGACCCTGAACTCCGTTGGCAATCAGACTATCATACTTGACCCCAATCTCTTGACGATAATACAGCCCCGCCCTAGTTCTGGCCGTAGGCTCCGCCGGGAAGTCATAGACGTCAGTCTCCTTAAAACAGTGGGGACTATTTTTTTAAAATGCCTCTAAACCCAGAGCTTGACGATGAGCGGCGCCGAGATGGAGCGTTCCCTCGGTATTTAAGGCCCGTTCTAACAGGGTTAACACTTGGGCCGGACGGAGTTGAGCGCCGTCGTTGCGACAGGAGCCTTGGTAATGGAGGGTAATCTGGGCCGCGGGATCTGGAGTTTCAGGATCTAGGATTAAACTCAGCAATTGCTCCCGCAGATTAAAGTCCACGGTTTTGCCGGATTTCGTCGTCCGAGTCCAGGGAATCTCGGTTTGAGCCAGAATCTCCGCCGCCGCGGCTTGCCACTGAGCCAAAGAGTAGGCCGTTTCGCTCTCCAGGGTTAAGCGGTAGGTCGCGGTCGTAATCTGTTGGGCCCCGGAAGGGGCGTTGACCGGGACTTCCTCCACCCGGTAGAGGGGCAGATCCGGCGGTAACGCTTCCGCCAAGCGCCGTTGAAAGTCTTCTAACTCCAAACGCTCCGTCAGTTCAAAATCGGCGATTTCGCCGCTACTGGTGAATCCCAGGGGCAAGGCGCTGGCGATGGCGATGCGGGGGCCGGGATGGAAGCCTCCCGTAAAGGCGATAGGTAAGGCGGCGCGACGGACTAAACGGTCAAAGAGTCGCACTAGATCCAAATGGCTAACCAGCGCCATGTCTCCCTGTTTGCCAAACCAAATCCGTAGGCGCTGAACCCGATTTTGGGGCGGTTGGAAGTCCCCTTGGAAAACGGGAATAGGTAGAGGCGGGACAATGACGTTATGGCCAAACTCGGCGCCGCAGACGCCGCAGTGGGAACACCCCTCAAAGGAACAGTCGGGGACGGTGGCGGCTTCTAAGGCTTTTTGTAAATCCTCTAGCAACCATTGTTTACTAATGCCCGTATCCAAGTGATCCCAAGGTAAGGGCCCTTGATAGAGGTTTTCTCCTTGAAATAAATTTCCCTGTTCAATATTGCGATACTGCCCCGTTAAACCGGATTCGTTAATGGCTTCCTCCCAGGCGCCGAAGGCCCGGTCGAGGTTATCCCACCAGGCGTCCATGCCGGCGCCCAGTTCCCAGGCCCGCTGGATGACCCGGCCGAGACGCCGGTCGCCCCGGCCCACAAAATCCTCCATGGCGGAGATGCGGACATCGGTATAGTTGACTTTCACGTTCCGCAGATCCCGGAAGGCTTCCCGGAGCAAATTCTGCTTGCGGATAAATTCCGCCGTGGAAACGGAGTGCCATTGGAAGGGGGTGTGGGGTTTGGGGGTGAAGTTGGAAATGGTGAGGTTAAAAGACAGGGGTTTCCGTTTGGGCAGACGACATTCCGAGCGGAGCCAGCGCACAGTTTCGGCGATGCCCAGGACGTCGACGTCCGTTTCCCCCGGCAGGCCGATCATAAAGTAGAGCTTAATTTTGTCCCAACCCTGCTCCGCCGCCGTTTTGATCCCCCGCAGAAGCTCCTCGTTGGTGAGACCCTTATTAATGACGTCCCGTAGGCGCTGGGTGCCGGCCTCCGGCGCGAAGGTTAAACTACCCTGACGGTTGCCCCCCAAAATATGGGCGATATTTTCGTCAAAGCGGTCCACCCGTTGACTGGGGAGGGAAAGGCTAATATTTTCCCGCTGGAGACGGTTGCGGATTTCAATGCCCACCGCCGGCAGCGCCAAATAGTCGGAACAACTGAGGGAGAGGAGGGAAAACTCGTTGTAGCCCGTCTCCCGAATGCCCCGTTCAATAGTTTCAATCACCGCCTCCGGCGCCGCGTCCCGGGCCGGGCGGGTCAACATCCCCGGTTGGCAAAAGCGGCAACCCCGGGTGCAACCCCGACGAATTTCCACCGTGAGGCGGTCGTGGACGGTTTCCACGTAGGGCGTCAGACCGATGGAGTAGTGGGGGATCGGCGTCGCCGCCCGCCGCAAAATCCGGGGCGGAACCTCGGGGCGATTAGGCAGAACCGAGCCGTCCTCGGTCGCGTCGTAGAAACAAGGCGCGTAAACCCCCGGAATCTGGGCCAGATCTAAGAGCAGTTCCTCCCGGCTTAACCCCGCCGCTTTGCCTTCCTCCAACACCAGCCCAATTTCCGGTAACAATTCTTCCCCGTCCCCCAGGGCGAAAAAGTCGAAAAAGTCGGCGTAGGGTTCCGGGTTGGAGGTGGCGGTCTGGCCCCCGGCGAAAATGAGGGGATAATTACCTTCCCGGCGCCGGGCCCAGGTCAGGGGAATTTGGGCCAAGCTCAACATTTCCAGAATATTGGTCGCCCCCAGTTCGTAACTGAGGCTAAAGCCCAAAATATCAAAGTCCAACAGGAATCTTTTCGACTCTAGGGCAAACAGGGGCGTCTCCGTTTCCCGCAGTCGGGCGCCGAGATCCGCGCCCGGCAGGTAGGCCCGGTCGCAGAGTTGCCGGGGTTGGGCGTTGACAATGCTGTAGAGGATAATGTGCCCCAAATTGGAGGAGCCGACTTCGTACACCTCCGGGTAGGTCAGCGCCCAACGGACGGCGGCGCTTTCCCAATCCTTATGAACGGCGCCGTGTTCGTTGCCGAGATAACGGGCGGGCTTGTGAACCTGGGGGGTGATTAAACGCTCGGGGGCGACGGGCATCGGGGGTTTTCCTGACCAAGAAACGGAGTGCCCTAATTATAAACGGGGATAAATCTTATGCTAGAATCCCCCAAGCGTTGGGAGACGGGAAGATTTCCCTCCGTCAGCCCCATTAAAACGTCAACATTCAGCCCCGTTACTTTGTTTTTTGAGTGAGGATGTGGTTATGGTGCTCGCAACAGAGCGATTATTCAGCCGACCGGGCCGGCGCCTTCTCAGCGGCGTTCTCGCGGTCGGAGTCGGCGGCTGGGGTTTGCCGGCGTTCACGGAAGAAACCCTAACGACGCCGGAGATCCCGGAGCCTTCCGCGCCGATTCAGGAGCCTAGGGCGGAGGTTCAGCCTAGCTTTACGCCCCTGCGTCGGAAAAGCGCTCCGGCTTCCGTCGCGCCCCTAGCGGCGCCGAAAATTTCCCTCCAATCTCCTGCGCGGGAGACGCCCCAGGGTAAAAACCAATACGTTGACCCCAGCTCCTTTGTCAGAACCGCGCCCCAACGACTGGAAGTCGAATCCGCCGTTGTCTTCTCCGAACGGCGCTCCCGCCCCGCCGCGGAGTCTCGACCCGCTCCCGCTTTAGCGCCCCGGGCCCAGCGGCTGGCCCGCCGCCCCTCGGTTTCTCCCCGAAGCCTTATCGCCCGGGCCCCCCAATCCTTTTCTCCCCTGAAACCCCTCGCCCTGGGAACCCACCGCTACCGTCCCTCGGCGCTCCGAACCGACGACGGCCCCGCCGGAGAAGTGTTTAGTCTGGCGCCCATGGCCCAGCGAGGCATTCGTATCGCCCTCGCCCCCCTGCCGGACTACAGCCGCTCCACTCGGCTTCGCCAAACAACGCTAGACCCCGCCCCAAGCCAGAACACGGATTTGCGGTTCCCCATCGCCCAAGCCGCGCCCATCAGCTCTGATTTTGGCTGGCGTATTCATCCCATTAGCGGCGTCGGCCGTATGCACCAGGGCACCGATATCGCCGCTCCCCTCGGCGCTCCCGTGGTGGCGGCCTACTCCGGTCAAGTCGCTCTGGCGGATTGGTCGGGGGGCTACGGCTTGATGGTGACCATCCGTCACCTCGACGGCGTTCAAGAATCCCGCTACGCTCACCTTTCGGAAATTTTTGTCCAACCCGGTCAAGAAGTCCGACAGGGCGAAATTATCGGTCGGGTCGGGAGCACCGGTTACTCCACCGGGCCTCACCTCCACTTTGAGTGGCGCCATCTGACTCCCCAAGGCTGGGTGGCGGTGGACGCCGGCCCCCACCTGCAAATGGCGCTAGCGAATCTGGTAGAGGAGCAGACCGTGGCGGAGCGCCCGCAAATCGCGGCCCAAGCGACCCGCTAAAGCTGACGCTGTAAAAACTGCCCCATCTCCTTGGCTCGAAGGGGTTCGCTAAACCAGAACCCCTGAGCTTGGGGACAGTGGCACTGACGCAACCAATTTAATTGGTCTTCAGTCTCCACGCCCTCCGCCACCAGACGGTACTGGTAGCCTTGGCTAAACGCCAGCAGGGAGCTAATCAGCGCCAACTGGGTGGGAGTGCCCCGCAGGTTGCGAATCAGGCGCTGGTCAATTTTCAAGGTTTGGAGCGGAAATTGACTGATAAAACCCAGGGCGGTGTGGCCGGTGCCAAAGTCGTCCAGAGCGATGCCCGCGCCTAAATTGCGGAGATCCCCCAAGTTTTTCTTCGCCTGTTGAGGATTATGCCGCAGGGTCGCTTCCGTAACTTCGATTTCCAACCACTGAGGATCCAGCCCCGTCTCCGCCAAGACTCGACCAATAAAGGCCGCGACTTCGGTTCGATAAAATTCCCGCTCGCAGAGATTAACCCCCAACGGCAGAGGCGGCAGACCTTCTTTTTGCCAAGCTAGCGCCTGTTGGGCGGCGGTTTTGAGAATCCATTCCCCCAACTCAAAAATCAAATTACTCTGGGCCGCCAGGGGAATAATTTTCGCCGGGGGCACAAACCCCACCTCCGGGTGCTCCCACCGTAGGAGAGCCTCTAGCCCCACCACCTTGCCGGTTTGAAGATCAATCTGGGGTTGATAGACCAAATTCAGTTGTTTGCGAACCAGCGCCTGTTCGAGGAGAGAGCCTAAGCGCACCCGAGCCACGGCTTCCTGGGTATAGCTGGCGTTATAAAATTGGTACTGGTTATGGCTCTCCAGCCGCCCCTTTTGCAAAGCCGCTTCAGCGTGGGTCAATAAAGCCGCCGGAGTCTCGCCGTCGCTGGGATAGACCGCGATGCCCAAGTTGCAACTTAAACTCAGGGGTCGTTTATCAATCACTAACGGCGCTTGTAACTGCTCAAAAATCCGCTCCGCCAGTTTCAGGGTGTCCTGGGGATTTTTAATTTGGGCGAGGATGACGGCGAATACGGCCCCGCCCCAGTGCCCAACTTGATCCCCTTCCCGGACGCAAGCCTGGAGCAGACGGTAAAAAGCCTTTAGCGCCTCGTCTCCGGCGGAGTGCCCGTAGGCTTGGTTAATGGCCTTCAAGGTTTCCAGGTGGATCAACATCGCCGCCAAAGGATGATTGTGATGTTGGGCGTGGCTAAACGCCAACTGGAGTTGTTGCTCGATAAACAGCCGGTTAGGCAGTTCCGTAATGGGATGATGCAACCGGAGGGTTTGCAGGCGCTCCGCCTGGATTTCCTGCTCCCGCCGGTCGCTCACCGTCAAGCAATATACAGGAACTTGATTCCAAACCTGACGGTGTCCCTGAATCAAGACGGGAATTAAACCGCCGTCGGCCCGACGATGCTCCGCCTCTAGGGTTAAGGCCGTCTGGGATTGTAGCGGCGCTAGGGAAGCGTTGATACTTTCTCGGTCCCCGCTGACCAATTGGTAAAGGTTTAAACGGGTGATTTCCGATAAATCGTAGCCCAGCAGTTGGCAATAACTGGGGCTGGCGTCCAAGATATTTTTGGTGTCCGCGTCGATAATGACCAGACCTTCCTGAATAGACTGGCGGTAGAGTTGCAGTTGTTTTTCCAGTTGGTTGTGCCGTTGCTCTAGAAGACGTTGCTCCGTAATCTCATGGCAATAGCAACAGATCAGTTGATTGTTTCGCACCGAAACATACTGCTGAAAAATACGCCCCCCCAGGGTCATTTCCCGCTCCACCGAAGCGCCGGAAAGTCCGGGGGAAAGATTTAAAATCCCCGCAAAAAGGGGATGTTGCCCCTGGGCGCTGTTTAAATCGGGAAAGAGGGCCAGCGCCGCCGGGTTGGCGTAGGCGATTTTACCCTGGGGAGTCAGTTCGATAATCGCCTGGGGACTAAATTGGGCCAAGGCGGACTGAAAACTGTCCTGCTGGGTGGGATGTTTCAGGTCGTCGGAGGTCGGCGCCGGGGCGTCTTGATAAATAATGGCGGTGGAAAAAGCGGATTCCTCCGCTTCGGAGTCAAAGTTCTGGGGGCCGGGAAAAAAACCGCCCTCTAGAGCGCTAGACAAAGGGTCGTCAGCAACGGAATCGAAGCCCGACTCGGTATCCAGATTGACGACTTGATAATTCGCTTTGGATTTACTGCCAAAGCGCACCTCGTCTCCGTGTTTTAACTCGTGGGAGAGGCAATATTGCCCGTTGACTAAAATACCGTTAGTGCTTCTTTTGCCCTGAAGATTGCCGTCGATAATCCGGTAAGTGAAATGCTGATTCTGGTAATCGTTGACCCGCAGGAGGGTGGCGTGGTGGCGGGACACCTGACGGTCGTAGATAGGAATGGCGCTGGTGGGGTCTCGTCCTAGGTCGTAGGTGTTTTCCGTGAGGGGGACAATGCGACGGGATTTCTGGTCTTCGATGACGAGGACATGGCGCAGTTCAGAAGCATTACTCATCGGAGGAAGGGGAAAGGGGGTAGGTCGCCGTCAGAGGGTGAGGAGGGGACGAAAGCCGTGTTTGCGGGACGCTTCGCCAATTTGCTCCATTTTAGCGACGCTAATCTGATTTCGGCCCCAGGAAAAATTGGTATGCCAGCCTTCAAAATCCAAGAGAATCGCCTCGGCGAAACAGGCGAACATCTGGCGAGAAGGAATATCCATGCTGACAATTTTCATGATCTGCCAATCAATATCTAGGGAATGTTCCACAATGCCGCCTTTCAAGATGGTTACCCCCGGCGCGTTAAAGGCGCTGTCCAAATTCTTGGGATAGCCGCCGTCAATAATTAGACAGGGATTTTTCAGGGACTCGATTTCAATTTCAATCCCTTTAGGCAGGCTCGCCACCCAAACGATAATATCCGCCTGGGGCAAAGCTTCTTTGAGGTCGCAAATTTTTCCCCGGCTCAGTTCTGTTTGCAGGTTTTCCAAACGCTCCCGATTACGGGCGATTAACAATAATTCCCCCGCGTCCCGCTTTTGGGTCAGCCATCGACAGACGCCGCTCCCAATATCCCCCGTGGCGCCGCAGACGGCGATAGTGGCTTGGCTCAAATCAAGGCCCAGTAAAGCGGCGCCTTTCTCCACCTGCTGGCAGATGATATAGGCTGTGTGGGTGTTGCCGGTGGTAAAGCGGCTAAAGTCCAGTTCCACATTCCGCACTTGGGCGTTGTCTTTGAGGTTAAATTCTTCAAAAATAATGGAGGAAAACCCCCCCAGCGCCGTGATGTTAATGTCGCTTTTTTGGGCCAGCGCCATGGCGTTCAACACTTTGCGAATGGCGGCCTTAACGCGCCGGTTGACTAACATTTCCGGCAGAAAGCAGGACTCGATATATTTACCGCTAATGACTTGACCGGTGACGCTTTTGACTTGAAAACTATCGACCACTTGAGGAGGCGCGGAACACCAAAAGTCTAGACCTTGGTCGGCGTACTCAGGATAGCCGAGATCCTGGGCGACGGATTGGGCGTACTCTAGACTAGTTAAATGGCCGATAAGTCCAAACATTGAGGGCGCTTAAAAATCCTAGGAAAGAGAGGGTCAGGGGGCAAAGAGGCTTTAACAGTATGGCACAAAAGCAGAAAACTACCGACGCAATAGGTTTCAACGGGTTACCGCAAGACTGCTTGCCCCCCAACTCCCCCAATTCTGGGGAACCTTGAAGCCGGTTCCCCCGTTTCCCAGCTACCGTGTACACAGATCTTGGCTAAAGACCTAAGTTTTGGATTTGATCCCCCTAAATCCCCCTTTACAAGGGGGACTTTGAAGGCCGGTTCCCCCCTTTCCAAGGGGGGTTAGGGGGGCTTGTGTATACACGGTAGTTTCCAAGGGGGGTTAGGGGGGATTCTGACGCTTATGCCCACACCGCAGAGTTCGGTCTTAGGCGGCCGTTAAACCATAGGCGGACATGCGCATGATTTCCCGAGTGCTAAAGCCAATGTTGCTCAGCGCCTCGCCGTAGCTGATCATGAAGTCCTCCACCAGGGCTTCTTTCTCCATCCCAAGGACGCGGGCGTCTTCCTGAACTTGGTTGAGCATCCGCCAAACTAAGGGGAGGTTAGCTTTGTTCGCTTCTTCCAGTTCATCTTTAGCGGTTTCAAAGTTGGCTTTGAGCCATTCTTCGCCAAAGTTGAGGTGGGTATACTCGTCCTTGACCACGCCCTCGGTGATTTTGCGGGCAAAGTCGTCGGCCACAGGAATATAGATATTGTAGGCGGCGATGGCGAAGGCTTCGATAATTAGCGCCTGGATCAGCAAACAGGTGACGATCTTGCCTTCCGCCAAGGCGTTCTGAAAATTGCTGTGGAGACCGCTGAAAAATTCCTTGGCGTAGGGCATATCCGCGGTGACGCTCAGGTTTCTGCCGCAGGACTGGAAGCCTTTCATATGCCGCGCCTCCATCTTCGCCAGGCGCTCTAGCTCGCCTTGATGATCCGGCAGAAGGGCCGCCATCTGCTGATAGTTGTTGTGGGCTTCCTGCTCCCCTTCAATGACAATGGCGTTGATACGGCTGTAGGCGTCTTTATAAACGGCGCTGGTATAGTCTAGGTCGGGGCGGACGGCAAGCTCAGGCATAGGTCTATTGATCTCCTCAGTTCAATGGGGATTCTCGGTTAAGAGAGAGGCTTGATTTGTGGTAATAGGTCTTACTTTAGGGCAAAAAGGGAGAGATGGGGGAGGGGCGGTATCAGACAAAATCAGGCTCTAGATAGAGTTTTGTCTATAGGTTTAGCGCGGCTCCCTTGCCCAACAGCGCCGAAGGGGTTACAATCTGGGGCGTCCTCACTCTCTTTAGAACTGGCAGGATGGCCCTCTCCCTCCCGGGCTACGGCAAACTTTTGGGTCTGTTCTGGCAAACGGCGCTGGCCGCAGAACTGGAATACCGGCTTAACTTTGTTTTAGCCAGCTTCAGCAGTCTGGCCAACTTAGCGGGGAGCCTCTTTAGCTTATTCCTTTTTTATCGAACCGGCTATAGTTTCCAAGGTTGGAGCTGGCAAGAAGCGTTGTTAGTTCTAGGACTCTTCACTATTTTTCAAGGTCTAGCGGCGGCGCTGTTCATTCCCAACCTGAACCGGATTGTGGAGTATGTGGAAAAAGGAACTCTAGATTTTGTCCTACTTAAACCCGTCAGCAGTCAGTTCTGGCTCTCGGGGCGGATTCTCTCACCCTGGGGTCTGCCGGATTTCCTGTTAGGATTTCTGCTGATCGCTTACGCCAGTTATACCCTAAATCTCAACGCTCTCCATTTATTCCTCGGCTTCTTTCTGCTCCTCTGCGGCGCCGTTAGTCTCTATAGTTTATGGTTTATGCTCGGCGCCACCAGTATCTGGTTTGTCAAGATCTACAATGTCACAGAGGTTTTGCGGGGTCTCCTGGAAGCGGGGCGCTATCCCATGGCGGCCTATCCTCCCCTCTACCGGCTCTTTTTTACCGTTATTATCCCCGTGGCCTTCTTGACGACGGTGCCCGCTGAGGCGATGCTGGGGAAACTTAAGCTTGGGGTTTTGTTAATCGCCTTTATCCTAGCCCTACTCTTACTCTGCCTCTCCCATTATTTCTGGCGATTTGCCCTCAAATTTTACACCAGCGCCTCCAGTTGAACCATCAGGATATATTATGATGCTACTCTTGGCTCCAGTCTATAAAATATCTAGACTGACTTGATAAACCGCTCCTTCGGCGGCTCTTAAACTAGATATCCACAAATTAGTTCTGTCCCAAAAATGGGTCTTGAGGCTTGCATATGGTTTTGTAACAAGGATTACATTTTGAGGCGAGACTGCGCTCGAATCTGCTCCATTCCATAAAACGTTATTTTGTCAAGCATAGTAAACCCACAAGATCCCAAAAAATTCCACAAAACTAAGCTGAAAATCACAATGCTACCCAATTTCTTAGTCATCGGAGCTGCAAAATCAGGAACAACATCGCTTTATTACTATCTAAAAGAGCATCCAGAAATTTATATGAGTCCTCTTCTGGAACCTAAATTTTTTTCATTTTGGAATCAAAGGGATCTTGTATTTAACGGGAAAGGAGATCAAGAAGCCAATTCTCACGTTATTACAAATTTGGAGGCCTATAAAAATCTCTTCTCCGAGTGCGCTAACGAAAAGGCTATTGGGGAAATCTCTCCCTGCTATCTCTACTATGAAAACAGTGCTAAAAACATATACAAACTACTTCCTAATGTCAAAATTATTGTCATTTTAAGAAATCCTTCGGAGCGCGCTCATTCTAATTTCTGTCATTTGCTGTCTGCAAGAAGAGAAAATCTTTATAATTTTTCTGAAGCCTTGAAAATTGAACAGAAAAGAATTATAAACAACTGGGAATACTTCTGGCGTTATAAAAGTCAGGGATTCTACTATCAAAAACTTAAAAATTACTTTAAACTATTTAACTCAGAGCAAATCAAGGTTATCTTATATGAAGATTACAAATCTGATTGCCAGTCAGTACTCTCTGACATCTTTAAATTTTTAGAGGTTAATCCTGATTTTGAGTCTAATGTAGAGAAGCGCTATAACATTACAGAATCGCCCACAGGGCCATTTCTCAACTCTCTCATCAAACTCAAGGAAAAAAATCGAGAAGCTGTTCAACAACTTATTCCGCCTTCGCTGAGAACAAGAATCTTCAAATCCATAAAAAAGTTGGATAAACCTGCCAAAAGTACTTTACTTGGTCAAGATGTCAAAGCTCAGCTCATCAATGATTACAAAGAAGATATCTTAAAACTGCAACAGTTGTTGAACCGAGATCTCTCCCATTGGTTGCTACCTTAATCTTTTGGCCATTGTACACCTTTTTATTTTATGAAAACTCCCGTCGTTTTAATTATTTTCCGGCGCCCCCAAACTACGGCTAAAGTCTTAGACGCGCTTCGTCAGGTAAAACCGAGAACCCTCTTTGTTATTGCTGACGCCCCTAGAGCGTCAGCGATGGGTGAAATTGAAAAATCTCAGGAAACCCGCCAACTGCTGGAAACCATCGATTGGGATTGCGAACTTTATAAAAATTACAGCGAATCGAATTTGGGGGTTTTTCGTCGGGTATCAACGGGTCTAGATTGGGTCTTTAAGCAAGTGGAGCAGGCGATTATTCTTGAGGACGATTGTCTGCCCCATCCCAGTTTTTTCCCTTTCTGCGAAGAATTGCTAGAGCGTTACGCTCAAGACCAACGGATTGGCGCAATATCGGGGAATAACTTTCAGCCCATCCAACCGTCTTGTTCCGAGAGTTACTACTTTTCTCGCTACCACCACTCCTGGGGTTGGGCTACCTGGCGTCGAGCTTGGCAATATTTTGATATGGACATGACCCATTGGCCCCAAGTGCGGGATCAACATTTATTAAGCTCGATTTTAGAAGAGCCTCAGGCGCTCAACTATTGGGAAAATATTTTTCAGCAAGTTTATGACGGTCAAATTCAGGCTTGGGATTATCGCTGGACGCTAAGCGGATGGTTGCAAAGTTTTTTAAATATCCTTCCTAGCGTTAATTTAGTCAGTAATATTGGTTTCGGCGCCGACGCTAGTAATACCGTTCAGGAGAGGCATCCTTTAGCTAATTTACCGACTAAAGAGATCCATTTTCCCCTGCGTCATCCCCCCTTTATTTTGCGAAATGGCGAGGCGGATCGTTACACTCAAAATACTATTTTTAGTCCCTCCCTTAGTCGGCGCTTGACTCGAAAGTTTTCCCGATTAATGGGTCACTGAATTGCGCTCAGTTTTCTGATTCTTTAGGAACCTAGGCTGGCATTCTCTCGACTGGAGGAAAGCTTTAATTGTAAAACGCTTAACTAGAGGGCTGGGGCTAGTGATACCCGGAGTATCATCGGAGGCTCGCGGCCCGTATCTCATAAATCTGTCAACGCCTATAATTATGACGTTAGATCAAAATCTACTTTTTTCTCAAACTCAAGCCGATTTGGCTCGGGACGACTACGCCCAGGCGATTGATTTACTGAGCCGACATTTAACCGAATTTCCCCAGGATCTCGGCGCTTATTGGCTCCTAGGATTGGCTCATTTTTTGGCGGGACATGTAGAAACGGCGGAGGGCTGTTGGTGGGCTGGTTTAACCCAGAAATGGGAAAGCGGAGCAGTTGAGAGCGCCGTCACCCTAGAAAGCGTTTTAGAAAACGAAGCCCGGCGCCGGGAAGAAAAGGGGGAATTCGCTCTGGCTCGGCGCCTGCGGGAGCAATTGTTCAGTTTAGCGCCGGAAGACGCGGACAATATTTTACGGTTGTCAATCCTAGATCTGCGGTTAAATCAGTATGACCCTGAGCTTTTAGAAAACTTAAACTTAGTGGAAGCGTTGCAAAAAGCTAAAATAGGAACTATTGCTCCCGCCTTATTACAAGAAGCTCTCAGCGCCGTTTTAAGTTTTCCCGCTCCCCTTTCCCTAGATATTTTAGCCGCGGCCATTCCCCATCTTCAGGGAACTGACTGGCTGACGCCGGTAATGGCGGTGGCGAATAGCATGGCCTACGACCGAAGGATTTTTCGCTACGCTATTCATATCGCTAAGATTTGCCTTGAGTTTTTGCCGGATAACCTCTATTTACTCAATGATTTAATTAAATATTACGGACTGAGAGGAGATCAGGAAAATTTAATTGCGACGGCCCGGGTTTTATGGGATAAGTTAGCTCTAGCGGAAGGACAACCGGCGCTGAAATGCTATTTCTTATCTCGCCTGCTCTCGGCTTTTTTAGCGGGCAATGACTGGCAAGCTGTAGAGCAATTAGTCGAAGCTTTTGAATCCTCTTTAGAATTGCTTTTAACTTCTCCCAAGCCGATTTTAGACGATTTTTTACTTTCCCGTTTTTGGGCCCTAGCTTTCGTCCTCCTCTATCGAGTTGATAATCCTGGAAAAATTCGGCGCTATCTCAACCACACCGCTCAAATTTTCCAAAGCAATACAGCGCCGATTCCCTGTTCTCTAGACTTAAATTTAAGACGACAGCCTTTGCGAAGAATTGGCTATATCGCTCATACCCTCCGGCGCCATTCCGTCGGCTGGCTATCCCGTTGGCTGTTTCGTTACCATGACTCGGAACGCTTTGAAATTTACGTCTACTTAATAACGCAAGAAGCCGATGAACTAACAGAAAATTGGATCTATCCCTATGTTAAAAAATCCTATCATTTTGGTCGGGACGCTCAGGACGTTATTCGTCAAATTCAAGCGGATCAAATCCAAATTCTCGTAGATCTTGACGGTCTCACTCACAATATCACCGCCCAGGTTCTGGCCCATAAACCCGCTCCTCTCCAAGTTTCTTGGTTAGGTTCCGACGCCTCCGGTTTGCCCGCCATTGACTACTTTATCGTCGATCCCCACGTCATTCCGCCGGACGCCCAAGACTATTATCGCGAAACCCTTTGGCGCTTGCCCCAAACCTACCTCGCCCTGGACGGTTTTGAAGTCGGCGCCGCCAGTTTAAGCCGAGACAGTTTAGGTTTAGCCGAGGAGGCGGTGATTTACCTCAGCGTCCAAAATAAAATCAAATTTAATCCCCAGATTTTGCGCCTACAGTTGGAAATTCTCCGTCAAGTTCCCCAGAGCGTTTTCCTGATTAAGGGCGGCAAGGATAACGACTTACTCCGGCAACGAATTCTGGCGACCGCCCAAACCCTGGGCGTCGATCCCCAGCGCCTCTATTTTCTCCCCGCCGACCCCGACGAAGAAACCCACCGGGCCAATTTGGCGCTGGCGGACGTCGTCCTTGACACCTATCCCTACAACGGCGCCACCACGACCCTAGAGACCCTCTGGATGGGCGTCCCCTTAGTGACGCGAGTAGGAGAACAATTCTCTGCCCGTAATAGTTATGCCTTTCTGCGACAGGTCGGCGTTAGAGAAGGGGTCGCGTGGACAGATCGGGAATATGTGGAGTGGGGAACGCGGCTAGGACGAGAAACAGAGTTAAGACAATGGATTCGGACGCGACTCCTAGCGGCCCGAGAGACAGCGCCGCTCTGGCAAGGGGAAATCTTTACCCGCCACATGGAGATAGCCTACCAAAGCATGTGGGATCAATAATCCCTCACGCGAGTTCGAGCTACTGGGCGCCGACACAAATGGTGAAAACTTATTTAACGATCTGGCTCTTGCCAAAAAATAATGCTTTCGTTCAAAACTTGAACCTTGGCTCCGGGATAATAAAAACTTAAAATCTTATCGGCGCTCCAGCCCAGTTGGGCGAGTTTATAGGAGCCAAATTGACTGAGACCCACTCCATGACCAAAGCCTCCCCCGACAAAGGCGTACCCCTGCAATCGCTTTTGCTGGTCTAGAATTGGCTCTAAATAAAATAAGGTGCTCCGGGGAGCCTTAAAGGCGCTCCGAGCTTCGTTTTTATGCAGTTCCACCACTCCTGCGTCGGTGGTGACGTTAAGCTGTAAAACCCTGCCCGAGGGGGAGCGTCGAATAATCTCCATCGATTGAATCCGTTGGAAGTTAGCCAAGGAATGGTTTTGTTTTTCGAGATAGCTTTTTAAGTCCTTGGTTAACTCCGCCAGGCTGACTGGATAGCGCCAACGGAAAACTTTGCGTCCCGTTTCGTTAAATCCTTCTTTTAAGTTAATAAATTGTTGAAAACTGGTTTCGCTAGAGAGATCCTTTTGGGCCAAATTCCAAACCGGCTTGGGCGCGTCAATCACCGCTTGCAGATAAGGGCGCTCTTGACCGTTCCAGACGTCGCTAAAGCGGGCCGTCACCCCGCCGGTGGTAGAAGAATAGAGGGCGTCCACTAATTCATTGTTGTAGGTTAAAACCATTCCTCGGGTTTCCGCAATGGCCTTATCCGCCTGAGGACTGGTCTCCTGAAGACCGTAGTAGACCTGACAGTGGGTGGTGGCGCAGAGTTGATAATTATCCGCCGCAAAGCGCCGCAGGTTCCGCAGGGCGTAGGTGCGGGCGATGATTGTCTGGGCTTTGGCCGCGTTGAAGGGCGCGTTGGGGCCAATTTCGTGGGGCACAACTCCTCGTAAATAAGTTTCCAAGGGAACGGCGTTGACGAGGGTATAACTGCCGTGGGCGTTCGGTTGAAGTTTAAGACTGCCGCCATAGAGGCGTTTTTGTTTGCCCTGGGTAACTTGAATCAAAGCCTTGGGGGACGTAATGGTTACCTGATCAATGGGATAGGTCTTATTTTCTAAAGTTAAAAACGTTTGGGGGCGGGCTTTAATGAGACTGTTATTGAGATAGGGAAAAGTCTGTCCCTGAGCTTTGAGATCCTGCAATAACCAGCGCCGCACTAGGGGACTATTATAAACGCTCCGTTTAGCCCAGACTTGCCAACGTTCCGGTTGAGCCACTTCCACGGGAATCCCTTTCTTGCGCCAACCCTCGGCGCTATCTTCGGCGGTTTCAAAAGTAGCGTGGTCGCTCAGAACCAAAAACTCTAATAACTTCGGCTGGGGTAGAGATTGCCGTTGAATCCCTAGTGTCGCTTGTTTTGCTTCTAGCGTAATGGGTTTCCCTGCTTGATCTACAAAACTAAATTTCAGGGCTTCTTTTCCCGGACTACTTAGGGTGAGTTGATCTTTATCTTCGCTCCCAAAGCGCTGGATAACGCCCACCTGAAGGGTAATGTCCCCCTTCGGCGCCGTTTTGCTGGCCAGCGCCGTTACGGAAATAAAAATAGCCGTCGCGGCCCCGACAGCTAAACAAACCGTCTGGAGACGGAAATAGGAAAAACAAACCATAGTCAAAGGAAATCGGCGCTGGAAACGGAAAGGGTTAAAGTTAGGGACACCCCAAGCAGGCAATAAGTTTCAATAAAGAAAGCCCTCCCATAGGGAAGAGCTTTCAAGTAAAAATCATAATGTAGAAGAAAAAGAGAAGCTTGGCATCGAGCTATTGTCCCGTGGGGCAACCCCCAAAGTATCTTCGCCGCTGTTGCGTTTCACCTCCGAGTTCGGGATGGGTCGGTGTGGTTCCACAACGCTACTGACACCAAGCATGGTTCACAC
>WGLZ01000026.1 GCA_016471375.1 Cyanobacteria bacterium RI_101
GGGGTAGGGGGTGCCGAGTTGTCGGTTTGGCTGAGTCCAGTGTACAATCAAAGCCTTTAGCCATGGGAATCTTTGGGGGTATGTTGACTGGGTGATTCCCTAGCATATTATCAGCTTCTTTTTCTTGCGCTTACCCTGCCCGGATGGTCGCCCGCCAACTATTGGTTTGTTTCCAGTGTTGGACTTGCCACTACAACAAATGATCCACCAATTGGGTTAAACGAGACTCCAGTTGATCATAGTGACGATTTCCCAAATCTTGAATCTCCTCTACCAAATGGGATATATCTAATTGATTAAAACGCCCTTAGTTCAAAAAATCCGCCTGTTCGAGAGATCAACTATAAAAGTCCTGCTCATAGGAAACTTTAACCATTATCGCCCCGCCCGCCAGACAAAAAAGGCCGCCGCGACGCTTTGACAAACTCCGGATTCCCGCATCAGTTCCTCCTGAAGGTACATATTGATTAAACCCCAGAGATTAAAGCCGTGCTGAAACGAATCCCAGCCAATAACTGGGCGCAGGTTACCCGAATTCTACCCCGGCGCCGGACTTTCCCCTCGCCGCTCCTCCTTTTCCGGCGCTGTACACTCTAAATAGGCTCGTCAAGACAAACTTAAAAACTATACCATCTCTTTGCCCATGATTCCCGTCGAACTCTACAACCAAGACTTTAATCTCTGGCTGGAGCAAACTATTCACCACCTGCAAAACCAAAACTTTGTTTCCCTAGACCTCGAACATTTAATTGAGGAACTAAAAACCTTGGGTAAGTCTGAAAAAAAATCGCTACAAAGCAATCTCATGATCTTAATTGCGCATCTACTCAAACTTACCGTCCAATTCGATGTTCCAGAAACCATGAAAATGAGTTGGTATCGTTCTGTCGCCGAACATCGTAAGCGAGTACTGATTGATCTTAAAGACACCCCCTCTCTGAAATCTTACCTACCCACAGCCCTCGCCCAAGCCTATCCCGACGCCCGGGACCTGGCTATTCGGGAAAGTAAATTTGCCGCCTTTGGCGTCGCGATTCCGTCTGAAGATCGCTACCCTCAAGCCTGTCCCTTCAGCCTAGACCAGTTACTTAACGAAGATTTTTATGGTAAACCCAATTAATTCAAAGATTCGTCTCTATTGAACTCGCCACTTTAACAGAGGAGCCGCCAATCGGGTTATAACGAGACTCCAGTTGCTCCTATTTACGAGAAGATTTGGCTATTTTACCTGGTTTCTAGCCTCTCCTTTCCCCTTAAGTAGAGCGTGCGAACCGCCTTGAGCTTCTGCCAACTCGCCGAGCGCGGGATCAACCGGTTGCCATTCCATCTTTAAAGTTCGACCATCTCCGAAGTTTTCCGATTCAAGCCACCGTTGGCAACACTCGAACTCCTGACCTTCCCAGACGCCGTTTACAAGCGCCGGCTGTCGTCTATACCGCCGCAAGCCCTTATCGCGCCTAGGAGTAGCCCCCTCTTGCCCTAGGCGGGACTCCCCCTTCTCTGTCATAATCAAAAAACGCTTGTAATTTTTTTTCACAAATTTGCCCACTTGAGAGGCGGTGTAATTATGACTCAATTTGCGGGAGCTTCCGACGTTCCAGATTTGGGACGGCGCCAGTTTATGAACCTGTTAACCTTCGGGACGATTACCGGCGTGGCCGCCGGCGCTCTTTATCCGGTGGTGAAGTACTTTATTCCGCCCTCTAGCGGCGGCGCCGGGGGCGGGGTCACCGCCAAGGACGCCCTGGGGAACGACGTGCGGGTGAGCCAATTTTTAGAAACCCATAACCCCGGCGACCGGACTTTAGCCCAGGGTCTCAAGGGCGACCCCACTTATATTGTGGTGCAGGGGGATAAAACCATCGCCAGCTACGGCATTAACGCCGTTTGCACTCACCTGGGTTGCGTGGTGCCCTGGAACGCCAGCGAAGACAAATTTATGTGCCCCTGCCACGGCTCCCAATACAACGCCGAAGGTAAAGTGGTTCGCGGCCCCGCGCCCCTCTCCTTGGCGCTGGCCCACGCCGCGGTCACGGAAGATGATAAGTTAGTCTTCAGCCCCTGGACGGAAACGGATTTCCGCACTAACGAAGATCCCTGGTGGGCTTAGATTTTTTAACTTTATTTAACGCTTTTTTCTCGTTCACCCTTTGGAAACGTCTAACTGATGAGAACACTGAATTTTTGGGGGCAAGCCCTGGGGCGCGGTTTGATCGTGGTCGCGGCCGCCTTCGCCCTCTTACTGCTGAGCGATCTGAGCTTACCTCAAGCCGCTAGCGCCTATCCCTTCTGGGCCCAGGAAACGGCGCCCCTCACCCCGAGGGAAGCCACGGGACGCATCGTCTGCGCCAACTGCCACCTGGCCCAAAAACCCGCCGAAATCGAAATTCCCCAGGCCGTCACCCCCGACTCCGTTTTTGAAGCGGTGGTGAAAATTCCCTACGACCTCAGCAGTCAACAGGTCTTAGGGGACGGCTCTAAGGGCGGCCTCAATGTCGGCGCCGTCTTGATGTTGCCCGACGGTTTTAAAATCGCCCCCCCCGACCGCATTCCCGCAGAAATGAAGGAAAAAGTCGGCAGTCTGTATTATCAATCCTACCGGGAAGGGATGGATAACGTGGTCATCGTCGGCCCCCTCCCCGGCGAGCAGTATCAGGAAATCGTTTTTCCGGTGCTCGCGCCGAACCCGGACGCGGATAAAAACATCCACTACGGCAAATACTCCGTCCACCTCGGCGCTAATCGGGGCCGGGGCCAGCTTTACCCCACCGGGGAACCCAGCAATAACAACGCTGTTAAGGCGCCCCAGGCGGGAACCGTGAGCCAAATTACGCCGCTAGAAGCGGGCGGCGCCGAAGTGGTCTTAACCGCAGACGGGGGGGATGTGACCGTCGCGATTCCCGCGGGCCCTGAACTGATCGTCAGCGAAGGGCAAACCGTGGCCGCGGGCGAACTGCTGACCACCAATCCCAACGTGGGCGGCTTCGGGCAAAAAGACACGGAAGTGGTGCTCCAAAACCCCGCCCGGATTAAATTCCTAGCGGTCTTCCTCGCCGGGATTATGCTGGCCCAAATCCTCTTGGTTCTGAAGAAGAAACAAATCGAGAAGGTGCAGGCCGCCGAGTTGAACTTCTAAAGGGAATTTTGAGAGCTTCCCTAGATCTCTAAAGTGAATCCCCCTACACTTCGACAAACTCAGTGGAACAATCTCCCTTTACAAGGCGCCGTACTGAGCTTGTCGAAGTAGCGACTTTGAAAAGTTTCCCCCCTTTGAAAGGGGGGCTAGGGGGTATAAAACCAAGGGGTTGAGCCTTTTATAGCAGTTTGCAGATTGGTGAGGTACGGGCTTCGACTACGCTCAGCCCTCGCGCCCTGAGCGTAGCGGCCCCTGAGCAACGCCGAAGGGCCGAAGGACTGTCTCTCAGTCGAGAGAATACCGCTATAAAAAGCCTCTAAGGCCATTTAACTGATATTTATTTTGCAACTGGCTTCATTCTCTAGCAGGGGTGAAGCTTTTGATTTCCTAACTGGTTTTTCCCATGTCCCCGTCCCCCCAACCCCTCCTCGCCAAATCTTCAGCGGAGCTAACCGAATGGGTTCAATCCCAGGATCTCCCCCCCTACCGGGCTAAACAAATTCGCCAATGGCTCTATCAAAAACAGGCCCGCTCCCTCTTAGAAATGTCGGACTTGCCCAAAGCCTGGCGAGAGCGCCGTCAAGATTATCCCCTGGGGCGCTCGACCATTGAACAGCGCCGAATCGCGCCGGATCAAACCCGTAAATATTTGCTGAAACTTCAGGACGGTTTAATCATTGAAACCGTGGGGATTCCCAGCGCCAAACGTCTGACGGTCTGCGTTTCTTCCCAGGTGGGGTGCGCCATGGATTGCCGCTTCTGCGCCACGGGGAAAGGGGGCTTTTTGCGCAATTTAGAAGCCCATGAAATTGTGGATCAGGTCTTAACCGTTCAGGAGGATTTTCAGGAGCGGGTCAGTCACGTGGTCTTTATGGGCATGGGGGAGCCGTTGTTAAACCTACCCCGACTTCTGCCGGCGATTCAATCCATCAATCAAGACATTGGCATCGGCCAGCGTTCCCTCACCGTCTCCACCGTGGGCTTGCCCCAAAAAATTCGCCAATTAGCGGAGAAAAAACTGCAAATTACCCTAGCGGTGAGTCTCCACGCCCCGAACCAACCCCTGCGGGAAACCTTGATTCCTAAAGCCAAACACTATCCCTTGCCTCAACTGATGACGGATTGCCGGGACTATGTAGAACAAACCGGGCGTCGACTCAGTTTTGAATATATTTTACTGGCGGGCGTCAACGACCATCCGGCGCTGGCCAAGGAACTGGCCCAACTCCTACGAGGTTTCCAGAGTCACGTTAACTTGATTCCCTACAATCCCATTTCCGAAGCCGACTATCGGCGCCCGGAATCCTCGGCCATTGAAGCCTTTAGCGCCGTTTTAACCCAGAGCTATATTCCCGTTAGCGTTCGCTATTCCCGAGGTCTGGAGGCCGACGCCGCCTGCGGTCAACTGCGGGCTTCCCAGGGCGCGACTGCCGGCTGAATCTTGTTTTTCTCTCACAACAGGGATAAAAACGCCGCTCTGGACAGGCGTCAGTTATCAGTGAGCCGTTCACAAAACCTCCAACTCCGGGAATTTTGCTACCGACAACCGATAACTGATAGTTAATACCTGTTTTATTGTTTTCCTTTGTCTTTCATGCCGTATTTGCGCATGAAGCGGTCAACCCGGCCTTCCGTGTCGATAATCTTCTGGGTGCCGGTGTAGAAGGGGTGGTTGCCAGACCAGACTTCCACATGGATTTCCGGTTTGGTAGACCCTACGGTCATCACCACTTCCCCGTTGCAAATGACCTTGGCGTCGGGGTACCAGGTAGGGTGAATATCAGCTTTAGCCATGGGTGTAATCCTCGAAAAAATCTAACGTTTGGAGTATTGGGGGGCTTTGCGGGCTTTGTGGAGACCGTATTTTTTCCGTTCCTTGGCCCGGGGGTCTCGGGTTAGGTAGCCTTCCACCTTCAAGGGTTGGCGATTTTCCGGCGCCAGTTGGCAGAGCGCCCGGGCGACGCCGAGTTTGACCGCGTCGGCTTGACCCGTCAGGCCGCCGCCGTGGGCGTTAACGAGAATATTGTATTCATTTTCCAGACCGAGGGTTTCCAGGGGCGCTTTCAGGCTTTGGAGGTAGTTGGCGACTCGGTTGAAATAAATCTCTCCGGGGCGGCCGTTGACGATCACTTCTCCGGTGCCGGGAACGAGACGGACGCGGGCGATGGCGGTCTTGCGGCGCCCGGTGCCCCAGTAAACGACTTTATTCTTGGTATCGACGACGGGCATTAGCGGTCTCCTGCGGGAATGGTGTTTAAGGTTAGGGCTTCAGGTTTTTGGGCTTGATGGGGATGATTGGGGCCGGCGTAAACTTTCAGCTTGGTGAACAACTGGCGACCCAGGGTGTTTTTGGGCAACATCCCCTTGACCGCGTGTTCGACGATCCGCTCCGGCAGACGGGCTTGCAGTTTGTCAAAGGTCTCCGTTTTCATCCCCCCGGGTCGGCCGGAATGGCGGCGATAGAGTTTTTGCTCTCCTTTTCTACCGGTGACGGCCACTTTCTCGGCGTTGACGACAATGACAAAATCCCCGGTATCGAGGTGAGGGGTAAAGACGGGCTTATTTTTGCCCCGGAGGATGGTGGCGACTTCGGAAGCCAAACGTCCGAGGCGCTGGTCGGCGGCGTCGATCACGTACCATTTCTGGTCGGTGGTCGCGGGGGTGGGGAGAATGGTTTTGTTCATAGGGTTAGGGTAAAAAATCAAGTCCTAGATACAGGAAAAGTCGGCGCTGAACTGGAACTGGGGTTGGCTGTCAAACCAGAGGGCGGGGGGAAAGGGGGACGGCTCGTAGCCCACCCGTAGGAGACATAACCCCTGGGGGGGAGCGGCGTATTTGACTAAATCTCGACGTCGGCCTCTCCAAATCTCGGCGAAACTCTCCAGAGAGCGCCGTCGGGCCCCCACCTCCACCAGCAGTCCCACCAACAGACGCACCATGCCGTACAAGAAGCCATTGGCTTGGATTTCTAGATAAAGCATGGGGCCTTGTCGATAACAGACCGCGTCTTGCACCTCCACCCAAGCGTGGGAGCGCCGGGAGCCGGCCCGTTGGAAGGCTTCGAGGGAATGACGACCGATCAGAGGATCTAGCGCCGCCTGCATTAAGGCTTCCTCCAGGGGAAAGCGATAGTAGTGCCAGCTAAATTCCCGGACAAATAAATTGGGCCATTGTCCAGTATAGAGGCTATAGCGGTAACGGCGCCAGCGGGCGGAAAAGCGAGCGTGCCAATCAGGCGCAACGGCCCTAGAGGCGCGGATGCGAATATCCGAGGGGAGGCGGGCGTTGAGGGCTTGACTCCAACGCTCCGGAGGAATTCGCCCCAGGAGGTCGTCAAAGTGAGCCACCTGGGCCGCGGCGTGAACTCCGGAATCCGTCCGTCCGGCGCCTTGAAGGGTCGGAGCTTGGCCGTTGACCTGGGCGATGGCATTCATAATTTCCCCTTGAACGGAGGGAAAATTGGGTTGCCACTGCCACCCGCAATACCGGGCCCCCGCGTATTGAATCAGGAGAGCGACCCGTTGACCCTGGGACACGAACCGCCGCATCTAGACCAATTCAATGATGGCCATTTCGGCGTTGTCCCCCCGGCGCGGAACGGTGCGCACCACCCGGGTATAGCCGCCTTCGCGACTGCCGTAGCGGCTCGGGGCTTCCGCGAAGAGGGCGTGCACCAGCCCTTTATCGTAGATGTAGCCCAGCGCCCGCCGTCTAGCGGCCAGGGAGCCGTCCTTAGCGAGGGTGATAATGTGATCCACCTCCGCCCGCACCGCTTTGGCCCGAGCTTTGGTGGTTTTAATTTGCCCGTGACGGAGCAATTCGGTGGACAGCGCCCGCAGTAGGGCTTTACGTTGGTCGGCGGGTTTGCCGAGGCGGGGAATGCGACAACCGTGACGCATGGGGTTAACCTCCTAGGGGGAAATAATTAAATAAAGGCCGGCGCTAGCGCCGACCCCGAGGCCAGCTCTAAGGCTTGGCTTTTTCCTGGGGCAGGGTAATCCCCAGGCGCTTTTGTAGGGCTTCGATGACCTCTTCCGCCGACTTCTGCCCAAAGTTTTTAATTTCGAGCAATTCGTCCTGGCTGTAGTCCAACAAATCCGCTACGGAGTTAATTTGAGCGCGTTTGAGACAGTTGTAGGCCCGCACCGAGAGTTGCAGTTCCTCGATGGGAATTTGGCTTTCGGGGTTGCTTTCCATTTCGTAATCCGTTTGCACGGTTTCCAGTTCGTTGAGGTCTTTGAGGGGCAAAAACAGACCGGCGATGATTTCCGACGCCTCCGACAGCGCCTCCTTGGGATGGATACTGCCGTTGGTCCAAATTTCCAGGGTCAGGCGGTCTTTTAACCCCAGACCCTCCACCCGAACCGGTTCCACAATGTAGTTGACCTTGGTGACGGGCATAAAGACCGAGTCGATTTGCAGGAAGTCCAGGGCCGCCCCGTCGTCCTTGCTACGGTCGATGGCCCGGTAGCCGCAACCCCGTTCCACCCGGAACTCCATTTCCAGCTTGGCGCCTTCCGAAAGGGTGGCAATATATTGGTTGGGATCCACCACCTCCAGCTCCGAGGGCAAATCAAACTGCCCCGCCGTGACGGTTTTGGGGCCCACCGCCACCAAGCGCCCAATTTGGGGCTGGTCGCTGTAGCTTTTGAGGGTCACTTCCTTCATGTTGAGCATGATTTCCATGACGTCCTCCCGCACCCCCGGCAGAGTGGCGAACTCATGGTTGACGCCGGCGACCCGCAGAGCGGTGACCGCCGCGCCGGGGAGATTGGAGAGCAACACCCTGCGCAAGGCGTTGCCCACTGTGGTGCCCTGGCCCCGGTCGAGGGGTTCCAGGACAAACCGGTTAAACTGACTCTGATTTTTTTTGGTGGTGGACTCCACACATTCGATGGTAAATTGCGCCACAACCGTGACCTCCCTGCTCTATCCTGCGTTGACCCTAGCCCGGCGATCCGGTTCGTCCCTAAACCCGGCGCCGCTTGGGGGGGCGACAGCCGTTGTGGGGAATGGGGGTCACGTCCCGGATCAAGGTGATCTCCAGACCGGCGCCCTGGAGGGCCCGAATGGCGGTTTCCCGACCGGCGCCGGGGCCGCTCACCATCACTTCCAACTGCCGCATCCCGTTTTCCATGGCCCGGCGGGCGGCGTTATCGGCGGCGGTTTGAGCCGCGAAGGGGGTGCCTTTTTTAGCGCCTTTAAAACCGCTGGAACCGGCGGAGGCCCAAGAAATCACGTCTCCGCGGGTGTCGGAGATGGTGACGATGGTGTTATTAAAAGTGGATTGAATATGGGCGACCCCGCTGGGAACATTTTTTTTCTGTTTTTTGGGGCCGCTTTTTTTGGTTGGTCGCGCCATAGGACTAAGTAAGTGTCGGTGCTGAATAAAGGAATAGAAACCGGGGGATTATTTCTTGGCGGGGGCTTTTTTCTTCCCGGCCACGGTGAGACGGCGCCCCCGACGGGTGCGGGCGTTGGTGCGGGTGCGCTGGCCCCGCACCGGCAAGCCCTGGCGATGGCGGCGGCCCCGGTAGGTGCCGATGTCCACCAAACGCTTGATGTTCATGGCTTCCCAGCGCCGGAGATCCCCCTCGATTTCAAAGTTGCCTTCGATATAGGTGCGCAGAGACAAGGCGTCCTCGTCGCTGAGATCCTTGACCCGGGTGTCGGGGTTCACCCCGGTTTCCGCTAAGATTTTGTGAGATCGCGATAGACCGATGCCGTAGAGATAAGTCAGGGCGATTTCCACCCGCTTGTCCCTTGGCAGATCAACGCCAGCTATCCTCGCCACGTTGGTGCTCCCTTAGTAATGGTGTTGGTTTAAATTGGATTGGTTAGATAAAGTGAATGGGTCGCGGTGAGGGCTAGCCCTATCCCTGGCGCTGTTTATGCTTGGGATTGGAACAGATAACCATCACGCGGCCCCGCCTACGGATGACGCGGCACTTATCGCACATTTTTTTGACGGACGCTCTAACTTTCATGCCTAGCTCATTGGCAACACTGCAAGCTCTTTATCATAGCAATAAATGGGGGCGTTGTCGGATTAATAAAAAATTTTTATCAGTGGGGCGTCTCAGGAAAGACCCTACTTTTTATTTTTGAGGCGGTAGGTGATCCGTCCCTTAGTCAAGTCATAGGGCGTAAGCTCTACTTTGACCCGGTCGCCGGGGAGGATTTTGATATAGTTGCGGCGGATCTTGCCGGAAATATGGGCGAGGACATTGAAACCATTGTCTAGATCCACCCGAAACATAGCGTTGGGGAGGGACTCGGTGACGGTGCCTTCCATTTCAATTAAATCTTGTTTAGCCAAGCCGTTATAGACCTCTTTGGAAAAATAAACATCGGAAAAAGGACGGCCACAGCGCCGCCCGCCCTAGTTTAGCAGATTTGAGCCTTCCGCGGTTTCCCCCAGAACCACGGCGCTTTGATCCAGAAGAAGTAAACTGCGGAGTTGCTGGGTGTCTAGTTTCCCCAGCCAGTTTTCGCCGCTGGTAATGGTCTGCTCCGCCAAATCCTGTTTGCTGGCCAGGAGGGTCTGAATTTTCTCCTCCACCGTGCCGGCGCAGACAAATTTATGAACCTGAACATTGCGGGTTTGACCAATGCGAAAGGCCCGGTCCGTGGCTTGGTTCTCCACCGCCGGATTCCACCAGCGGTCCACATGGAAGACATGGTTGGCCCGGGTCAGGTTGATCCCCGTTCCCCCGGCTTTAAGGGAGAGAATAAACAGTTGGGGGCCGTCGGGATCTTCCTGAAAGCGCCGGATTAACTCGGTTCGCTCCTTCTGGGGGGTGGCGCCCTGAAGGAAAAGGACGTCTTGTTTAAACTTGCCCCGGAGATAACCCTGGAGCAGAGTTCCCCATTCGGCGAATTGGGTGAAAATTAAGGCTCGGTCGCCTTCCGCGATAATTTCCTCCAACATGGCCTCTAGGCGCAGGAGCTTGCCGGACGCCTGGGGCGGGTCGAGGCTTTGTTCCTTAAGTAAATGGGCCGGGTGGTTACAGAGTTGCTTTAGTCGGGTCAACAGCGCCAAAATCTGCCCGGAGCGCCGGACGCCGTCGCTATTGTCCAAATCGGGCAAGGACTGGGCAACCAACTCTTGATAAAGCTCCGCCTGCCGGGCCGAAAGACTGCAATAGACCGTCATCTCCTGCTTCTCCGGCAGGTCGTTGATAATTTTCGGATCGGTCTTCAAGCGCCGGAGGATAAAGGGGCGGGTCAAATTTTGCAACCGGTAACGGGAGGCCCGGTCGCCGTACTTCTCGATGGGCAGGGCGAAGCGTTTTTGAAAAAAGGATTGGGAGCCGAGGAAACCGGGATTGAGGAAGTCCAAAATCGACCAGAGTTCCCCCAGACGGTTCTCCACCGGCGTTCCCGTTAGAGCCACCCGAAACCCGGCCTTGAGTTGCCGGGCCGCTTGGGCCTGTTGGGTCTGGGGATTTTTAACATTTTGGGCTTCGTCTAAAACTAACCCCTGCCACTCCGTTAGTTGTAAGCTTTTCAGATCTCGTTGCAGGAGAGCGTAGCTAGTGAGGACAACCTCATGATTTTTGACCTGTTTCGCCAAGGGTTGTCCCTGCTTCCGCTTATCCCCGTGATGAAGCAACGTTTTCAGAGACGGGGCGAATTTGGCGATTTCATGGCGCCAGTTGCTCAACACCGAGGTGGGACAGACAATTAAAACGGGTTTTTGGTAAACCCCTTCCGCCTGGAGGGTGAGTAAAAAGCCCAGCAGTTGGGGCGTTTTCCCTAGACCCATATCGTCCGCCAAACAGGCGCCCAGACCCCAGCGTTCCATAAAGGTTAGCCAGCCCACCCCCTTGGCTTGGTAGGGCCGCAGGTCGCCCTGAAAATTGGGCGGGTTAGGAATCGGTTTCACCCCTTGAGGATCTTGGAGGGTTTGGATTAGCTCCAAGAGTAGCCCTTCGGCCTTAAATCCCTTCAGGGGCAATTTGGCGAAAGTCTGGGTTTCTCCGGCGGCCAATTGTAGAGCGCCTTCCACTGAGAGGGGGGGCGGCTCCAGGGAGGACTGGAGAATGGCCTGGGCGGCCCGAACCTGGGCCGGTTGCAGGAGGAGCCATTGCCCGTCTAAGACCGCCAAGGGGGAGCGCTGATCCAAGAGGGTTTGAAACTCGCCGGCGGAGAGGGGCCGTTCTCCCATGGTTAAGCCCAATTCGTAGGAAACCGGATGTTTCAGCGTTAACCGTTCCCCCGGCGCCGTTTCCACCCAAGCCCGCAGACGCACCCCTAGGGTCTGGGCGCCCTGGGACGTTAATTCCGGGGGTAAAATCGCGCCTAGGCCGTTGTCTTGGCAAACGCCCGCGGCGCCCTGGATAAATTCGTAGGCCTGTAGAGGGGTTAGCTCCCGCCCCGTCGGCGCCGGTTCTTCTAAACTTGCGGCGATGGGTTCCCAGAGTCGGGCCGCCACCCCCAATCCCGCCAATAAAATATCCTGGGCGGGATCTCCCGTCCGCCAAAGGGTTTCGGCGCCGAGAATTTGGTCTTCCCGGGCGAGGGCTTGCAAGCCGTAATCCAAACGCCAAGGCTCCTCCGGGCCCGACGCCGCCCGGAGGATAAGAACGGTTCGCCACTGACGGGTTTCCAGTCGACGGTTCTGGGGGTAGCCTAAATCCGCTTGAACCGGGAGGAGCCAATGGTAAAGCGCCGTTTCCAGGCGCTGGGTCTGCCGATTCGCCTCTAGGGGTTCCCCTTGACCCGCCAGTAAGTCCTGTAGCCAAGGATCTCGGGGTCGGGGCAGGGTTTTGCCCCAGAGTTGGATCTGAGTTTGGACTTGGGTTTGCGTAAAATCTAAGATTAATTCCCAGGCGCTTAACCCTTGGTTAAACTCCGGCGCTAGAGCGACCCCCGGCAAGGTTTGAACGAATTGGGCTAAACGAGTTTGATCCCGAATGCTATCCAACAGAGGCAACCAAACGGCCCGGCGCTCGTATAAAGCGGGCAGGGCTTTGCCCCGAACCAGCAAGTCCAAACTCCAACGGTAAAGATGGGCAAAAAAGCGAATTTCTCCCCCTAGGCTCAGGTTTAAGGCCGGGTCTAAAGCGCCGAGGGGCAAGGATTGGAAAAAAAGCGCCGTTTGAGCTGGCGCCAGCCATAACCCGTGAATTTCCAAGGTTTGCCAGACTTCGTTCTTAGTCGGTTCCCCTAACTCGACGGGTAAGCGCCAGGCTTCGGCGCCGAAGTTAAGTTTTTCTTTCCCTAAAAAAGGCGTTAGAGCTAGGGCCAAATCCCCCGGCGCCGTTACTGTCCCCGACCAATCTCGACCCCAAAGAAACAAGCCCGTCCCCCGGCGCCAACTGCCCTGTAGGCGGATCATTTTCTAGACCTCCAGGGAGTGGAGTAACGGCGCTTTAGTCTTGGTCGAAGGGGAGTCTTCAAGGCAGGTATGGTTAGGAAAGGGCGGAATCGGCGCTTCGGCGTATTATGCCATGCTTCTCGAAAAAAGCTCAGTTCTGGGTTAAATGGCTAAATCGCCCTTTCAGCGGCCCTCTCTAAAACGGCTCTGTTTAGTCGTCTATTCTTTAGGACTCTAGTTTGGCGCTAGAGCCAATAGGATAAGACTCAAGCGCTGGGGGAGCCTTGCCGGTGGGGGAGACTCACCCTTACTCTTAACTTGTCCCTTCCCAATGCCGCCCATGCGATTCAGCGCCCTTGTAGAAACCCTCGGCTCCGCCGTCCAGTCCCATAGCTTAACGGCCCGGCCCGAGGAAGACCCCGATATTCTCGGCCCGGCGGCCATTACCGACGCCGGGCCCCAAACCATCACCTATCTGGAAAACGCTAAATTTACTCCGGCGCTGAAAACAACTCAGGCCGCGGCGGTAATTTTGCCCCCTGACGAAACCCTGCAAGCTCTTGCGGAAGAACGGGGTTTGGCGTGGCTTTCCGTCGCCGATCCCCGTTTAGCCTTCGCCCAGGTCATCGCCCTTTTTTACCAACCCTACCGCCCCCGGCCCGGTATTCATCCCAGCGCCGTCATCGATCCCTCCGTCCAACTGGGGCGGGAAGTCCACATTGGCGCCCATGTCGTGATTGAAGCCAATTGCGTTGTGGGGGACGGAGCTTGTATTCAAGCCAACAGCGTCCTTTATCCTAGCGTCGTCCTCGGCGACCGCTCCCGGCTCCACGCTAACTGTACCATCCATGAACGGGTTCAAATCGGTCAAGATTGCGTTATCCACAGCGGCGCCGTCATTGGGGCGGAAGGTTTTGGCTTTGTTCCCTCCCCCGCGGGTTGGGTGAAGATGGAACAATCCGGCGTTGTAGTTCTGGAAGACGGCGTGGAGGTGGGCTGTAACAGCGCCATCGACCGCCCGGCCGTGGGGGAAACCCGCGTCGGCGCCGGCACCAAAATCGATAATCTCGTTCACATCGCCCACGGCTGTCAGGTGGGTCAAGCTTGCGCTCTGGCCGCCCAGGTGGGTCTGGCGGGGGGCGTTAAGGTTGGGAATCAGGTGTTGCTAGCGGGCCAAGTCGGCGCCGCCAACCAAACGGAAATCGGCGACCGGGTTATCGCCTCGGCCCAGTCCGGTCTCCACGGTAAGATCGGCGCTGGGGAGGTGGTATCCGGCACCCCCTACATGGCCCATGGCGATTACCTCAAGTCTTCGGCGCTGTATCCCAAACTGGCGGAACTCTTTCGGACGGTGCGAAAATTGGCGAAAAATAAGGGAGCAGGTTCTTAAAACCCTTTGGGCAAAACCGAACCGTCTCGGTTAACTCAAAATCACCTCGCGGGTAAGGGGCTGGCCCTTTTCAAATTCGGTCGCGTTGGCGAGGGTCGCCGCCGCGATTTCCGTCAGGGCGTTCCGGGTAAAAAAGCCCTGATGGGCGGTGATGAACACATTGGGGAAGGATTGCAAAAGCTGGAAGGTGTCGTCCTGAATAATGGAGTCGGAATGATCCTCAAAAAAGAGTTCGTCTTCCTGTTCATAGACGTCGATACCCAGATAGCCAATCTGACCTGATTTAATCCCGGCGATGGCGGCGCTGGTGTCGATTAAACGGCCCCGGCTGGTGTTAATCAGCATCGCGCCCGGCTTCATCTGGGCGATGGTTTCGGCGTTGATCAGGTAATGGGTTTCCGGTAACAGGGGACAGTGGAGGGAAATAATATCCGACTGGGCCAACAGGTCTTCGAGGGAGACGTAACTGGCTTGGGGCAAGGCTTTAAAGGCGTCGTTGGGAAAGGCGTCGTAGCCGAGAACGCGGCAACCAAACCCTTGCATAATGCGGGCGAAGGCCAGCCCGATCTTCCCGGTGCCCACCACCCCCACCGTAGCGCCGTAGAGGTCAAAGCCCAGGAGACCGTCTAGGGAAAAGTTGTCGTCCCGCACCCGATTGTAAGCCCGGTAAAGCTTACGGTTCAGCGCCAAGACGAGACCCGCGGCGTGTTCCGCCACCGCGTAGGGCGAATAAGCGGGCACTCGCGCGACTTTAACGCCCAGCGCCTGGGCTTGTTTTAAATCCACGTGGTTAAACCCGGCGCATCTCAAGGCCAGCAATCGGGTTCCTTGCCGGGCTAAAATTTCCAAGGTTTCCCCCTCGGCCCGGTCGTTGACAAAAATGCAGACCGCGGGACAATCATGGGCCAGGATGGCGGTGTCGGCGTTTAAGGGATCTTCAAAAAAGACGAGTTGATGCCGACGATCCTCATTGGCCAGCTCGAAAAATTGTCGGTCGTAGGACTTGGCGCTGAAAAAAGCAATCCGCATAACAGTTCAGAATTGGGATGAGGGAGCCTACCCGCTTTTATAGCAGAGGCGGGAGGCCGCCGGCGGCTTAGCGCCGAGTTAGGTTTCTTGAGGGTCTCCCAAATTGATTAACACCGGCGTCAGGTTTTCCTCTAAACGCCCGCTTTGGATCAGGTCGGCGTAGGTTTCGGCTTCGATGTCCAAAAGGGCCTGGTCAAAGTTTTGGCGGGCGACTTCCCGCAGTTGAGGGTAGTCTTGCAGGAGGGTTTGCAGTTTGTCTTCAACACTGCTCAGTTCTCCCGCCACCAGATCCTGTTTGTAGCGGAACAGTTCCGCCTCGACGTCTGGGTAATCCTCCGGGTTCTGGAGTCGCTTCAGCACCTCTCGCAGGGCCTCTCGCCGGGCGATGAACTCCGCGTATTCCCGGCGTTGGGGCTGGTCTCCGATTAGATCCAGCGCCTTGAGAACAAACTGGGTGGTTAAGCCCTGAACGAGGAGAGTAAATAGAACCACCCCGAAGACAATATCGATAATTTCCTGCCGAGCGCCGATGGCCGCGGGGACGCTTAGGGCCACGGCGATGGAGACAGACCCCCGCAGACCGCCCCACCAAAGCACGGTCTGTTCCTTGAGGCTAATTTGGGACTGGGCCGCCCGGTTGCTGACGGCGCTGAGAACCAAAACCCCCAAAAACCGGGCAACCAGAACGGCGCCAATGGCGATGAGAATTAAAGTTAAATGGTCGCCTAAACCCTGGACGCCGATTTCGTCGCCAATGAGCAGAAAAATCACGGAATTGACCAGAAAGGCCGCAAATTCCCAGAAGACGGAAACAATCAAACGGGTGCGGGGATTCATGCCAATGCGAGAGCCGAAATTGCCCAAAATAATCCCCGTCACCACTACCGCAATCACCCCTGAGCCGCCTAGGGTTTCTCCTAGTAAATAGGCGCCGTAGGCCGAGACGAGAGTCAGGGATTGCTCCACAAAGGGCAGGTCAAAGCGTTGGGTCAGAAAAGAGACGCTAAAGCCCAGCAGTAACCCGCAGGCGGCGCCGACGCCGACCACCGTTAGAAAAGTGGCCAGAGTAGAAGAAAGCTCCAAGTCGCTGGTCCCCAAGGGAATCCCAACCAGCAGAGTAAAGGCCACCACCGCCACGCCGTCGTTAAAGAGACTTTCCCCTTCCATTAGGGTGCTCAATTTTTTACTAGCGCCGAGTTCCTTAAACAGGGCCACTACGGAAACCGGGTCGGTGGCGGAAAGCGCCGCCCCGACGATTAAAGCGATCCCCCATTCCAGCTCTCCCCACTGATGGAGGGGCCAGGCCACCCCCACAATGGCGACGATCACGCCGACAATGGCGAAAAGGGCGATGGGAAACCAATAGATCTGAAGTTTGCGCCAGGAGAGGTTCCAGGCGGCCTCGAAGAGGAGGGGCGGCAGAAAAATTTCTAAAATTAGCTCCGGGGAGAGATTAATGAGTCGCACATCCACAAAGGCCAGCGCCATGCCCACCATGACCAAGAGCAAGGTATAGGGCACCTGGCGCAGGAACGGCGCCGTTTTGGAAAGGGTGGCGATACTGAGGGAAATGGTCAGAGCCAGCAGAAATTGCTCTAGGCTTTGGGTAATCGCGAGGGATTCGGTCGCGGCGCTTTCCACAGAATCAACTCCTAGAGGATTTTGTGGACGATTATAGGGGAAGCCGGTCGGAAAATTTCTTTATTCGGCGCCGGCCCGATCCTGTCCCAAATACCAGCGCCGCCAAGCCGTAGAGCTACGGAGCGCCAGCCAGAAGAGGAGCATGGCGATAATGCCGCCGTTTTTCGGCGCTTTGAAGGCGAACAACACCAGAACCACGCAGAGGAAGTCTTCTAAAAAAACGCTCCAGAGGGGTAGTCCCCGCAGACGAAAAAACCAGCCCACTTGCACCAGTTTTAACACTAAGGCGAAAAGCCCCCCCAAACCGCCGGTTAACCAGAGGGAAAATCCCTCGATTTTGAGCCAACGCACCATGGTCATGGCCATCACGGCGCCGACAAAGGGCGTAAAAAAAAGTTGGATCAACTGCAAGACCCTCTGGCCCAGCAGGCGCTTGGAGGCCAACAATTCAAACAAAGACCAGCTGGTGAGAATCGCCACTAACACTTGGGGATGAACGCGGGAGAGAAGGGGCACTTCTTCCCAAAGGTTGCTTTGCAGTAAGCCAATCAGCAGTAAAGGCAAGGCGACTCGCATCCCGGCGGCGGCGGCGGCGGATAAAATCGCCAGTAGTCCAACAAGAATGGACATGAAGACAACAGACAAAAAATGTTCTAGTTATTCTAGTTTAGAATTTCCAATGAATTGATCGCATTTCTAGCCGCGCTCCTTTGGTCGGCGCCGCCCCAGCCCTCTTTCTGGCATCATAGTAGCCAATTCCAAAGTAATCCTCCGCTTTAATTCTCATGTCTCTTCCCTCCGGGCCCAAGACCCCTCCTTTTCGTCAACTTTTACAATGGCTGAAGGATCCCCTTGACTATATGGAGCGCCACCATCAGGCTTTCGGGGATCTCTTTCTTGGTTATTTTTTGGGTCGTCCCGCGGTCATGGTTAGCGGCGCCCAAGGTCTTCAAGAGATGATGACCCATCCCCAAATCACGGCGCCGGGGGAACTGAACGAACTGGCCCGTCCCCTGCTCGGCGCAAATTCTCTGACTTTGCTGAGCGAGCCGGAGCATCAGACCCGCCGGAAATTGTTAATGCCCCCGTTCCACGGCGAGCGCCTTTGGAGCTACGGGCAGTGGATTCGCGAGATTACCGAGGCGGAGATGGCCCGCTGGACACCGGGGGAAGCCTTTGAAGTCAGGAACGCTATGCAGGAAATTACCTTGCGGGTGATCCTCAAGGCCGTCTTTGGACTCCGAGACGGCGCTCGGTTGGAAACCCTGAAAAAGTCCCTGGTGGAGCGGTTTGAGATGACCGCTAAAGGCTTTGGCTCTAGTTTTATCTTTTTGCCTATCCTGCGGCGGGACTGGGGCCCCTGGAGTCCCTGGGGGCGGATTATGCAAAAACAACGGGACTGCGACGCCTTGATTTACGCGGAAATTCAAGAGCGCCGGACTAATCCCGACCCGGAGCGGATCGATATTCTCAATCTTTTACTCTCGGCGGCGGACGAGGAAGGAAATGGGTTAACGGACGTCGAACTGCGGGACGAGCTAATGACCCTCCTTTTTGCAGGCCATGAAACCACCGCCACTTCCCTCACCTGGGCGCTTTACCTCATTCACCAAAATCCCCCGGTTTACGAAAAATTGATGGCGGAATTGACCAGTCTCGGCGCCGGTCTCGATCCCCTGGAACTCTACAAATTGCCCTACCTAACGGCGGTCTGCAACGAAACCCTACGGCTTTACTGCCCGGCGCTGTTAACCTTCGGGCGTCAAACGGAAGCTCCGGTCTCCCTTCTGGGGCGAGAGATTCCCGCCGGAACGGTGCTAGCGGGGTCTATCTACCTGACCCACCGAGATCCGGGAGTTTATCCCCAGCCGGAACAGTTTCGCCCCGAACGATTTTTGGAGCGCAATTTCTCCCCCTACGAATTTATGCCCTTCGGCGGCGGCAGTCGGCGCTGTATCGGCATGGCGCTGGCTCAGTTGGAAATGAAACTAATTTTAGCCACGATTCTGCTCGGGGTGAAACTCGAACACCGCTCGCCCGCTCAGCCGCTAAAACCCCAACGGCGCGGCGCCCTGTTAGCCATGGAGTCGGGTTTTACGATGGCTCCTCTGAGGGGGCTGAAAGCTTCGGCGTCTTCTGAATATTCTGTTACAACAGTTACATAATCTTATGAAAAAAAGTCCTAGATTGAAAGCTAAGACATAAAGTCAATATCACCCTCCGATTGCTAGAGAGCCGCTTCCCCCTCAAGAGCGGCTTACTTTTTTTTAGGTATAAAATCGAAAACCCCCCTCTTAGTTAAAGTAAGAGAAGGGTTTTGTCTAGAAAAAGAGAAGCTTGGCATCGAGCTATTGTCCCGTGGGGCAACCCCCAAAGTATCTTCGCCGCTGTTGCGTTTCACCTCCGAGTTCGGGATGGGTCGGTGTGGTTCCACAACGCTACTGACACCAAGCATGGTTCACAC
>WGLZ01000019.1 GCA_016471375.1 Cyanobacteria bacterium RI_101
CTAAACCTATTTTATCGATGATGCCTGCCACGATTCCCAGATGATCTAGGTTTTCTACTTTTACGCTCACTGAGTCCCATGCCTCCCTAAATGCCTTCATATTTTATACGATTGAGCATCGACCTGCGGAATGTAGATTACAAAAAGCGAGACCCAAACCCGTTTGACTGACGCCTTTCATCAGGGTGCCGATTTCGTACTTTTCAAAAATCCGTTGGCGTAATTCCGCGGACACCCCAGGGCCGTTATCCGCCACGGCGATGGCGGCTGTGTCGTCTGTCCGGTCTTCTACCGTAATTTGAATTTGGCTACCGCTGGGGGCGAATTTAATGGCGTTGGAGAGCAGATTATCCAGCGCTCGGCGGAGCAACATGGGATCGGCGGAGATCGTTAAGGTGGCTTGGGCTGGAACCGTTAGAGCCAACTCCAGATTTTTGCGCCCCGCCACATCTTCAATATTGGCGACGGCGCCGCGGCAGAGTTCTATCAAATCGACGGACTGCCGATTGAGGGCCAGTTTCCCGGCTTCTAATTTCCCGCGAATTAAAATGTCGTCGATTAATAAACGCAGGCGATGACTGTTGTCTAGAATCATTTTCAGATTTTTTTCCTTTTTCTCCGGCGGCATCTGGTCGTAAGTCATCAACATTTCCGTCAACAGTAAAATACTGCTCAGGGGATTGCGGAGGTCGTGGACGACCATATTGGTCATATCTTCCCGGAAGGCCAAGAGTTCCTGAAGTTCGTCGTAGGAGGCTTTTAATTGCAGTTGGGTTTTGACCCGAGCCATTAAAATCGGCGGGCTGATGGGTTTGGTAATGTAATCGACAGCGCCGAGGGAGAGTCCCTGTTGTTCGTCGGCGACTTCGGCCTTAGCGGTCAGAAAAATAACAGGAATTTTAGCGGTGTCGGGATTGCTTTTCAGCCGGCGACAGACCTCGTAACCATCCATGCCGGGCATCATCACGTCTAATAAAATCAGCGCCGGGGGAGTTTCGGCGCCGGCGATGGCGAGGGCTTTTTCGCCGTTATTGGCCACTTTGACTCGGTAGAGATCCTTGAGCAAACCGCTAATGAAGGCCAAGTTATCGGGGGTGTCGTCAACCGCCAGAATTGTCGGACGCTCTGAGTTAAGGGGGGATTGGGTTTCCATAACGTTTCTGAAAGGGTTTAGGCGGATAAGGATTGACGGGCTTGGGCGAAGGCGACGAGCGCCGCTTCAAAATCAAACTCGTTGATGGCGTTGGCTACAGCCTCAAACTCCCGGGGAAAGGCGGAGCGGAGCAGATCGGCGTTTTCCCGCCAGAGGTCGGCGGCCTCGGAGTCATCCTCCGCCAGTAGTTGGCTTAACCGTTGGCAAAGCGCCTCCAGTCGGGCCCGGTCAACGACGGGGGCGGGGCCGGTTTCCGGGGGCGGCAGTCGGGCCGCTAGGCTCTGGAGCAGAGGCTCTAGCGCCTGGGTGGTCTCCTCCAGAGGCAGAGCCAGGTCGGCGGCCCCTTCCCGGATCGCCGTTTCTAAGCGCCGGGCCGCCTCCTGAAGCGCCGTCGCGCCGATATTACCCGCCACCCCTTTCAAGGTATGGGCTAAGCGTTCGGCTCCGGCGCTATCGCCCGCGGCTAGGGCCGCGGTCATTTGGACGGAAAAGCGCCCTTGCCCGGCGAGGAATTTCCGCAACAGGGACAGGTAAAGCGCTTTTTTGCCCAAAACCCGTCTTAACCCCTCTTGAATGTCGAGGCCGGGAATCGCGGGAATATCCGGCTCCTGCGGGGGAGAAGGCATGGAGGAGGCATCAGTTTCAGCGGGGATCGTTCTGGGGGGAATCCAGCGCAGAAGGGTTTTCCAGAGTTCCTCCGGTTCAATGGGTTTCGCCAGATGGGCGTTCATCCCCGCGTCTAAACACCGTTGACGATCCGCGGCCATGACGTTGGCGGTCATGGCCACAATGGGAAGGCTCTGGAACCGGGGCGATTGACGCAGGGCCAGGGTCGCGTCCACGCCGTCCATCACGGGCATTTGCATATCCATTAACACGAGGTCGTACTTCTGGGTCTCGACTCGCTCCAGGGCGATTTGACCGTTTTCCGCCAGATCCACCACAAAGCCGGCGTCTTCTAATAACTCCCTGGCCACTTCTTGGTTAATGTCATTGTCCTCCGCCAGTAAAATTCTGGCCCCCCGCCGGGTTTGCAATGGGTTAAAGAGAGGGCTGGCGGTTTGGGCGCTTTCGCGGATTTCAGCCTCCGCTTTATCCCCCAGGAGTTTGACTAAACTGTCAAATAAAAGGGAGGCGTTGACGGGTTTAATCAGCACGTCCGCGATGGCTAAATCCTCGGCGCTCCGAAAGACTTCTTCCCGACCGTAGGCCGTAACCATGAGATGAAAGGGGCGATGGGTCAGGGGCAGTTCCTTGACGCGGCGGGCCACCTCCAGTCCGTCCATGGCGGGCATTTGCCAATCCAGAAACAGGATTTCGTAAGGGTTTCCCCGGCGGTCGGCTTCGGCCACTTGGGAAATGGCGGTCTTGCCGTCGCTGACCAAATCCGCCTCTAACCCCATTTGCCGGAGGAGATCCCCCAACACCAAACGGGCGTTTTCATTATCGTCCACCACTAAAGCTCGTTTCCCCGCCAGATCGGCGCTGAGGATTAAACGACGGGGCGAGGCGGCGCTTTTCTGAAGGACGACGGCGGCCCAAAAGACGCTCCCTTGACCGTATTCGCTCTCCACCCCCACGGTTCCCCCCATCATTTCGGCGATTTTTTTACAGATGGCTAAACCCAACCCGGTGCCGCCAAATTTGCGGGTGGTGGAGGTGTCGGCCTGTTGGAAACTATTGAAGAGATTTTTCTGTTGCTCGGGAGTGACGCCGATGCCCGTATCTTTAACGGCCAGGTAGAGGGTCACCGTTTCGGGATTCTCTTCCCGGCGCCGGACAATAATGGTGATTTCGCCGCTCTCGGTAAATTTAACGGCGTTGTTGGCGTAGTTAATTAAGATTTGTCCCAGCCGTAGGGGATCGCCGACAAAATTAGGCGGTAAGTCCGGGTCAATATCAAACAGTAGCTCTAGGCCCTTTTGGTGAGCTTTTTCGGCGATCAAAGCGGCGACGTTTTCTAGAACTTTATCCAGTTCAAATTCAATGGACTCAATGGTCAATTTACCGGCTTCAATTTTAGAAAAATCGAGAATGTCGTTAATCACCCCCAAAAGATGCTGGCTAGAGAGTTGAATTTTGCGCAGATAGTCCCGCTGGCGAGGCGTCAGATCCGTTTTCAGCGCCAAGTGGGTCATGCCGATCACCGCGTTCATCGGCGTGCGGATTTCGTGGCTCATATTAGCTAAAAAGTCCGACTTAACCCGCATACTTTCTTCCGCCAACTCCTTAGCTCGACGCATTTCCGCTTCGGCTTCCTTACGGACGGATATATCCCGCACCGAGGCGAACAGACTCCGAGAGCGCCGGCCCAGGGCCGGCAGACCCGCCACCCCCACTTCCACGGTAAAGGGGGAGCCGTCTTTATGGCGTCCCGTCACTTCTAGATTATGTTCCCCAATCAAACAGGCCTGGCCAATTTCTGGAACGCTGGATTCTGTGTTCAGATACTCCGTCAATAGAGATTGGAAACCCAAGCTGTCCGCGGAGCGTCCGACCAATTCCTGGCTATCGTAGCCAAAAATCGCTTCTAGCGCCGGATTGGTGAGGATAATCTTGCCTTGTTGATCCATGACCAACATCCCGTCGGGGGCAAATTCAATAATGCGCCGATACCAAGCTTCCGTTTCCGCCAAGGCTTGGGTTTGATTATGCTCCGCTTGGCTTTCCCTGAGCACAATGCCCAGCGCGAGGCAGGTTAAGAGGATGGTGGCCGCCGCCACGGCGCTGGAGACCTTTTCAACATTGACCCCCTCCGGAAGCGCTGAAGTTTGGGGCGCGCAGAGAAAATGGGTCGCAAACATCCCAATATAGTGAGTTCCGGCGGTGGCTAACCCCATCACGGCCGCCGAAGTGATTAGGGAATACTGTTCCGCGCCCGGAAAAAGTCTCTCGCTCTTAAAGCGGAACCAGAGGGCTAAGGTCGCCAGAACCATGGCCGCGAGAATCGATAGCCCAAACAGAACGACTTCATAATCCATCTCGCCCTTAAGGCGCAGGGCCGCCATGCCGCTGTAGTGCATCGCGCCGATGCCCAAACCGAAAAGGACGCCGCCTTTGACCAAATTCTCGGCGCTGGGACGCTCTCCTCGCAAAAGAAACAAGGCGAAAATACTGCCTCCGATGGCGGGCAAAACCGAAAAGGCGGTAATCCAAGGATCGTACTGAACTGGGCACGGCGTCTTCAGTCCCAACATGCCGATAAAGTGCATCGCCCAAATACCGACGCCCATGGCGGCGCCGCTCAGCGCCAAGAGAGTCCCCCGCAGACGGTCGGGTTTAACGGATTCGGCAAACTGAGCCGTTAAAAAGGCCATATAGGCCGAAAAAATGGCGATGGCCACGGAAAGGAGGACTAAACCCGGCTCGTATTCCCCCCGGTCGCCCAACGGCTCTCCGGGGAAGAGAAAACGCATCGCGAAAAGGGCGTCCATGGTCGGGAAAGCGGTCATGATTGTAATGGTTAGCTTTTCTGTCCGTTATACTAAACTTTCTCAAAAGCGGTTTCGCCTAGAGAAAATCAATTTATATGTTCTTACTCTTGACTCCCATGGATGAAAAAGAAGCCTAGAAACTCAGTCTCTAGGCTTGAAAATGTTGTTGTTGCGTGAGGAAATCTATCGGTAGCGGCGGTTCCCAACTCGCGGCTCTTTCGATTCCTGTGCTACAGATTGTAACATAGACCACGAATTTTTGTTACAAAATTTTTCAAATTTCCCCCAAGTCCCCTTTTTTTGGATAAGCTGTAATGTTGGCTGGTTCCAGAGGATCGTTTACGGCTGACAGAACGCCATGCCGGGCGTCATTACAATGGCTTGCGAGCCGTAAATGCGAGGGAGAAATAGAGTGGCGCTAATAGCGGTAGATCGCCGCCAAGCCGGTCTGAGTTGGCATCCGCTCCGCGGGAACAAGAACCACTTCGGCGCCGAACCGGATTGCCAGCTCCGCTAGATCGTCAAGCTGGTCGTCCACTTCCGGGTCGGCTAAGTCGTCCGCCTGGATTGCGCCGGTGACGGGGTCAATTTTACCGGGAATTTCCTTGTCCGCGTCGATGAGGAGAGTCGCGACCCGTCCGGCGAGGCAGGCCTGGGCGGCGTCTGAAAGGTCGCCGGTTCCCTGTTGGCGACTAGCCGCGGCGCCAAACTCCTCTGTCAGCTTCGTCAGCCGGGCTAGATAGTACGGCTCTAGGACAGACCAGGCCCGAACTCGCAAGGCGTCGGCGTCGAGGGCAAAAGGGTCAACGCCGGCGACGCCGTCGGGAAGTAATAAGGGGTTTTGGGCGACGGCCCGGAAGGGGGTGGCATTTTCAGTAAGGCTGGCCAACACCAGGGGCGCTCCCGAAGGCTTCGAGACCTGAGCGGTAACCGCTTGATCAATCGCCCGAAAGTAACCCGCCATCCCTTCGCCCCGAACCTGTTGGGCGGTGGGGTCCGACGGCGCCGGCGGCCGGGCCGAGACCTTCGGCGCTTCGATGGGATCTAGCGTATAGCGATTGCCTTCAAAGAGAGCGAATTTATCTTCGGCAATAGCCAAAACCTCGAACCGATCCGCCGACTGAACATAGCGCAGGAGGGGCTTGATGTGGAACGAGTTGGCCACAATGCCTAAAAGCGGCGTCTGCCGGGGTAATTTGTGGACGTCGAAGCGACTGGGCGAGACGAGAACCGCTAATCCGTCGAGGGTATGATTCCAGAAATCAGCGTCCTCCTGCAACCGGAAGAGCGGCTCCAGCAGAGCTTGGGTCTCCCGCGTCGGGTAGGCGCGGTTAAGGGATTCCTCCACCTGTTTGACTAAATTCTTAAATTGGATGGGATCTTGGAGATTGTCGGGGTGGTTGCGGTGCGTGGGTTGGTAGATAGAAACACAGGGAACTTCCGAGGCGACCGTCACTGTCCGTAAGTAATCGTATCCAATGGTCGTCATAGTTTGGCTCGCGGCTATGAATGAAAAAATTGTCGTTCGGGTTATGTCTTCAGGATAGACCACAATGTAGGAGCGCCGGCAGGCGAAATAACGATAGCCCGCTAGCCAAAACCGCCCAGAAACTTGGTTCCTAGGCTTGGGGATGTTGCTGTTGCGCGGGGAAATCTAGCGCTTGCGGCGGTTCCGAATTTACCCGTCCTTCTCATGCTACATTTTCGGCATAAACAAAGGATTTTCACTTTTTTTAAACTAACTAAATTCTTTCTTCTTGGCATATCTTTGAACGTTCGCTGGCTGGCCCCAGAGGATAGTTTCTCGCTGATAGACCACCATTCCCGGCTTAGCGCCCTTGGGTTTGAAGACGTGTTTCGGTCGGGTATAGACGACCGGGGCTTGGTCGCTCTGGCGGGCTTGGCTAAAGTAAACCCCCACGTCTGCGGCGCTTTGCAAATCCTCCGGCTCGGGAACGGCGCCGGGGGGCAGTCGGAGCAGAACGTGACTGCCGGGGATCTCTTGGGCGTGGAACCAGAGGTCGTAGTCCCCCGCGAGGCGAAAGGTCAGTAGGTCGTTTTGGCGGTTGTTGCGCCCCACCCAAATTTCGTACCCCGAAGGGCTGAGGTAAATCGAGCCGTTAAAACCCGTGTCCTTTTCCCGGCGCCGGGGATGGCTCAGGGTCAAATACCCCTCCTCGCTCAGTTCGTCCCGGATATCCTCCAAAATTCGGCGCTCCTGGGCGCCGGTTTCGTCGTCAAGCTGGTCTAAACTCGCGCCGATTTGAGTTAGATAAGCCAGTTCTTCTTTCACCTGCCCTAGCAGGGGTAAAACTTTTTCTTGGGCCCGCCTTAATTTTTGGTGTTGCTTGTAGAGGCTCTGAGCGTTCTGGAGCCAACTTTTGTCCGGTTGGAGGGGAATAACAACGGTTTCTCCCGTTTCAAAGTCCGCCAAGGTCGCTTGGGTTAGACCCGGCTGGGCTAAATGGAGATGGGCCATGAGCAGATCCGCCTCCCGACGAGCGCCGTCGGCGCCGGCCGCCTGGGTCAAACGGGTCTGAAAAACGGACTGTTTTTGGGACAACTTGGTCTGATGAACTTTAAGGGTTTGGCGCAACTGACCCCGCAGTTGGCAAAAGGTTTCCCCGGCTAACCAGTGGCGATAGTAATGATCGATTAACGGGTGACAACTCTGAATCGGCGCCGTCTCTTTGTCCGTGAGCGCTAAAACCCGATAACCCTCTCGCCACAGATGGGGGCGAAAATTTCCTTGTTCTAGCGCCGTTAACCAGCGCCGCCAGACTGCAAACAAAGCGTCCCACTCCTCGGCGCCCAGGGTTGGGGTTTCCCGGTTCTCGTCTAAACCCGCCGCCTCCAGTAGTTGAGCCGCCAGCGCCGGACTAAGTCCCCGATAGGTTTTTAAAAGTTGTTTCCCTAGAAGGCCGGGAATTAAACCGACCCGCTCTTGCCAAGTTTCAAAAGACTCCGTCAGACTCGGTTTTTCATTTAACAGCGCCGGGGGCGGAACGTAGGGCTGGCCGGTCTGGACGGTTCTGAGGCGGGATTGTTGGGCGCCGACCTGATGGGCCGCGGTAATAATCTGATTTTGCCCATCGGTCAGGATTAAATTACTGTATTTCCCCATGATTTCCTCATAGAGGCAAAACTGGGGCGCTTCGCCGGGACGAGAACCAAACTGAAGCCTGACTACCCGTTCCCAGGGTTCGGTCAGTTGAACCGCCGTTAACGCCAGACCCTTCAGTTGATGGCGCAACTGATCGCTGAGAGTAAAGGTGTCCGGCTCCCTGGGGGGCGGGGCGCTCAGGACAAGGCGAGCGGCCTGGGGATGCCAAGAAAGAGTCAGCCAACCCCGTTTTTCCAGGGTTCTCAACCCCAGGGATAGCGCGTAACGGTCTTGTTGATAAACCTGCTCCACCCTAGCGGGCAACCAGTCCGACTGGAGGTCATGGCAAAGCGCCGCTAGGGTCGTGTAGTCGACGGGTTGCATTCGCCCCTAGTCTTCTCCTTCGACATTAGACCGGTACTCGTCGGCGGACAGGGTCTCCTCCAGGGTCTCTTCCCAGTTGTCAACGCGGACTTTAATCAACCACGCTTCGCCGTAGGGATCTTCGTTGAGCATTTCCGGGTTGTCCACTAGGGCTTCGTTCACCTCGATCACCGTGCCCGCCACGGGAGAATAGACGTCCGAGGCGGCCTTAACCGACTCCACCGCCCCGATGGCCCCCTTGAGTTCCAAGGCGTCTCCCTCCTCCGGCAGTTCCACAAAGACAATGTCGCCCAGCTCGTCCACCGCGAAGGCGCTGAGACCGACGGTGGCGATTTCGCCGTCTAACCGCGCGTATTCATGGCTATCCAGATAGCGGAGATCATCGGGATATTCCAAAGCCATAGCCCATCCTCAAATTGGGTTCACTCAGGCTAGTCTATCAAAGACTGGGGAAGCTAAGCGCCGGTTTGGAGGGAGATTTTTGAGCTTTGCTGAAGCCCGTCGCTCTAGGGAAGACCTGACCCATTAGGGGCGCTATCGGCGGGGGTTAACACTCATAGCCAAAACGAGCCAAGTCGATACCGGTTAATTCATTTGTCTTTCTATTGCTTTCGATGTATAGTCCCTTGGTGTGGTCAGCAATGAAAGCCCTTAAATATTCTTCCTCTTGATCTTGAATATACTTTGGCGTATATTTATCAATTAAACTAAAAGCTTTCCAAAAAAACTTCCAAATTTTATTGTCTGATAACTGACGATAGCCTCTATAGGGAAAAGGGAAAAAAAGATTGACGGTTTTATGGATTTTTAGTGTAAAAGGCTGATAATTAGGATTAGCTGACAATGGCAGACAATCTTTACTGATTGCGTTTTTATTGCAACCAGCGAAGTTTAAGATGGTTTCCAGATAAGCGGCGGAATCTTGTTTTAATAACTCAAAAGGTAAAACTAAAACTTGATGTTTCCCAAAAAGATTTTGATAATAATTAATTAGTAGATCATAGTTCAAAACTTTTAATCTAAATACAGGGCTATAGCCCGATTTAAAGTTTTCTGTGTCAATAAATTGCCGAATTGACTGTCTGCCTCCATTTCTAATATTTTGTCCATAGGCGGAAAGAATCATCGATTTTTGCTCTCTAATAATAACTAAAATTTTAGCGTTTGGAAAAACTTGATGCAGTCTATCTGCGACTTCCTGTCCCCAGTATCCATTTTGATCTAAAAAATTGCAGGATAGCATTTCTTGGGAAAGCACGGCGCATAAGCTCTTTTCTTGAGCGGCGCGTAAATCTGGCTCAAAAATATGATAGACGTCTTGAGGGCAAAAAGAAAAACTATCCATTGTAATGAATTGATCTACGGCAATCGGGTCGGACCAACCACTGCGCCAAGGAGAGAAAAAACCCATATCCTCTCGTTTAAATAGGCCTTGTTGAAGCCAGGTCGAAGCTGTTTTAGGATAGCCAATATGAATAAGTAAGTTAGAGTCTAGCATAAAAGCATGAAGAAGCTTGCATTGAAATTAATAGATAATGAAAGAGCGGTCAACGACGTTTAGATTGGGTATTCGTATAGACCCAGATCTATGTCAATTAATTCACTAGTTTTTTGATTGCTTTCTTGATAAAATCCGTCTATTTTATCCGCCACTTTTTGTCTCAATTTAGAGTCCATATAATTGCTAATGGTTTTTAAGGGAGTTTTATTAATCAGTTGATTCAAATGCCAAAAAAGAGCATTATTGAACTTTGAATATAGGCTCTGTTTGGGAATCGGCATTCTTGGGTTGACAAAGTTTGTATAGCGTTTTAAGTAAAGCGTAAGATAAGAATAACCTTCGTTAACCCTAGGCAACTTTAGATCTTCATCAACATTAGCGCCGCTAAAAGAAGAAATTTTAGAAAAGAAGGACTTACTATCTTTAATCAACATTTCATAGGGGAGGCATAATACCTTCTCTTTTCCAAACAAATTCTGATAATGACCGATGAGCAAATGATACTGTAAATAGTCAAAATGGAAAATAGGCTCAATGGTCGAAGTTGAGGGAAACTGCTCTAAAAACGAGTCAATATCAACGGTTAAGTTACTTCTTAGGCGATGCTTATAGATTGACAAAATCATATCGAGTTGCCTCCTAAGCACAATCAGTATTTTTGCTTCTGGAAATGTAGCGTTTAGCCTCTCCGCCATATAATAATTATTAAAGACCGCTTTAGGGACGATATTACCCGAAAATCTTTCTTCGCTTAACACAGGAACTAAGTTTTCGCCTTTCTCCTGAATAACGTCTTGTTGAAATTGGTTTCTAATAGTTACCGGATCATAAGTAAATGGATTTGCCAAGATTATATTTTCATATAACTTAGATCTTGCCCACGGAGAAATATATCCAAACTCGGGGCGATTAAAGATTTGTTCTTGTAGTAGGGTGCTACCAGTTTTGTGATAGCCAATGTGAATTAAAATGGTCATCGGTGTTAAAGTGAATAGAGCTAAAGCGAATAAAACTAGTTTAATAAATTTTAATCAAATCATTATTAATCTTAGTAGTTAAGCAAGTTATACTTTGACAGGAAAGAATCATGCTCTGGCTCATGGAACAACCAATTATCCAGTAAATTGTGGAATTTACAGGGAATTTGCAAGCTGAGCCAAGTTTCGTAGGCGTTTAAGGATAGTTTACAATATAGCGCCTCATTTTTCATGATTTCTTTGATACTCTCAGATAGAGCGACATAATCGCCGGAGGGAAAGATCATCGCATTTTCTTGATCTCTGAGTTTATAGGTAAATACTGGATGATCTGAGACAATCACCGGAGTGCCAGAGATCAGACCTTCTTGCAAAGTAAAAGGAGAACCTTCAGGGTATTCTCTTCTGCTCGGTATGAGCACTAAATCGGCGCTTCTCATTAGCGGTATGATCTGAGCGTTGGGGATAAGTCCTAAAAAATTAACCTCCCGTGTAATCTCTAGCGTCCGCGCTAAGTTAGAAAATAACTCGTCATTATCCTTTCCCGCAATTTTTACATCTACAGAAAATCCTTGTTTTTTCAAAATACTGACCGCCTGTAGAATGTCTCCAACCCCTTTGCTTTCACTGAGAGAACCACAGTAAAAAAGAGAAAAACTATTTTGTGATTGAGGTTTTACTTTAACAAAAAAATCTTCTCTTTTTTGCTTAAAATCAAAGTCCCAAGGAATGACTTTTTGGGGAGTAACTCCAATCTCCGCCAACGTTCTTGACGCGTATACGCCATGGTTACAAACTCGCTCAATTAATGGGTGATTTAATACTTGACTAAGTAGAAAGTTTTTATATTTTTGTTTAATAGTTCTATTGTCGAAATAGTCCGCGAATAATCCCAAGGTCTGTATTTTATATTTTATAAATAGGGAGAGAATTTCCGGGCTGGGAAACCGCAGGATGATTTTGTCCGGCTGAAGTTGATTAATATAGGCTTCTATGCGTTTTTGAGCTATTTTTTGATCATACCTATTTTGTAGTCCTAATCCAATGGCCCTTAATTTAGGTTTTAGAAGCAGGTTATAATCGGCGTCGCAAGCAATACAAATTGTTGTGACTTCTTCAAGCTTTTCCGTTAAATCCGCCACATAATCCACAGAATACTTTTGAAAGATATAAGTTTCTTTACCGCCAGCGGCTAATCGTTGATAGGCTTCTCCGTAGTCCCCGCCATACTGAATAATAAGAAGACGCATCGTGATTCAATAGTAGGTGGTAAAGTAAACTTGCTTTGAGCTGGCGTTAGCCCATTAAGAAACCAGGCTAGAGATGGCGGTCTTCATCTCCCGCACCGCTCGCTCTAAACCCACCAAAACGGCGCGACTGATAATGGTGTGGCCAATATTTAACTCTTCCATAGCGGGTAGTTGAGCAATGGGGCGAACATTCCAGTAGGTGAGTCCGTGGCCGGCGTTAACCCTTAGTCCTAAATCCCGAGCCAGTAAACAGCCTTGACGGAGGCTCTCCAGTTCCCGAGCCTGTTGGGCGGCGTCCGACGCGTCAGCGTATTTCCCAGTATGCAGTTCAATCCACTGAGCGCCGGATTGGGCCGCGGCTTGAATTTGCCCCTCCTCGGCGTCGATAAATAAACTGACGGGAACGCCGGCGCTTTGGAGTTGAGCCACCAGAGGCTCCAGTTTATCTAAATGGCCCGCCACCGCTAGCCCCCCTTCGGTGGTGACTTCTTCCCGGCGCTCCGGCACCAGGGTCACATAATCCGGCTTCAACTCCAGAGCGATGGCCGTCATCTCCGGGGTAGCGGCCATTTCCAGATTCAGATGGGAGCGAACCGTTTGGCGCAGAAGACGGACGTCCCGGTCTTGAATATGGCGCCGGTCTTCCCGCAGGTGAACGGTAATACCGTCGGCGCCCCCCAGTTCCGCCAGAACCGCCGCGGCGACGGGGTCGGGTTCAACAGTTTGTCTTGCCTGACGGATAGTGGCCACATGGTCAATGTTGACGCCGAGGGTAATCATGGAAGGGCTTCTCTTGGAGCGGGAAGGCAATTTTATATTTATGCCTTTTTATAGTAGCGCCCTCCTTTCCCCTCCAGCCCCCGGCTCTAGGCCAGGGTTTAGGGAACATCGACTCTCTAACCCTTGAGGTAGGTGTATTGCAACAAACTGCGCTCGTAATTTTCCAGTAATAACTGGGCTTCCTCTAGCGTCATTCGTTCTTCCTCCAGCGCCGTTTCCGTGTAACAGCGGACGTTTTCCAGTAAATCCTCGGGGTCGTACTGGACGTAACTGAGCACTTCGGCGATGGTGTCCCCTTTAACTAAGTGTTCAATCTGATAACCCTTGGGAGTCATTTGGATATGGACGACGTTAATATCCCCAAAAAGATTGTGTAAATTGCCCATGATCTCCTGATAGGCGCCCATCAGGAACATGCCGAGGTAATAGGGTTCAGCGGTGGGGGGCTGGTCGGGGTGTTGAATTTCCACCAGGGGATGCAATTCGAGGACGGATTTGACGTCTTTGAGGTCGATAAAGCGGTCGATTTTGCCGTCGCTGTCGCAGGTAATGTCGGCTAAAATGCCCCGTTGGGTGGGTTCTTGATCCAAACGATGGATGGGCATAATGGGAAAAAGTTGGTCAATGGCCCAGGAGTCCGGCGCCGATTGAAAGACGGACATATTGACGTAATAGATAGATGAGAGATTTAACTCCAAATCCTCTAAATCATCGGGGACATAGTCCTGTTGGCGGCAGATGTCGAGAATTTTCTGGCAACAGGCCCAATAAAGTTGTTCGGCGCCAGCTCGTTCTTTGAGGGTTAAATAACCGAAGTTAAATAAACTGATGGCTTCTTCTTTAAATTGCACGGCGTCGTGGTAAGCCTCCTGATAGTTATCCACGGAAATGGTTTCCCAGGTTTCCCGGAGATTGCGCACAATAAGATGTTCTTTCTCTTCAACTTTAGGCAACTGGGGGTTAATTTGATTGGTGGCTAAGACGTCGAAAATTAAGACCGATTGGTGGGAGGCGATGGCCCGACCGCTTTCGCTAATGAGGGTAGGGCAGGGAATTTGAGCGGCGTCGCAGGCTTCCTGCACCGCGGAAATGACGTCGTTGACGTAGTTCTGGATGTTGTAATTTTTGGAGGCGTAAAAATTGGTTTTGGAGCCGTCGTAATCGACGCCTAAACCGCCGCCCACGTCCAAATACTGCATCCCGGCGCCGAGTTTCTGGAGTTGGACATAGATTTGGCTGGCCTCCGTCATCGCTTCTTTGATCACGGAAATGGAGGAAATTTGGGAGCCGATGTGGAAATGAAGCAGTTGCAGACAGTCCAACATCTCCGCGTCTTTGAGTTGGTTCGTCACCCGCAACATTTCGGGAATGGTCAGACCGAACTTGGCCCGGTCGCCGGTGGAAACGCCCCAACGCCCCACCCCCTGGGTGCTGAGTTTAGCCCGGACGCCCAAAATCGGTTTAATGCCTAAATTCTGACTAATTTCAATGGCTAAAATAACCTCGGAAACCTGCTCCAGCACAATAATGGGACGATGCCCCAGGCGCCGGGCCAACAGCGCCGTTTCGATATATTCCCGGTCTTTGTAACCGTTGCAAATGAGAAGAGATTGGTTGTGCTCCGCTTCCGGGGAATCCGTGGGTTCCAGCATCGCCAGGGCGATCATTAACTCCGGCTTAGATCCCGCTTCCAGTCCGAAATAATAGGGCTTGCCGTAGCGCACCAGGGATTCCACAATATGGCGATGCTGGTTGCATTTTACGGGATAGACGCCCCGGTAATGGTTGGGGTAGTTGTAGCGGGCGATGCCCCTAGCAAAGGCGGCGTTGAGGCGATTAATCCGGTCGGCTAAAATATCGGAAAAGCGCACCAACAGGGGCAGACCGATATTGCGTTTTCGCAGTCCTTCCACTAATTCGTATAAATCCAACGACCCGCCGTGGTCGCCCTGGGGCGCGACGGTGACATGACCGGCGGCGTTGATGGAAAAGTAGGGGTCGCCCCAGCCTTCGATGCGGTAAAGATTTTCGCTGTCTTCAATAGTCCAGACCTTCGGCGGCGCTGGAACGAGGGCGGTTTGTTCGGAGGGGGGTTCGAGGACGGCTTGGAGTTCCATAGGTTAGGGATGGTTAAGAGAGCAAGGCGCTAGTTCGTTTCCCTCATCCCCCATCCCCTCCTCCCAGAGCGGGAGAAGGGGGGTCAGGAGTTTGCTCGGCTTAAAGCGGGGGAGTTTTGCAGGAGTTGCCAGAGAAGACGCTTGGCGACGGAGGGATAGGCTTTGCTGAGGACTTTAAATTCGGGATCGATCCAGTAAAATTTAAGGGAGAGGGACTGGTTACGGCGCTCTGCCCCAAACGAAGCAAACTCAACGCCCCCCTATTTTAGCCATGCCTCCCACCCTTGAAACCGACCTAAAGGAAATCTTCGCCAAGTTTGACCAGCGTTTTGACCGTCTGGAGCAACGCCTAGACGGGATGCAAAAAGACCTCACTGACGTAAAACTCTCCCAGGCTCAAATCAGAGGGGACATCCAAACCCTAGACGAGAAGGTAAGCGGATTTGGGAAACGGCTTGAGAATCAGGAGTTTGTGAACCGCTCCATTTTTGCCGCAGTGATTGTTACCATCTTGGCCGGGGCGGTCAAGTTTTTTGGATTCCTCCCCAACCCCTAGGCGCTGCTAGGGGATTGACCCTTAATGCTGTTTAAGCGCCAGCGCCGAATTGACGGAGTCCGACACCTCCCAGTCTAGGGCCCACTGGCGGATCAGTCGGGCCAGCGCCCGTTGTAGGAGACCTTCGGCGATCTGTTGCCCCATCTGTTGGGAGGTGGGGTTGGTTAAGAGTTGGGTCAGGAGGGGCAGGAGTTTACTCGGCTCAAAGCCGGGGGTACTTTGTAGGAGTTGCCAGAGGGTCTGGAGATGATCAGGCTCCTGGGGGGCGGGGGTTTTACCGTTGGTCTGGGGCGCCGTCAGGAATTGGAAGGGGTCTTTGAGGGTTTGCCCTAAATTCAACCAGGTTTGGCGCCCGAGTTGATCCAAGGCGTTGACCAGTTCCGTCACTAGGCGCTCCCGTAGGAATTGTCCCCGGTCGGAAAAGAGGAAATCGGTAGCCTGGGCTAACAGACGGTCAAAATCGTAGTCCGGGGAACTGCGGGCGTTCCGTAGCAGATTTTCCAGACGATTCCAGCGAAAACTGCCGTCTTTAAAGAGTAAATCCTTCAAAGAGGCCCGCAATTCCGGGGATTGATCCGTGAGGAGGCGCTTGGCGACGTAGGGATAGGCTTTGCTGAGGACTTTAAATTCGGGATCGATGCCGATGGCGATACCCTCTAGGGTGACCATGGAGCGAATGATCAAGGCGTAGTAGGCCGGCACCCGGAAGGGAAACTCATACATCATGGCGGACATTTGGTCCGTGATGCTCTTAAAGTTCAACTCCGCCACGCTGGCGCCGAGGGCGTTGCCAAAGACCTGATGGAGCGCCGGGACGATGGGGGTTAAATCGGTGTCGGGTTTGAGAAAGTCCAGTTTGACGTAATCCTGAGCCAGCGCCTCAAAGTCCCGATTGACCAGATGAACCACGGCTTCGATCAGCCCGTAGCGTTGGTAGGGTTTGATGTCGCTCATCATGCCGAAGTCCAGATAAGCGAGGCGGCCGTCAGGCATGGCTAGTAAATTGCCGGGGTGGGGGTCGGCGTGGAAAAAGCCGTGCTCTAGCAGTTGCCGCAGGGAACACTGCACTCCCACTTCCACTAAATGGGTGGCGTCGATGCCCTGGGCTTGGATGGCTTTAATGTTGGTTAATTTCGTGCCCTCCACCCATTCCATGGTGAGCACCCGGCGGCCGGTATAGCGCCAGTAAATTTTAGGGACGTAGATTTCCGGCAGGGCGCCGTAGAGTTGGTTAAATTTTTCGGCGTTGCGGCCTTCTTGAAAGTAGTTCATTTCCTCGAAGACCCGACCGGCCAGTTCGTCGGTGATGGCCACCAAATCGGAGCGGATGCGGGTGACGTTTTTCTGGGCCCAGAGGGAGAGGGAGCGCATGATATAGATGTCGAGGGTGATGCGCCGCACCAAATCGGGCCGTTGCACCTTCACCGCCACTTTTTCGCCGCTCTTCAGCGTCCCTTTATAAACCTGTCCCAGGGACGCCGCGGCGATGGGTTTTTCGGACAGTTCGGCGTAAATCTCCTCCGGCGACGCTCCCAGTTCTTCTTGGATAAATTGGAAGGCGACTTCGTTGGGAAAGGAGGGCAATTGATCCTGAAGGGTGGTCAATTCCTCTAAATACAAGGGCGGCACCAGATCCGGTCGAGTCGAGAGCGCCTGACCGATTTTGATGTAGGTCGGCCCCAGATCCGTCAGTAATTGCCGCAACTGGACGGCCCGGCGCCGGGAGACGTTGGGGTTCTGCCCCCGGATTTTGTCCCACCAAATCCCCAAAAAAAAGCCCAGCATGGGGAAGAGGATATTCAATAGGCGCCCCAAGACCTGGAAGGGCCGGCGCCGGTAACATTCGGTAATCCGCTCCGGGTCGTATTGCCAACTCTCGGGGAAGACGTCGCTGACGGGCCCCAGATCTTCGGCGTGGCCCAGGGAAAAGGGCGGCGCTGGGATTTCTTCCACTTCGGCGTCGAGGGTCAGGGTGGCGGGATCTGGGTTCGGCGGCAGGAGCGCTGGGGTCATGGCGGAGGGGCAGGAAGATTGTTAACGATTGTAACAAGTCTGAGGCAGGGGCGAGGTTCGGCGCTGGGGTTCGGTTCCCGGCGCTGGGGGGGTAGATTCTTAAAAAAATCTAAATTTGAGGTAATACACGAAAAGTTACGATGTAATTACGTATCAGGCGACGGAAAACCAACACCCAATAGGAAACAGCCATGAGCTTTTGGAGATCAGTTGGCAAGGTAACACTGGCCACCGCGAAGGTTACGGGTCAAGTTGCCTGGACAACAACGAAGGTCGCAACCAACGTTGCGGTCGTCACAACGGCGGTTGTCGCTAAGACAGTTTACGAAAATCGCGAGGAAATTGCAGAGATCGCAGGAACTACGGCAGTATTAACGGGTAAGTTAGCTGTCGGCGCCGCTAAACTTACCGGCAAAGCGGTTGTCGCCGCGGTCGAAAATCCCGAAAAAGCGGCAGTAGTAACCGCCGCCGCTGTCGCAACTGGAGGACTGGCTTACGTAGCGGCTCCGGCCATTGGCGCCGTCGCCAGCGCCGCGGGGCTTGGAGCCGCAGGCGGAACCTTGAGCGGAGCGGCGGCTTCCTCTGCCGGGTTGGCAGCTCTCGGTGGAGGGAGTTTGGCCACCGGTGGTCTAGGCGTGGCTGGAGGATCGGCCTTGGTTGCCGGCGCTGGCGCTTTGGGCGGCGGAGCGATAGCCAGTGTTCTGGCCTCTGATGATAAGAAAGCGGTAGAATAACCCTTCTTGTCGGGGGCATTACAAAGGACTTTGATCTTTATTAAATCAGATCGTTTGCATCAAGTATTTCGTTTAACCATAGATAATAAGCATGAACTTGCAAATGTGGCAAAAAACTAAAAATCCAGAAGAAGTTTTTACTCCAAGAGCTTCTGAGGTGAACGAATCGATGTATGTCAAGCGTCCAGATTTGGAAGCTGCATTAGAGAGAGGCTTGCGCAGTGGCATGCATCTACTAATTCATGGTGAGAGTGGAAGCGGTAAAACCTGGTTGTACAAAAGAGTTTTGAAATATTTAGATGTCGAAGTTTATATAGCAAATCTAGCGAATGCTTCTAGGCTTAAATCTATTAACGCTGAATTTTCAAATCTAGTAAATAGAGAGCAGCAACCTAGACAAACTGCATATAGTGAAACGAAGAAAGCTGATCTTAATGCCGCATTTGCATCTACTGGTGTACAACACCAAGATCAATATGTTCTTGGTGAAATGGAGCCTTTCGAAGCTTGTTTAAGCCATATTCGTTCTTCGAGCGGTAAGAAAAAAGCTATTCTTGTACTTGACAATCTTGAGTCGATTATAGAAGATTTATCTTTGCTGAAGGAGTTGGCAGATATTATCACATTGCTAGACGATTCACGCTACGCATCATACAATGTGAGCCTTTTGATTGTTGGTGTTCCTGGTAGCTTGCGAGAGTACTATCAATCGATACCAAGTCTTTCTACTGTGGCAAATCGTATTAGAGAAATACCTGAAGTCTCAAGAATGACTTTACAAGAATGTAAAGATCTCATTCATCAAGGGTTCATTACAGAACTTAAATATGATTCTAAAAATATGAATATGGTAATGTCTCATATTTCTTGGGTAACTGATAGACCACCCCAAAAAATACACGAGTATTGTCTAGAACTTGCCTTTCTTGGAGAAAATAACGATAAGAGAATCAATCAAAATCTATTGGATGAAGCAGATAAGTTTTGGTTAAAACAATCATTATCTGCAAATTATTCAGTCATAGAATCCATGATGAATGAACGTGATACTAAGGTTGGTAGACGAAACCAAACACTTTATTCACTTGGTTTAGTTGAGAGTGAAGAGTTTAAGTGGTCTGATATTGAAACAATTCTCAGAAGAGAGTTTCCAGATTCTACTAATGATCTTACTTTGAACCTTCGGCAAATATTAAGCTCCTTAGCAGTGGAAAAGAATCCGATCATCAAGCGTTCTCCTAAAGGTGATGCATACTGTTTCTTTGATCCGAAATACAGAATGTGTCTACGAGCAATGTTGAGAAAAAGTAATAGTGCTGATCAAGTTGAAAAAATACCTATATCTCATATTTAAACAAGGGTATTAAAATTATGAGAAGGGTGCCGCCCCTAATCGGTGCTGTGCCGGGATTGACTCCCCCGAAAAACGGCGGTTTTTTATCCGGCGCCGGTTCTGAGTTGTGTTAAGCGGCGCCGAAGTTTGATGGTTTATCCGGCGCTCCATCATTATTGACTCATCCGCCAAGCGGAGCTAGAGTTTGAGCCTTTATCTGGCGCATATTTACCAGTTAGGTGGATTAACCCTCGGCTCCTATTCCCATATCGGCAGAGATATCCAGTCTTTTGGAAATCCCATCATTGATGCGTCAATTTCCGGATACTCCTTTAGCAGGTGTTCTAATCTCTCTTCCCAGTGTGAATCTTGAGAAATTTTTCTTAGGAGTCTTACAACCACAAAAGTTTGAGCAAAAAACTTATTATCTTCAGATATGTAAGCTTTGCATTCTTTTAGAATTTTAGGTTTAATGGTAAAAATGCGGTTCCAGAGTCGGGAATGATGGGCACACAAGTTTCTGAGATACGATAATGTATGCAACCATGATTCCAATATGCTGTAGTGAACCGAAAATAGAGAAGTAATCTCTTTTTTTAATTCTAGTTTAAGAAACTTATACACTAGTGATACCGTTCCTAACGAAAGCATCTCAAATATCATCCAACTTGGGGGAAGTTCTGGATCACCGTAATTTTTCTGGTAATGCTGAATAAATGTCTCTGACTTATTTTTTGAAATGTCTTTTTTAAGTTTTTCTAAGAAGGAATCATGGTTGAAACTTGTCTCAAAAAATTCTTTCCTCAAAAACCAGTGGGAACCATGATTAACGCTAGCAACATTTGAAATTGTTGCTTTTATAGCCACTTCAATACGTTCAACAGCATCCATGATAAGTAGGCGTAGCTTTCGATCAAAAATGTATAGCTCCAAAATCTGATCAAAGCTGGTATCTGGTTTGAAATGATGATTGCTAGCGTTCTTCTCACCGGACTGAAAGGGGATGCAGTAAGCAGAGAGCCTGTAGTAACCAATAAATCTCAGGTAGTGGCTTACTGCTTCTCGATTACCAACATTAAGCCCTCTTGAAACTAGTAGATCAACCTGCTGCTCTACTGTTAAAGCTGGCTTACTAAATTTTACTTTGATTTCAGCCACCCAATATCCTACGGATAAAGCTCTTAACGTAAATAAGTTAAAACCCGCTCGGTGCGCTTCAGGGAGAGGCGTAGCGGGTGTTGTTATCTCCATAATAGACACGACTCAAGATTTTGTCAACACCATGTTCGTGGTAGGGGCGTGGAACCCAGCACCCATCTAACCAGAGCTTGAAGTTCAGTTCGTTAGACTGACACGCTATCTGCAAGGAAGTAGCAAGAGCGCCGCTCTTGTCAGGCGCATTACGAGGACTTTTCACTTCGGCGCCGCCCCTAATCAGCGCAGTTCTGGGATTGACTCCCCCGAACAACGGCGTTTTTTTATCCGGCGCCGGTTCTGAGTTGTCTTAACGGCGCCGGAGTTTGATGGTTTATCCGGCGCTCCATCATTATTGACTCATCTGCCAAGCGGCGCTGGAGTTTGAGCCTTTATCCGGCGCTGGAGTGAAAACTATCAGCTTGACTCCATTTTTGTCTCGCTGATTCTTACTAGCCTGTGATAAGCTGATTGAGAGACTAAACTGAAGTTAATTAGCCCTCTTAGCTCAGGTATAGATAAGATAATGTTGGTATGACTTCGCTTATTAGAGAATTACGTCAAAAGTTCTCCAGTGAACAGTTTGAGTTCTCAAAGCACGCCCTTGATCAATTCATTTTACGACAAATTCAAGTGCGAGAAGTTAGAGAGGTCATTGCCAATGGGCAAGTTATCGAAGATTATCCCAATGACAAGTATGGCTCCAGTTGTCTGATTAGCGGCTTAACTCAAAATCAGCGTCCAATCCACATTCAATGTAGCTATCCTTCTCGTCCTATGATAAAAATTATTACTTTATATGAACCTGATTCCCAGCTATGGAACACGACTTTTACCCAAAGGAGAAACCGTTATGAGTAATCATCAGGAAGTTTTGGCTGAAAAACTAGTCACTTATACGCTTCAACTGAACGGGCAAGTCTTCATCATCGAAAACGTGCCCGCTCGCGTCAATGAAGAAACTGGGGAGCAATTTTTTGCGCCATCCACTGTAGAACGCTTACAGCAAATTATTTTGACAAAGGAAGAACCAGACCACTTTACGAAAGTTCCAGTCTATAGCTACGCAGTGTAAGCGCCGCTTTTGTAGAGTGCGTTACGAGGAATATTCGGTTCGGCGCCGGTTCTGAGTTGTCTTAACGGCGCCGGAGTTTGATGGTTTATCGAGTTCTCCATCATGATTGACTCATCTGCCAAGCGGCGCTAGAGTTTCCCCAACAGTAAAAATCACTGAAACCTTATATATAAGCTCATTCTAAAATGCTCAATATAAACTATCGAAACTTTATCACTATCGAGCCGAATAAACGCGGTGGTAAGCCTTGCGTCCGCGGTTTAAGAATTACAGTTTATGAAGTACTTGAATACTTGGCTTCCGATATGAGCGAAGCAGAAATTCTCGACGATTTTCCAGATCTGACGCGAGAAGATCTAAAGGCTTGTATTGCCTACGCCGCCGATCGCGAGCGCCGATGTATGATTGCGCCCTTCTCCGCATGAAACTACTTTTTGACGAAAACTTATCACCCAAATTGCCAAGCCGTTTGAGTGACCTTTTTCCAAATTCTCTTCATGTCCGAGACGTAGGGATGAAAGCGACGATCGATCCAGTTGTTTGGGATTATGCAAAAGCTAATCGCTTCATGATTGTCTCAAAAGACGCTGACATGCACGATTTAAGCTTAGTATTTGGAAATCCACCCAAAGTTATTTGGATTCGCTTGGGAAACTGTTCGACATTACAAGTTGAAAATTTACTGCGCCGAGATTTTGACGTAATCAGATTATTTTATGAAGATGAAAATCTATCATTGCTTGTTCTATCCTAGTAATCTTGGTGGCGCAAGCGCCGCTCTTGTGGGGCGCATTACGAGGACTTTTTGCTTCGGCGCCGCTCCTAATCGGCGCTGTGCCGGACTTGACTGCCCCGAAAAACGGTAGTTTTTTATTCGGCGCCGGTTCTGAGTTGTCTTAACGGCGCCGGGGTTTGATGGTTTATCAAGTTCGCCATCATTATTGACTTATCCGCCAAGCGGCGCTAGAGTTTGAGACTTTATCCGGCGGTTTTACTCAATTATCATGGCTGTTTAGAGTGACTAATTCAATGCGCCTTTTACATTTTAAAAATAATGTGTTATACTAAAATGATATATTATGTTTTCACTCATCATCACTAAATGACCACCTTACTAGACAAAGCCTTTCAAGAAGCAAAAAAACTTTCCAGTAATCTCCAAGACGAGATTGCAAAACAACTCTTAGAAGATATTGAGAGTGAATTAAAATGGCAAAAAACCCTGGCTGATCCCATGATTAACTTAGATATTCTCTCAGAAATGGCCCAAGCCGCATTAATTGAAGATCAGCAGGGAAGAACCGAAGCAAAAGGTTTTGGCGAAGAGTAATGAAATCATCTAGAACATAAAATTTCCGACAACTATTTCTGAAATTACCGCTACGAATTAAAGAAACTGCAAAGAAAAATTATCAACTATGGAAACAAAACCCATTTCATCCCAGTTTAGAGTTTAAATCTGTAAAACTAAAAGAAAATATTTGGTCAGTTAGAATCGGTATCGGCTGGCGAGCATTAGGTGTGCTCAAGACCGATGAAGATAAAATTGTTTGGTTTTGGGTGGGTTCACACGCTGAATACGACAAGATTCTCGGCAAAAAGTAATATTTTAAAACTTGTTTAGCATTTCCCTATTTTCAAGAACTTTTTACTTCGGCGCTGTGCCGGGATTGACTGCCCCGAACAACGGCGTTTTTTTTATCCAGTGCCGGTTCTGAGTTGTCTTAACGGCGCCGAAGTTTGATGGTTTATCCGGCGCTCCATCATTATTGACTCATCCGCCAAGCGGCGCTAGGTCTTCGAGGAGCTAAAGCTATAATATTGGTATCTCAACCCTTGCTATTTACCTGCCTAGCTATGGATAAAGTATTTGAAGCGATTGTAGAAACTGATGGACGGATTAGGATTACAAATTCAGTACATCTCAAAGAAGGATCAAGAGTTTTTGTTTCCGTTCCCTCCGAAGAAAACGACTCTGCCGTCAGCGGTCTTCTTCTCAGCGAAAAGTCTCTTGCCAATGATTGGCTTAACCCAGAAGAGGATATGACATGGTCACACCGTTGATAGGGAATATTGTCCTCATCCCCTTCCCGTTTTCTGATCTATCCCAATCCAAGCGTAGGCCCGCTCTAGTGCTTGCTTCCGTAGAATTCAATGATTTTGTTCTTTGCCAAATCACCAGTAAGTCCTATGGAGACAGACTTGCAATACCTCTAAAGGATTCTGACTTTGTTTCAGGTGGATTAAAAAAAGATAGCTTTGTGCGTATAGCAGGACTAAATGGGTGGTGAACGCAATCGAATGATTATCCCCCCCAACCCCTCTTGGAAAGGGGGGAGCTAACCTGAGCTTGTTCATGATTTACTTAGGACTGCTTGGCATAACCTTGCAATTATGAACTAGGCCCTGTAAACTGACGATCTTCCCGCCGAGGTTCGGATCTAATCCACCTTCCGCACACGCTATATGGAGCGTAGTAGAACAAAAAGATGCTCCACAGGCAGGGCGTAAATCTGCACCAACACACTGCCGCAAGCATAGTTCAAATGAACTACGCTATCAATAGCGGCAACCTGCGGAATGTAGGATCTAAGGCTTCAAAATAGCGCCGAAATCCCCCAGCAGACGGGCGTGGTTGCGGATCAGTCCCAACAGGTTTAATCGGTTAGTCCGGATCTCTTCTTCCTCCGCCATCACCAAAACGCTCTCGGCGCCGTCGAAAAATTCCGCCACGGCGGGAGTAATGGCGGCGAGGGCGGCGAACCAGGCTTCGTAGTTCTGGCTGTCTCGGGCGCTCTCGGTTTCGGGAAGCAGGGTTAACAGCGCCTCGTAAACCTGAGTTTCCGACGTTTTTTCAAACAATTCCGGCCGAATCGCCTCTCGGGGGTCTAAAACCGTCAGAGATAAAGCTCCCTTGGCGCCTAAACGGGCGGAACGGTTCACCGTTTCGTAAACCTGCTGAAGCCGGTTGTCCTGACGGATTTGTTGGAGGAAGCGGGCCCGTTTCAAAAGATCTAAACTGTCGGTTAAAGCCCGAGTTTGAGCCGCGGGATCTTCGTCCCCCAAAACCGCTTTCACTAAATCGTAATCAATACCCTGTTCGTCCTGAAGGAGGGTTTGGAGGCGCTGGCAAAAGAAGGCGGTCAAATTCTCTAGGGGAGACGGGCGCCCCGGATGGGCGGTGACAAAATCGGCGCAACCCCGCTCTAGGAGTTGGGCTAAATCCAAATCCAGTTGGGCGCTCCAGATGATATTAATGACCGCGTTGGCCGCCCGCCGCAGGGCGAAGGGGTCGGAGGAGCCGGTGGGCAGTAAACCAATGCCAAAAATACTGATTAAGGTGTCTAAACGGTCGGCGATCCCCACCACCTGCCCCGTGAGGGAGGCGGGCAGATCGTCGTCCTGATGGCGGGGTAGGTAATGCTCAAAAATGCCCTGGGAGACCGCCAGGGGTTCGCCGCTAACTTCGGCGTATTTTTGCCCCATGACGCCCTGAAGTTCGGGAAATTCATAGACCATTTGGGTGACTAAATCCGCTTTGCAGAGCATGGCGGCGCTTTCTAGCTCGTTCCGTTGCCCTTCCGGGAGTTGCAGTCGCTCGGCGATGGCCTGGGTCAGCTCCATAATCCGGTCCACCTTATCCCGCATGGTGCCCAGTTCTTCCTGGAAGGTGACGGTCTCCAGTTGGGGCAAATAACTTTCTAAGGGCTGGTCGCAGTCCGCTTGGTAAAAGAAACTGGCGTCCGCTAAACGGGCCCGAATCACCCGCTCGTTGCCTTCGGCAATAACTTTAGACTGCCCCGGAGCGCCGTTGCTAACGGTAATAAAGTAGGGCAGAAGCGCGCCGTCCCCTCCCCGCGCGGGGAAATAGCGCTGGTGGGTGACCATCACCGTGGTAATCACCTCCGGGGGCAAGCGCAGAAAGTCGGCCTCAAATTGCCCCGCCACCGCCGTGGGATATTCCGCCAACTGGGTCACCTCCGCCAGTAACGTTGGGGGAATCTCCGCCGTTCCGCCTAATTCCCGAGCTTTGGCTTGAATTTGGGCTTGGATTAACTCCCGGCGCCGTTGGGGATCGACGAGAACGAAAGCTTTTTCTAAGGCGTCGGCGTAATCCTTCGCTTGGGCCAAATTCACCGGCGCCGGGTGAAGAACGCGATGCCCCTGGGAAACCCGACCCGCCTTGAGGACGCCGGAGCCGTTGACCAACTCTAGGGGCAAAACCTGGTCGTCCAACAGCGCCGTTAGCCAACGAATGGGGCGAGGAAAGCGCAACTCTCCGTCCCCCCAGCGCATAAAGCGCCGTCCTTCGAGGGACTGGAGCCAAGTTAGGGCCAACTGGGGCAAAAGCTCGGCGCTGGCTCGACCGGGCAACTGTTTGCGGGCAAAGAGAAAAACGCCCTTGTCCGTCCGCCGTTCTTCGAGAGCCGCCAGCGCCGCGCCCTGTTTCTTCGCGAAGCCCAACAGCGCCGGGGTCGGTTCTCCGTTTTGGTAGGCGGCGCTCAAGGGCGGCCCCTTAATTTCCTCTTCCCGGTCCGGTTGCCGCTCCGGCAAGCCCGTCAGTAACACCGCCAGCCGCCGGGGCGCGCCGTAGAGTTGAACCGCCTCCGGTTCTAAAGACTGCTCCGCCAAGCTCCGGGGAATCCGCTCCCGCCACTGCTCCAGGGCGCTGTGGACAAAATCCGCCGGCAGTTCTTCGGCGCCGATCTCAAATAAAAAGGTGGGGCGGGGCATGGGTTAGGGAGACGTCAAGGGCTAATGAGGGCATTGTATCAAGAAGCCGGAGTCTGGAACGTTTCCCTAGGGGTTTAGCTCTCCCGAGGATTTGGCGCGGGGCCTCGTCTTCCGCCGGCAAATCGTGGTATAGTCATAGATCGCAAATCACGCGTTACCTTTATCAAAGCTTTTCCCAGACGTTAGACCTATGGCGTTAACCCAAGTCCGTAAGCAAGAATTAATGGCCGAGTACCAAGTCCACGAAACCGACACCGGCTCCCCCGATCTCCAGGTGGCGCTCCTGACGGAGCGGATCTCCCAACTGACGGGACACCTGCAAACCAATCCCAAAGACCACGCTTCCCGTCGGGGTCTGCTAAAAATGATCGGTCAGCGCCGTCGTCTCTTGGCCTACATTAACAGCCAGGAACCGGAACGTTACCAAGCTTTGATCAAACGCCTCGGTATTCGCCGCTAACCTTATCCCATGGCCGAGAATCCCCGTCCCCGCCTGCCCTTTGAAGGCAAGGCGAAGAAGAAGACCCCGAAGGTAACGGCGCCGCCGCCCCCCGGTTCTCCCCGTCGCGCCCAAAAACCGAGCCAGAAGCCCCAGGGGGCGATTCCCGAAGCCGTCAGTAAACGGATGGCGATCCGCATGGCGCTTTTCTCGGGTATTCCCACGGGTTTGGGGATGTTCTCTTTTGTGGCGTTTTACTTCATTGTCAGTCAAGACTTACTAGACATTCCCACCTACGTCGTCTTTGCCGTGAGTCTCCTCTGTTTTGGTCTGGGGGTGCTGGGTCTCAGTTACGGCGTTTTTTCCACCGCCTGGGACGAAGAGGAGGGGGGCAGTTTTTGGGGCTGGTCGGAATTTAAGCTCAATCTTGGGCGGACGCTGAGCGCTTGGCGAGACGCCAGAGCGACGGAAAAAAAGTCTTAGGATTCTATGGCCGCTCAGGATCAAAAGCATCCCCAGGAAAAAAAGGATCAGGAAACCGTGGATCGTCTTCTGCGCTCCAGCCCCGATCCCCGCGGTTTAGGCGACCTCGCCCGTTTGCGGATTCGCTATAAGAACTTTCCCGGCGCTCGGGCCCTCCAACGGGATTTAGACCAAGTTCTCCAACGTTGGGCGCTGTCGGAAGAAGAACTTTTCGCCCAGACCCGCCAACTCTACGCCCAGGATCGGGTCTATCCTCTGCGCCGGGGCGAAGAACAGCAAGACTGGAGTTAGTCCGTCGGAGTTAACCCAACGGCTCTAGAGAAGCGATCACTCCCGTCATCCCGGTTAAAGTCCGGGGCGGCAGTTCCGGCCAACAGAGCGCCAGCGCCGGCGCTCCGCACTGACGAGCCATGGCGATATCCCCCTGGGCGTCGCCGATCATGAGGGTTCGTTCCGGTTTAACCCCCAATAAGTCGCAAACCTGCCGATATAAAGCCGGGTCGGGCTTGGCGTAGGTTAAATCCGACCCCATCAAAACCTGAAAGTAGGGCGCTAACTGGTGGGTCTCGACAAATTTTTCCACCACCGCCGTCCGGGCCGCGGAGAGAATCCCTAATTTAAATCCGCCCTGCCGGAGGCGCTCTAGACAGTCTCTTACCCCTGGGAACAGGGAACTAACGGCGGAAACCTGTCGATCCGCTTCTTCAAAACTGGCCTGGGCGAAGGATAAGCATTCAAACCACCCCCATCCCGCCTGGGCTAAAACGACGGCGCTGGCGATTTGACAATCCCGCCGACTGCCTACCGCCATCAGCCCCGCCGGGTCTAGCTCCCCGTCCCGATACCCCAGCGCCGGCGCTAACCGTTGACTGACTCCGGGACTCCGGCGCTCTAAGGCGTCTAAACGGGCCTCTGTCAGACGAACTAAGTAGTCCCAGGAATTTTCCAAGGTGCCGTCTTTGTCGAAAATTACCGCTTGACAGTCGGGAAACACAAGGGAACCGCAGTGGAGAGTCGGCATAAACCAGAAATATCGCTGAAATCAAAACCAAAGTTTAAGTCTTCGGGTGGAAGTGCTGAAAGCCGGACTCGAAAGAGAGGGATTCTTTTAATCCCGGCGCCAATTCTAAGTAAACCGTTGGCTCCGTCGTCGTCTCCCCAATGATGGCGGCGCCGTCCCCGAGGGTTGCCGTTAAAATTTCCGCCTCTCCCCGCGGCAAACATAACGCCAATTCAAAATCTTCGCCGCCGTACAGCGCCCACTGACGGGCTTGCTCCGGCCCGACCCAGTCTTTTAAACCGGCGGGTAGGGGCAAGGACGTAATCCGAGCGCCGACGCCGCTGGCCCGACAGAGTTGTAGAACCGCGTCCGCTAAACCGTCGCTACTGTCCATTCCGGCGGCCCGCGCCCAACCAAACTCCCGTAGAAGGGCCGTCACATCCAAACGGGGCTGGGGGCGCCGGTGGGCGCGAATCCAATTTTGGCTCAACTCCGGCGGCGCTTGAGCCTGTTGTTCGGGGCGGAGGAGCAATTCCAGCCCCGCCTTAGACGCGCCGTGAGCGCCGGTTACCACAATCGCGTCCCCCGGCTGGGCGCTAGAGCGCCGGAGCGCCTGTCCCGGAGAGACTGTTCCCAGGGCGGTGATGGCCAGGATAGCGACGGGAGAACGGGAGAGGTCGCCCCCCAAAATCGGCGCTTGCCAGGGATCGAGACAGGCTCGCAGACCCCGGTATACTTCCTCCACCCAAAACAGAGAACGGTCGCCCGGCAGGGCTAAACCCACGGTTATCCCTAGGGGGGCGGCGCCCATGGCCGCTAAATCCGATAAATTGGCCGCCGCGGCTCGCCAGCCCACATCCGCCGGCGCCGCGGTGAGATCGTTAAAATGGACTCCTTCCACCAGCAGATCGGTCGTGACGACTAACTCTTGTCCGGCGCCGGGGTCAATGACGGCGCCGTCGTCCCCGATCGCGAGGGGCGGACAAAAGTCTTGCACTCGTTTGAGTAGGGCTTGTTCGCCTAAATCCCGGAGTTGAGGAAAATGGGTCATAACACTAAGGCTTAGCAAGGGAGACGTTAACCGGAGCTTCTTTACAATTTACGTTAAGGCCTGTAAAGCTTTCGGTTGAGGGAATGGGGTCAGGGACTAAATCCCAAAGATTCAAGTTAGCCCGCGACGCGATAAGATTTGCTAGATCTGTTCTTTTTCGCCCCCCGAATGTTATCCCGTCAACTCAACTATCTCAGCGGTCTTGGTCTCAGCGCCGCCATTACGGTTTTAGTGCATCAGACCCTGGCATTGGCGGAAAACGTTTCTGGGAATCCGGCGCCGACGGGTCAGATCAATAGCTTTCAGGCCTTGATTTTAGGCTTAGTGCAGGGATTGACGGAATTTTTGCCCATCAGCAGCACCGCCCACCTGAAGGTGATTCCCCTCGCCCTCGGTTGGGCCGATCCGGGGGTCTCCTACACCGCCGTGATTCAGTTGGGGAGCATCGCCGCCGTCATCTGGTATTTTTGGGAGGATTTGCGACAAATTAGCCTCGGCATGGTCAAGGCGCTTCGTACTCGCAATTACCAATCCCTAGAGTTTAAACTGGCGCTGGGCATCGGTCTGGGAACTTTGCCCATTGTTTTCGAGGGTCTATTGTTAAAGATCTTTGTGCCGGACTTTGATAATTCTCCCCTGCGTAGTTTAACCACCATCGCCCTGGCCTCCATTGTCATGTCCCTCCTCTTGGCGCTGGCGGAAAAACTCGGCTCCCACCGGCGCCCGTTTGAGCGCCTGACTTGGAAGGACGGGGTTTGGATGGGTCTGGCCCAATCCCTGGCGCTGATTCCGGGGGTGTCTCGCTCCGGCTCCACCCTGACGGCGGGGCTGTTTATGAATCTGGAGCGGGCGGCGGCGGCCCGATTTTCTTTTCTCCTAGGCATTCCCGCCATTACTCTAGCGGGGCTGGTGGAATTTAAAGACGTGTTTAAAACCGGCGTGGCGCCGGATACGGTGTTGCCCCTGATCATCGGGGTGGCCTCCTCCGCGGTCTTTTCCTATTTGGCCATCGCCTGGCTGATCAAGTTTCTCCAAAAACGCAGTACTTGGGTGTTTGTTTGGTATCGCCTAATTTTCGGCGCCTTAATTTTACTGGGGGGTCTCGGCGCCGCTCGGACGCCTTAAGCCGCCACCAGCGCCTGAAGTTGTTGGGAAATCTGCTCCGGCGCTCGGTGGCCGTCAATGGATTGCAGTTTGCCCTGGGCTTGGAAATAGTCCGCTAGGGGCGCCGTTTTCTCCCGATAGACTTCTAAACGGTGGCGGATGGTGGCTTCGCTGTCGTCGGCCCGTCCCCGCAGGAGTAGGCGCTGGACAATGACTTCGTCGGGAACCTGAAGGTTAATCACCCATTGAATCTGGTGGGTAATTTCTTCGAGGAGACGGTCTAAAAACTCCGCCTGGGGCACGTTGCGGGGAAAACCGTCGAGAATCCAGCCCTTTTGGGCGTCTTCCTGTCCCAGGCGCTCTCGGATTAAATTGAGGATTAACTCATCGGGCACTAATTCCCCTTTATCCATATAACTCTTGGCGGCGGCGCCGAGTTCCGTCTGGTCGCTGATGGCTTGCCGGAGCATATCCCCGGTGGAAATGTGGGGAATGCCCAGATTTTGGGCTAGCACTTGCGCTTGGGTGCCTTTTCCAGATCCAGGAGCGCCGAGAAAAATTAAGCCTTGACTCATTAGATTTTTTCCTTAAGTTAAAAGTTATAAAAAATTTAAATAAAACCGTAGGGTGTGTTGGGCGTAGCCGTAACGCGCCCGGAATATCGGGCTTCGGCTACGCTCAGCCCTCGCGCCCTTCTCCTAGAGCGGGAGAAGGGGAGTCAAAGTCCCTCTCCCCGGTTCCTGAGCCTGCCGAAGGAGGGAGAGGGATTTAGGGTCAGGGTCAAGAGTGTTAAGCGTCCTACGTTCTAATCCGTCTTAATCATCCCCTCATAGCGCTGGGAGATGACATAGGTTTGGATTTGTTTTGCCGTGTCGATGGCGACCCCCACCAGAATCAGCAAAGAGGTGGCGCCGAGACCCTGGAAGGTTGTGACTCCCGTGGCTTGCTCCACCAAAATCGGCACCGTGGCCACAATGCTTAAAAAGACGGCGCCGAGGAAGGTTAAGCGATTTAAAACGCCGCTCAAATACTCCTCTGTTTTCTTACCGGGCCGAATCCCCGGAATACTAGACCCCATTTTTTTCAAGTTTTTGGAGACGTCTTCCGGGTTAACGATCAAGCTGGCGTAGAAGTAACTGAAGAAGAAAATCATGGCCGAATAGACCAAAGTATAGAGCCAGGTGCCAGGGCGCAGGGCGTTGCTAATTTCGATAAAAATCCGACTAACGGCGCCGACCTGATTGCTATTGAGAAAACCCGCTAGGGAAGAGGGGAGGATTAACACCGCCGAGGCGAAAATAATCGGCATCACACCGCCCTGGTTGAGGCGGAGGGGCAAATAACTGGTGCGCTCCCGATACAGGCGCTTGCCCACCTGGCGCCGGGCGGAGACGATGGGAATACGGCGGGTGCCTTCCTGCACGAAGACGATGCCCACGATCATCACCAAAAAGACCACAAAGAGGAGAACCACCGAGGTAATGGCTTGGCGGCCCCCGGTTTGAGCGTAGTCAATGGTGTTGCCCAGGGTGCGGGGGAGAGTGGCGACGATGTTGACGAAAATTAACAGAGAAGCGCCGTTGCCAATACCCCGTTCGGTCAACAGTTCCGAGATCCACATCACCAACATGGAACCCGCCGTCAGCGCCAATACGGTCTGAATCACAAACAAGGGGCCATAGTTAATGGCGTAGGGTCGCAGGAGACCCACCGTCAGCCCCACGCTTTGAATAACGGCCCAGGCTAGGGCGATATATCTACTGTACTGGGAAATTTTCCGGCGCCCCGCCTCCCCTTCGTTTTTCTGCAAATCCTCCAGCGCCGGAATAGCGGCGGTGAGCAACTGCATAATAATGGAGGAGTTAATATAGGGCAAAATCCCCAAAGCAAAAATACCGATGGTGGAAATACCTCCGCCGGTGAAAATATCTAAAAAGCCTAAAACCGAGTTGGAGGTAATGGCTTGGGTAAAGGCCACCCGGTCAATATCGGGGATGGGAATAAAAATTCCCAAACGGACAAGAATCAAAAGCCCAATAGTAATGAGGAGCCTTCCCCGCAGACCGGCCGCTTGGGCCATCTGGAGGAAGGTTTCCTGGGCGGAGGGAGTTTTATCGCGACTGACGACCATAATCGTTGGGAGGAAGGGGCGGAGTGGAGGTTAAACGCTTAAAGTTATTAGTCTATCACCCCCGCGGGGAAGGCTTCGATGTACACACAAGTGTCAAAACCCCCTCTAACTCCTCCTTGTGAAGGGGGAGAGCCAGAAATCTTTGTTCCCTCCCCTTGGCAAGGGGAGGGCTAGGGAGGGGTTATTGAGAGAATTTCAGAAATTATTATTAGTTGTGTGTACGAGGTAGGTGGAGAGGGAGCAAACCCAAAGCTAGTCCTCGACTACGGTTCCGCCGGCGGCTTCGATTTTGGCCTTGGCGCCGGCCGTGCAAGGCGCTTTCACCGTCAGGGGAATGGTAATTTCCCCGTGGCCGAGAATTTTCAGGGGGCCGTCGTCACTGGTGACAATGCCGGCTTTCATTAGGCTTTCGAGGGTCACTTCGCTGTTCGGCGCCAAGGAGGCTAATTTACCCACATTGACCACGGTGTAAACCTTGGGATTATAGAGGGGAAAATGCTTCAGTTTGGGCAAGCGCCGATAGAGGGGCATTTGTCCGCCTTCAAACCCGGCCTTAGTGCCGGTGCCGGAACGGGACTTTTGCCCCCGCATCCCAAAACCGCAACTGGCGCCCTGACCGGCGGAGATGCCCCGACCGACCCGACGACGGCGGTGTTTAGACCCCGCTTGGGGGGAGAGTTCGTGTAAGCGCATGGTAAATGGAGAGGGTTAGGTGTAGAGATGCTCAAGGGGCAGACCCCGCTCTTCCGCCACTTCCGCGAAGGTGCGGAGGGTTTCGAGGGCGTTGATGGCGGCCCTAGCGTTATTGAGGGGATTATTGGAACCCAGTTGTTTGGCAAGGATATTTTTGACCCCGGCTAGTTCTAAAACGGTGCGGACGGCGCCCCCGGCGATTACCCCAGTCCCCGGCGCCGCGGGGCGGATAATCACATTGGCGCCCCCGGAGGCTCCTTTGGCGAGGTGGGTAATGGAATTGGCTTTGGTCAAGGGCACATCAATCAGTTGCTTTTTGCCGTCGGCCACGCCCTTACGGACGGCGCCGATGACATCTCCGGCCTTACCGACGCCCACGCCCACCTGACCGCTTTCATTGCCGACAATGACGATGGCCCGGAAGCTGAGTTTTTTACCGCCCTTGACCACCTTGCTGACCCGGCGGATTTGGACGACCCGCTCTTGCCAGTTGGTCTCCTGCTCTTTGGTGCGACTGCCTTTGCGACGTTTTGTCATAGTTGTTTGTCCTAATGGCTAAAAATAGGGTTAAAAATCTAAGCCAGCTTCTCGGGCCGCTTCCGCCAGGGCCTTGACCCGACCGTGGTAGAGGTTGCCGCCCCGGTCGAAAACCACTTGTTTAATGCCCTGGGCGACGGCCCGTTCGGCCACCAGTTTACCCACCGCCGCAGAGGCAGAGCAGGTGGCGGTGGACTCCAGTTCCTTCTTCAGCGCCGGATCGACGGTGGAGGCGGAAACTAGGGTGTGCTGAGCGCCGTCGTCAATGACTTGGGCGTAGATATGGTCGTTGGAGCGAAAAACCGCCAACCGGGGACGCTCGGCGGTTCCGGCCAACTTGTGGCGCAGACGGCGGTGGCGGCGTTGAGTGGATTCTTTGCGATTGAGAGTCATGGTCTATTTCTTCCCGGTCTTACCCTGTTTACGACGGACAAATTCGCCCTGATAACGGATACCTTTTCCTTTATAGGGTTCGGGGGGCCGGACGGCTCGGATTTTGGCCGCCATGTTCCCCACCAATTCTTTATTGATGCCGGAGACGATGACGAGGGTGTTATTTTCCACCGCCACCTGGATGCCTTCGGGCATGATCATTTCCACCGGCTTGCTATAGCCGACGTTAAGAATGAGCTTATTGCCCTGGGCCTGGGCCCGGTAGCCCACCCCTTGAATATCTAAACGGCGCTCGAAACCCTTATCCACCCCGTCCACCATATTGGCGACGAGGGTGCGGACGAGGCCGTGGCGCTCCCGAGCGGTGCGAGATTCGTCTTGACGGGTCACCAGCAGAGTTTCCCCCTCCTGAGCGACGGCGACTTTTTCCGGCAGTTGGCGCTCTAGGGAGCCTTTCGGCCCCTTGACCGTCAGGTTTAAGCCGTCGATGGTCACCGTGACCTTAGGGGGCACTGGGATCGGACGTTTACCAATACGAGACATAATTGTTTACAGATTTCAGATTTCAGATTTCAGATTTCAGGCTTCAGGCTTCAGATTTTGGATGCGACTTGTCATCTGTCATCTGTTCCCTGTCATCTGAAAAGGGTTACCAAATGTAGCAGAGGACTTCGCCGCCAATGCCCTGACGGCGGGCTTCCCGGTCGGTCATAATGCCGTGGGAGGTGGAGACAATGGCGATGCCAATGCCTCCAAGCACCCGAGGCAGGTTCTTGCTGGGGGAATAGACCCGCAAACCGGGACGGCTGACCCGTTGCAGGGTGTTAATCAAAGGTTGGCGGTTTTTGCCCTTGTATTTAAGGGTGAGAACCAGATTTTTTTTCACCCCTTCCCCCACTTCGGTAAAGTCCTCGATAAAGCCTTCGCTTTTCAGCACCTGGGCGATACTGCGAGTCATTTTAGTGGTGGGAATTTCGGTGGTCGCGTGTCTCACGGCGCAGGCATTACGAATGCGCGTGAGCATATCGGCAATGATGTCGGTTGAGGCCATTAGTCTTTAGTGTTGTACTCCGAATGGATAAGTTGTCAGTTTCAGACAGAAGGAACTGACCTAGGCCGCCCTATTGATTCCGAAAAGGCATACCCATAGCTTTGAGCAGGGCCCGACCTTCCTCGTCCGTTTTGGCGGTGGTGATGATAGAAACGTCCATCCCCCGGATCTGGTCGATGGCGTCGTATTCAATTTCAGGGAAAATCAATTGTTCCCGAATGCCGAGGCTGTAGTTGCCCCGACCGTCGAAACTGTTAGGACTAATGCCTCGAAAGTCCCGAATCCGGGGCAGAGCCAAGTTAATCAGACGATCCAGAAAAGCGTACATCCGGTCGGCGCGGAGGGTGACCATCACCCCCACGGGCATCCCCTGACGAATTTTGAAACCGGCGATGGCCTTTTTAGCCCGAGTCACCACAGGTTTTTGCCCGGTGATTTTAGCCAACTCCGCCTGGGATGACTCCAGCGCCTTGGCGTTTTGGGAGGCTTCCCCCAGACCCCGGTTAACGGTGACCTTAATCACCTTGGGGACTTGGTGGATGTTGGCGTAGCCAAATTCCGTCGTCAGTTTAGGAACGATGGTTTCTTGATAAATGGTTTTCAGACGTTGAGCCATAGCGGTAAGGGTTTCCCTGGGCTTGGTCAGGGGAATAAGGAATAAAAAGTCGGGGCGTTAATCAATAATTTCGCCCGTTTTTTTGAGCATTCGCACCTTTTTGCCGTCTTCGGTGAAGGTGTAGGCGATGCGGCTGGCGATTTTCTGTTTAGCGGAGTAGAGCATCACCTTGGAGCTATGAATCGGCGCTTCGTAGGTGGTAATTTGCCCGGACTCCCCTTCTTGACGGGGTTTTTGGTGTTTGGTGCGGATATTCACGCCCTTGACAATGACGGCGCTTTTGGCGGGAATCGCTTCGAGGATTTCTCCCACCTTGCCTTTATCCTTGCCGGAGATGACCTGCACGGTGTCTCCTTTCTTGACGTGCATCCGAAAGCGTTGGGGGGCGTTTTTTTTCTGGGTCATTTAGAGCACCTCCGGCGCTAGGGAAACGATTTTGGTAAAGTTTTTATCCCGCAGTTCCCGAGCCACGGGGCCGAAGACCCGAGTGCCCCTAGGGTTTCCCTCGGCGTTAATAATGACGGCGGCGTTGTCGTCAAAGCGAATGGTCATGCCGCTGTCCCGGCGAACGGGCTGGGTGGTGCGAACGATGACGGCCCGAACCACGTCGGACTTTTTGACGGGCATGTTGGGAATGGCGTCCTTAACCACGGCGATAATCTGGTCGCCGATACCGCCGTAGGTGCAGTTGCCGGTGCCCAGAACCCGCAAGCACATCAGCTTCCGAGCGCCGCTGTTGTCGGCCACGTTGAGATAGGTTTGTTGTTGAATCACGACAGTTAGGGGGAATAAACTAGGATTGGTGGCTCATAATCTCAGTCACCTGCCAGCGCTTGGTTTTGCTGAGGGGCCGAGTTTCTTGGATTCTGACCCGGTCGCCTTCCTGGCATTTATTTTCTTCGTCGTGGGCCTTAAATTTTTTGGTCTTGACGACGATTTTCTTGTATTTGGGGTGGGGAGAGCGGTTTTCGACGGCGACGACGACGGTTTTATCCATCTTATTGCTGACGACAACGCCTACCCGTTCTTTGGTGGCCATAGCGAATTATTCCTCCGTTGGTGAATCGGCGTCCGGCGCCGTTAGACGCTCCCCTTCCACGGTGAGCAGTTGGGCGAGACGGTGACGAGCGTGTTTAAACTCGTGGGGTTTGACCGGGCGGCCGGTGGCCTGCTGAAAGCGCAGTTCAAACAGTTCTCGCTTAACGGTCGCAATTTCGGCGCCGAGGTCTTCGTCGGAGAGACCCCGGGCGTCGGCAATCTTGGGGAGAGCCATTAGATATACTCCTCCTCTCGGGTAATAAATTTGGTCTTAATGGGTAGTTTTTGGGCGGCGAGGCGCATGGCTTCCCGGGCCACTTCCTCCGTCACCCCGTCCAGTTCAAACATGACGCGGCCGGGTTTAACCACGGCCACCCAATATTCGGGGGAGCCTTTCCCGGAACCCATCCGGGTTTCCGCGGGACGCATGGTGACGGGTTTGTCGGGAAAAATGCGAATCCAAATTTTCCCGCCCCGGCGGATATAGCGGGTCATGGCCCGCCGGGCCGCTTCGATTTGGCGGGAGGTGATCCAACAGGGTTCGGTGGCCTGGAGGGCGAATTCCCCAAAATTGAGGGTACTGCCCCGTTCGGCGAGACCCCGCATCCGGCCCCGCTGTTGTTTGCGGAATTTTGTTCTTCTGGGACTGAGCATGGCGGTTTTTCAGGTATCAGTGAGCAGTGAGCAGTTATCAGAGAAGAGAGAGGGGGAGGAGTCAGGGTGGAATGGGAAGAGGAACTGATAAGCTAATCCCTAACCCCTATTACCTAATTCCTACTCCCTACTCTTTCCCTTCCGAGCGGTCGTCAAACTGCTGACGCCGGGATTTGCGGCGGGGTTGGTTGGCCGGCGCCGGGGGAGGAACCAGTTCTTGGCCGGGGATGATTTCGCCCTTAAAGATCCAGACTTTGATCCCGAGGATGCCGTAGGTTGTTTTGGCGGTGCGGTAGGCGAAGTCAATATCGGCCCGCAGGGTGTGGAGGGGCACTCGCCCTTCCCGGACCCATTCCGTCCGGGCGATTTCGGCGCCGTTGAGGCGGCCGCTCACCTGGAGCTTGATGCCTTTAACCTCGGCCCGCTGGGCCCGTTGGATGGCTTGACGCACCACCCGACGGAAAGAAACCCGGCGCTCTAGTTGTTGGGCGATGTATTCCGCCATCAGCGCCGCGTCGGCGTCCACCCGGGGCACTTCGATCACGTTGATGCGGATCTGGCGGGTGCCTCCTAGGGCGGCCTGAAGTCCGAGGCGCAACTGCTCGATGCCGGCGCCGCCCCGACCCACCACCACGCCGGGGCGGGCGGTGTGGACGCTCAGTTCGATTTGGTCGGCCTTGCGCTCGATGCGAATATCGGCGATGCCGGCGTTGTTGAGGGTCTTTTCAACGTACTGGCGAATTTTATAATCTTCCTGAACAAGCTCAGGGTAGTGCTTCGGGTCGGCGTACCAGCAAGACTTGTGCTCTTTGGTGACGCCGAGACGGAAGCCCACTGGATGAATTTTTTGTCCCATGATGGTCTCTAGGTTGAGGTTTGGCGAAAATAGGGTTAGTCGTCCAGCGCCGGCGCCACCGCCAGGGTGATGTGGCAGGTGGGTTTGCGGATTTGGAAAGCCCGACCCTGGGCCCGGGGGCGAAAGCGCCGCAGGCTGGGGCCGCCGTCGGCGAAGGCTTTGCTAACGACTAAGCTGGCGGGGTCGAAACCGCGGTTGTGCTCGGCGTTAGCGGCGGCGGAGCGGAGCACCTTAACGATGGGTTCGCAGGATTTGTAGGGCATAAAGCGGAGAATAATCAACGCCTCCTGATAGGAGCGCCCCCGGATCTGATCCAACACCCGCCGCACCTTGTAGGGGGACATCCGCACGTAGCGGGCGATGGCTTTAACTTCGTTGCTGGTATCTGTGGCCATAGTGGTGGTTACCTCTGAGCGTTATTTGCGACCCGATTTCTTATCGCTTTTGGAGTGACTGCGGAAATTGCGGGTGGGGGCGAATTCCCCTAACTTGTGGCCCACCATTTGCTCGGAGACAAAGACGGGGACATGTTGTTTGCCGTTGTGGACGGCGATGGTGTGGCCCACCATTTCCGGTAGAATCGTGGAGGCCCGCGACCAGGTTTTAATAACTTGTTTATCCCCTTTGGCGTTGAGCTTTTCGATCTTTTTGATCAGGTGCTCCGCCACAAAGGGGCCTTTTTTGAGAGAACGACCCATAATTTAATCCAGAGAAAAGGTAAACAAAAAACGGAAGACTATTTGGTGCGGCGCCGGATAATGAGCGCCGAACTGCGTTTTTTCTTGTCGCGAGTCTTGGCGCCGAGGGCCGGTTTGCCCCAGGGCGTGACAGGGCCGGAGCGACCGATGGGCGCCCGACCTTCCCCGCCGCCGTGGGGGTGATCCACCGGGTTCATGACGCTGCCCCGGACGTGGGGGCGTTTGCCCAAATGGCGGGTGCGACCGGCTTTACCGAGAGTGAGGTTACGGAAATCGGCGTTGCCGACCCGGCCTAGGGTGGCGTAGCATTCCTTGCGCACCATGCGGACTTCTTTGGAGGGGAGTTTAATGGTGACGTAGTCTCCTTCTTTGGCCACCACCTGGGCGAAGGCGCCGGCGGAGCGCACCATCTGACCGCCTTTGCCGGCGATCAGTTCAATATTGTGAACCTCGCTACCGAGGGGAATTTTGCTCAGGGGCAGGGCGTTGCCCACTTCAAAGGGCGCCGCTTCCCCGGCGATGACTGTCGTGCCCACGGTTAACCCGGCGGGGGCGAGGATATAGCGCTTTTCGCCGTCGATATAAAAGAGCAGGGCGATGCGGGCGTTGCGGTTGGGGTCGTATTCAATGGCCGCGACCTTAGCGGGAATATCCCGTTTGTCCCGACGAAAGTCGATGATCCGGTACAGTTGCTTGTGACCGCCGCCCCGGTGACGGCTGGTGATCACCCCCCGGTTGTTGCGACCTTTGGGGTTATGGCGCCGGGTGGTTAAGGACTTCTCCGGCTTGGATTTGGTGATTTCCGCAAAGTCGGAAACGCTGGCTTGGCGAGTACCGGGCGTGTTGGGCCGGTAGGAACGGATACCCATAGGTTTAGTAAATCAGTGGTTAGGTAACAGAGATTGGGTTATCGGGTATTTGGCAGATATCAGATACCAGATATCAGATTTTTGGTTTTAGCTCTTTTCAAAGTCCCTACTTCGGCAAGCTCAGTACGGCGCCTTGCAAAGGGGGATTGTCCCACTGAGCAAAGCCGAAGTGTAGGGGGATCTGGATTCCCCTTAGACTTCGGGGAAGAGGACGATGGAATCGCCTTCTTGCAGGGTGACAATGGCCCGCTTCATCTGGGGCTTGTAGCCGAGGAAGCGCCCGACCCGTTTGGCTTGGCGGGGGCGGTTGAGGGTGTTCACCTTAGTCACTTTGACGTCGAATAACATCTCGATGGCGGCTTTGATTTCCGGCTTGGTGGCCTGGGGGCGCACGTCGAAGGTGTATTTATTTTGCTCTAGCAAGAGCGTCGCCTTTTCCGTGGTGATGGGCTTGACGATCAGATCCGCCAGATCCCGAGTCGCGGTTTTAGTCACAGTAAACCTCCTGGATTTTTTCAATGGCTCCGGCGGTGGCGATAATTCGATCCGCTAAAAGAATGTCGTAGGTGTTAAGGCTGTCGGCCCGCAGGAGTTTCAGGTAGGGCACGTTCCGGGCGGAGAGAAAGACGTTTTCCGGGATTTCCGGCAGGATCAGCAGAGTCCGCTGGCCGGGTTCAACGCCCCAGCGATTCAGCGCCTGCACCAATTCTTTGGTTTTGGGCTGAGTTAACTGATCAACGAAGGCTTCCACCACAATCAGGTTTTCGCCCTGACTCGCTAAAGCCGTGCGGAGGGCCAGACGGCGCTCTTTGCGGTTCATCTTTTGGCTATAGTCCCGGGGTTTGGGGCCAAAAATAACGCCGCCGCCCCGCCAGAGGGGAGAGCGGTTAGAGCCGGCCCGGGCCCGCCCGGTGCCCTTTTGGCGCCAGGGTTTGCGACCGCCCCCCCGCACTTCGGATCGGGTTTTAGCGGAAGCGGTGCCCTGACGGGCGTTGTTTTGGTGGCGCACGACGGCGCGGTGGAGGAGATGCTGGGCGCTTTCTTCCTTGGCCACCTGGAGGGAAAGGGACGCTTGCCCGACTTCCTCTCCCTGCCAATTTTTGACGACACAATCAACCATGATCTTTTTTCCTTGGGGTCAATAATTCCGGCGCTCTACTTGCGACCGACGGTTTTGGCGGGGGTGATGCTCAGAAGGGTTCCCGCTTTGCCCGGCACGGCGCCTTTAATCAGCAAGAGGTTTCGCTCTGCGTCCACCCGCACGACGGTTAAGCGCCGGATGGTCACCTGGGTCGCGCCGTACTGACCCGCCATGCGTTTGCCAGGGAAAACCCGACCGGGGGTGGTGCCGGCGCCGGTGGAGCCGGGGAGACGGTGGTTCTTGGAACCGTGGGTCATGTTGCCCCGTTTGAAGTTGTGGCGCTTTTGGTAACCGGCGAAGCCGCGACCGATGGTCTGACCGGCCACGTCCACCAGTTGACCGGTTTCAAAGATGTCCGCTTTAATTTCTTGCCCCAGTTCGTAGCCGGCGCTTTCCTCTAGGCGATATTCCTTGAGGTGGCGTCGCGGCGCCGATTGGGATTTGGCTAAATGTCCCAACTCCGGTTTGCTGAGCGCTTTTTCTTTGACTTCTTTAAACCCCAACTGGACGGCGCTGTAGCCGTCGGTGGCGGGGGTTTTGACTTGGGTGATGGGGCAGGGGCCCGCTTGCACCACGGTGACGGGGATGGCGATGCCGCTTTCTGGATCAAAAATCTGGGTCATGCCCAGTTTTGTCCCTAAGAGACCGATAGACACGGTTAACCCTCTACTAGTAATGGATAAGGTGGACAAAAAAACGCTCTAACCCCGCTAGAGTCTGACGATCCCTAGCTTGGCCGCTATGATTAAGTTCGGCGATGGAGCGTTGCAATCGAGCGTTGGCTCGATAGACCCTGGGCGGCTTAGCGGTAGGGAGAGTTAGTCCTACATGAGGCGCCGGCGGGCTTGCCGGTTTGACCGTCGGACTTAGGGGCGTTCCCCCAGTATCCTTGGGCGGCGTGGCGTACAGTTAGCAGTGCAAATAAGCAGATGTTATCGTCTATGCCGTTAGTCGCAATTTCCCATCTTAGGGCAATGGGCGCGGCGCTGTCAAACTTTTTTTTCGCCCTCTCGTTTTTCCGGCGCTGGGGTTAATGCGTATTATTTTCGGGGGTATGGGGCGTTGTCATAAAATGTTACATTCCGTCAAGCCTTTGTCAGTCAAGGGGGTGGGCGGATCGGCTCTAATCGGCGCTGGCTTGTCCTTGACTTTCCCCCTAGGCGGCGCTAGGGTAACTTCAACAGTGCGAGTTCGACAGGAGCTAGAGGAGAGCATCAAGAGCTTCAGGGTCTAGCTGAATTTTATTAAAAATTGTTTAAATGATAGCTTTTTTTTATGTCCCTTTGTATTTAAGTGCGATGTTTTGTTTATTGTGTGGAACGTTGTAATTCTGTAAGAACAACATTATGTCTAACCACCAAGTTGTTCAGAAAACATTGGAAGTCGAAGAGTATTACCATCGTCTCCATGAAAAGTGTAGCGCAATCATAAAAAAATCCTTAACAGACGATGATCAGTTAGCCTCACATAGTTTAAACCACAGTTACATTATGGATTTTGGGAAATGGTTACAGGTATTAGAACTAAGACCTGAAGCCGTCATGCTTAAGGGAGCATTATGCGAGTATCAATATGCACTATTAGCCGTCGTACAAGGTCAATATAGGCAGGCTTTTATGGCTTTACGTTTATTTTTGGAATTAGCTCTTGGTGCCGTTCATTTTTCTGCAAATGAACTTGAGTTGCGTATTTGGCTCAAAAATCAACGAGATATCAAATGGAAATCATTAGTTGATCAAGAGAGTGGTGTTTTTTCAAAAAAGTTTGTAAAAGCATTTTACGAAGATCTTGAAGAAGAGGCATCTCAGTATGGAATTATTGCCGCTAAGATTTATCGAGAATGTTCGGAATACGTTCATGGAAATGCTGGTACTCATCATACCCTACCTGAGACATTGGAGTTTATAGAGTCTAAATTTATTGACTGGCAGAAAAAGGCAACTGATTCTCGTTTGGTAGTGTCTTTCGCACTCTGTACACGATATTTACTTGAGCTAGATCAGCAAAAACGAGACTTTTTAGAGTTAGCAGTGCTTGATACACTAGGACATATTTCGGCAATTCGTTCTCTTTTTGATAAGTATGGTGGAGGCTTAAAAGTATGACCGACCTGTTTTACAGAACTGAAGACATAAAACCAGAAGAGGTTTTGTCGTATTTTGTTGAGACGCAACAAGATCAAGAAATCGTGAACGCATTGAAGGCTCGCAATCCTGTAATATTAGTGGGAAGTCGTGGCGTTGGAAAGTCATTTTTACTTCGCGTTGCCGAAGCTAAATTATTAGCATCATTCAAATCTGAACGCATTTTTCCCATCTATGTCACATTCACAAAGAGTTCACTTGTGCAAACTTCCAATCCAATCCAGTTTCAACATTGGATGCTTGCGAAAATTTGTGCACGAATTACTCGTGCACTTTCCAAGTCTGGAATACTATCGGGAATGACTAGTAGTTTATCAATTTTAACTGGTGGCAATACAGATCTGAGTCTAAAAAATAAAACTAAAATTGAAAAGATCGCAGAGGCTTTTGAAGACTCTTGGCAAGTACCAGAGGTTACAGTTAATATCGATGGGTTACCAACTGTCGAACAATTTAAAGATGCCATTGAAGATTTATCTGCGAGCTTCAATATAAGCAGATTTGCAATCTTTATAGATGAGGCGGCTCACATTTTTTTGCCATCACAGCAGAGGCAATTTTTTACGTTATTCCGTGATCTTCGTAGCCCTTATATAACGTGCAATGCTGCCGTGTATCCTGGCGTGACATTTTATGGGGAAACATTTCAACCAATTCACGACGCAACAATAATGCCCATAGATAGAGATATTTTGTCAAGTTCCTATATATTAAACATGCGGGAAATTGTTCAGAAGCAAGCTGATAGTTCATTGATCGCAAATATAACTAGAAATGCGGAAAATTTTGCTATTTTAGCCTACGCATCAAACGGCAATCCTCGCATATTGTTAAAAACATTAGCCCGCACCCCCAGAGTTAATAGCCAAGAGATAAATGAAGTTATTCGAGAATATTACCGTAACGATATCTGGGGAGAACACTCATTGCTTTCTGAGAAGTATGTTGGTCATAAAAGTATGATTGATTGGGGACGTAAATTTATTGAAAATGTAGTCTTACCTGAGCTACAGCGGAAAAATGCGCAGTATCTGTCAGAAGATAAAAAATCAACTTCCTTCTTTTGGATTCATCGTGATGCTCCCCAAGCGGTCAAAGAAGCTCTTCGGTTACTTGCATATACAGGAATAGTTACAGAGCATGCTACGGGCATAAAGGCAACACGGTCAGAAGTTGGGACTCGTTATATGGTTAGTTTAGGTTGTCTTTTTGCGCAAGAATCTGTTCCAACAACAAGTGCTTTCGTAATTGCAAAAAGTATAACGATTAAACGTATGAGTGAATACGGAGTTAATTACCCATCTTATAGAGATCTTTTAGATACTACACCTAACTTTTCTGAGCCTAATATGCTTGAAATACTTCAACGACAATTGTCAAAGTCAATTGATGTACTAGAGTTGACGGACTGGCAAAAAGAAAAGCTTCTATCTTTAAATTTAAATACTATTGGTGATGTCCTGCGATCTACAGAGACAAAGCTACAAGAAATTAAATTTATTGGTGAAAAAAGATCACGAAGAATGCGAAATGCAGCCATAGCCGCAGTGAACGAATACTTATCTGGCTAGAAAATAACTCTAGTAGTTTACAAATTTGTGAGGTGCAGGCTTGGAGCATACTGAGCGCCGATCTAGTAGAGAGCTTTGCCCAACTCATCGTTTACATTTTCAACATCATCCTTAAAATAATCATGGGTTATTCGGCGCTAACACGTCTTTAGATTACTCACTACCAATATTGTCTGAAACATTTGGCATACTCATCTTCCCCCAATCAGGTGGATAAAGACCTTCGACGATAAACCGATAAATACTGGAAAACTGCTCAGATTAAATACTCCCAGAAACGGCGCTACTTTTTGTGGCGGTGCCGGCGCTGGTTTTGAATTGTGTTAACGGCGCTGGTCGTTTTACTAAAGATTTGTTATCCCCTTGGCGGCGCTGGCGCTAATTGGTGCTGAAGTTTGAGGGTTTATCCGGCGCTGGTTTTGAATTGTGTTAACGGCGCTGGATCATCTTGGTTCTTGATTCGCCTTTTTTGGCTCGGCGCTGAAGTTTGGTGTTTTATCCGGCGCTGGTTTTGAATTGTGTTAACGGTGCTGGATCATCTTGGTTCTTGATTCGCCTTTTTTGGCTCGGCGCTGAAGTTTGGCCCTTTATCCGGCGCTGGTTTTGAATTGTGTTAACGGCGCTGAAGTTGAATATCTAATTCTGCTACTTGAGATATCATATATGCCACAGGGGACGATAAGGTTTATAATCACAATATAAAGTATAATCTCACCAATACCGAAAATGGTTAAATCAACTGTGTACACGACGGCAAAAGTCTTGCCGGGGAATAGAATTGAAATCCAATCTCCAAATCTGACTGTAGGACAAATAGTTGAAGTCGTTATTTTAGTTGAAGAAGTTAGTTCCGATTTGTGTATCACTAAAGATAATTCTCCATCTTTACAAGAGCGCCTTGCTTTTCTGAAGTTACCAATAGCTGAACGTAGAAATATTCTCGAAAGTCAAACCGAGAGAATACTCTCTCACTATCAACAAGATTCTGAGTGGAAGGAGTTAATGGCAGGTGACATCATTGACTATTAAGCCTGAGCGGCCAAAACGCGGAGAAATTTGGTTGATCAATTTCGACCCTACTGTTGGCGCAGAAATCAAAAAAGTACGTCCTGCTGTTGTTATCAGTTCGGATTCAGTAGGAAAAATTCCTATCAAGCTCATCGCTCCCATTACAGACTGGAAAACCTATTTTTCACAGAATTTATGGCATATTAAAATTGAATCAGATAGCACCAATGGATTAAGCAAGGACTCTGCGATTGATACTCTACAACTAAGAGGAGTGGATTTACAAAGATTTATTCGTAAATTAGGAACCATTTCTGAAATAAAAATGCTAGAGGTTACGACCTCCATTGCTACCGTAATCGAATTTGAGATTTGACAAATTACCCTCTCAAGTTTTGCGGCGCCGGTTCTGAGTGATCTTAACGGCGCGGGTAGTTTTGGTGAAGATTAGTTATTGTCTTATGGCGGCGCTGGCGCTAATCGGCGCTGAAGTTTGAACATTTATCCGGCGCTGGCTCTGAGTTATGTTATCGGCGCTAACGAGAAGTTAGAGAGATTAGTCCTAAAGCTGGATATCTCTTGTATAATGGCGGCTGATTTCAGCTATAATAACCTGAACAGAACTCAATTCACAATATTGTTATGAACTTAATTGTTGAGATTGAACAAGAAGAAGACGGACGTTGGATTGCCGAAGTCATTGGCTTAGCCGGCGTCCTAACCTATGGTCAAACTAAAAAAGAGGCTATCGCACAAGCTCAAGCCTTAGCACTTCGGGTTTTAGCCGATCGAATTGAACACGGTGAGAGTGAGCCGGAGCTTGTCAACATATCTTTTCAAGCGGCATGAGTCAATGGAGTTCGACAAAAGCCAAACGAGTATTGGCGGCTTTGTTACGGCTTGGTTGGAGCATTAAACGGGAAACTGGTGGCTCTCATAAGGTTCTTTCGCATCCCGAGCGGCCAGATTTTATTTTTGCTTTTCACGATAAAGAAGAGATTGGCCCTAAAATGTTAATGAGAATTTCTAAACATACGGGTTTAAGTCCTAAAGACTTTTAGCTGACACAGAGGATGATTAGTTCAACTCTTCCCAGCGCCGTTTTTTGATCAATTGACCCGACTGACGGCGCCGGCGCTGAAGCTTGAGCCTTCATTCGGCACTGGTATTGAATTGTGTTAACGGCGCTGGATCATCTTGGTTCTTGATTCGCCTTTTTCGGCTCGGCGCTAATCGGCGCTGATTATTAGACTTTCTCTATTCAAAGAAACAGTTTTTATGGTATATTAAACTAGTTATTTTAGGTAAAAATAAGTATTATGTCAGAGAATCAAATCTTAAACATGGTACGCATGGACAAAGAGGCGTTCTCCATTTGTTCTCTAGAGGATGATTCTGATGAAAAACAGTATTGGCTATCCCAAGCTCCTATTGATCGTTTCTATAGCGTAGAAATCTTGAGGCAGATAATGTATGGCTACGATCCGCTTACCGCAAGACTTCAGAGATTTTTTGAGGTTACTGAACTTTCATAAAGTCAAGTATTTATTAGTCGGTGGTTTTGCTGTTGGGTATCATGGGTATCCAAGAGCAACAGGAGATATGGATATTTGGATTGCCGTCACTTCCGAAAATGCCGACAAAATGGTTATAGTTTTGCAGGAATTTGGGTTTAATATACCTCAATTAAGCCCCGATTTGTTTCTAAAAAGAAAACAGGCAATAAGAATGGGAATACCTCCAATAAGAATTGAGATATTAACTGAAATATCTGGAGTTGACTTTGAGGAATGCTATAATAACAGAGTAATTGATATTGTAGATGAAATAGAAGTGAACATAATTAGCTGTAAGCATCTTAAAATAAACAAAAAGGCAAGTGGCAGACCAAAAGATTTATATGATCTTGAATATTTGCCATAGACATCTATGGTGAATGGAGGAAAAATGACCCGAGAAACGGCACTGTCATAAATGACTTTCTGGCGGTGCCAGCGCTGGTTCTGAGTTGTATTATCGGCGCCGGTAGTTTTGGTGAAGATTGGTTATCGCCTTGACGGCGCTGGCGCTAATCGGCGCTGAAGTTTGAGGGTTTATCCGGCGCTGGTTTTGAATTGTGTTAACGGCGTTAGACTCTACCTCCCCATATATTTGACGACCTCTATGTCTCTGTTATAATTAACTTGTTAACTTTAGCATTCTGAGAAGAGTTATGCGATCAATTGAGCAACTAACAGAAGAAATCTTGTCCTTACCTAGCGGGTCACGAGCGCTTCTTGCAGACAAATTAGTAGAAAGCTTGGAGTTTGATACCGATTCAGCGATTCAGGAGATTTGGCTAACTGAAGCAAAAAGACGGAGAGAGGAGGTTCAAAATGGTTCTGTGGAACCTATTCCAGGGGAAGAAGCCTTGGCTCAAGTCAGACGGCTGATTGAAAAATGAGATACGTATTTCACCCAGAAGCTCTTACTGAATACGCTGAAGCAGTTCAATATTATGCAGAGCGACCAGTTGGAGTTGCACAAGCATTTATTAATGCAATTGAGGATACAGTCTATCGGCTCAGGGAATCGCCAACCCGTTATGCTGTAATTGATGAAGACGTTCGACGGTGCATGGTGCGTAGATTTCCATATAGCATCCTCTATACAATTGAGCAAGACTATATTTTGATTCTGGCTGTTATGCATTGTAGTCGTAAACCCGGCTACTGGAAAAGTCGAAAGTAATTGAAATTGCCAGCCGCCTAAAGAAAGAGTTAAGCCGATTTGTAGGGCCTGTTATCAACACATCTTTTGAATTCATCAAGATGATTCTTAATCTTAAAATGATGACGTGTTGTGCGGCATTAAAACATCTTTTAGTTACTCAATACCAATCTTGTTTGAAACATTTGGCAGACTCATCTCGCCCCAATCCGGTAGATGAAGACCTTCGGCAATAAACCGATAAATACTGGAACACTGCTCGAATTAAATTCTCCCAGAAACGGCGCTGTCATAAATTACTTTCTTTTTGTGACAGGGCCGGAGCTGGTTCTGAGTTGTGTTAACGGAGCTGGATCATCTTGGTTCTTGATTCGCTTTCTTCGGCTCGGCGCTAATCGGCGCTGAAGCAAGCGCCAATCTTGTAGTCCGCTACTCAACGCACTTTTGACATTTATCAACATCATCCTTAAAATGATGATGCGTTATGCGAAGCTAACCCATCCTACGGTTCACCTCATTCGATGCTGACCTTTATAAAGACAATTTTTTTGCTAAAATAGACAATTGTGACTCTCCTAAAATTATGGAGTATTCCTGGGATGAACAAAAACGTCTGGTTAATCTTCGTAAGCATGGAATAGATGGCTCTCTGGGGATCACGCCGAGGACTGTATCCTGTTATACAATTACGATTTGGCGTTAACTCAGAAAAGCTCATCCAGTAAGGGTTCTGGCCAATTGACTCCCTAACTACCAGCCTCATTCCCGGAGAGCCGAATAGATTTCATTGATATTCCATCTGTGTTTGATGGAGATATTGTAACGGTTGAGGATGATCGTTACGATTACGGAGAACAGCGTTTTGTTACATTCGGTTTGCTACAAGGACGGGTCATTGCCGTTGTCCATACAGAAAGATCAAATTCTACTCGTATTATTTCTGCCAGAAAAGCAACAAGATATGAACAAAAAACTTACTTCAACCAACTCTCAAACTGATTGGGAACGATTAGACGCAATGGAGGATGACAACATCGATTTATCAGACTGCCCAGAGATTACACCAGAAATGTTCGCCAAAACATTAGTGCGCAAAAGTCTGCCATCAAAAATACGTAAAACCCAAGTCACACTTGCTATCGATAGTGATGTTTTAGAATGGTTTGAACATCAAACCCAAGACTATCAAAACCAAATTAACTGCATATTAAAAGACTATATGAGAGCACATCAATAGCGCTCCGAAGTAATCTCTCTCATCTCGGATTAAATGCGCCCAGAAACGGCGCTGTCATAAATGACTTTCTGGCGGCGCCGGCGCTGGTTTTGAATTGTGTTAACGGCGCCGGATCATCTTGGTTCTTAATTCGCCTTCTTCGGCTCGGCGCTAATCGGCGCTAGAGTATACGGAAAGCTTGAGCAGTTGTTATTTTCACTCTAGAGTGTTATGCCGTTACCCACTGGATGTCCACTGGTCAGTACTAATGTAACTTCCCGATGATGGGGCGAAGCGAGCGCTTACAATAGAAGACTAACTTTTAGAAAACAACTTTTATTACTGTTTGTACTCATGCCCACTCTATCAAGCTTCTATGGAATAAAAATCACAATGAACTACAACGACCACAATCCGCCTCATATCCATGCTGAGTATCAAGATTGTGAAGCGGTTATAATAATTCAAACAGGTGAAGTTTGTGGCCAAATGCCCAAAAGAGCGCTAAACTTGATATGGGAGTGGCTTGAACTTCACCAATCCGAACTATTAGAGAACTGGGAAAATGCGCATCAAAGAAAACCCCTTAACAGAATCGATCCCCTTCCATAAAAAGGATCTATGGCTTCACGTTGTCTCTGTAGAATATCTAGATAATTATCAATTAAAGTTAACGTTTAATAATGGGATAGAAGGGATTGTAGATTTAGAACAAGAATTGTATGGAGAAATCTTTGAACCCTTGAAAGATAAAAATTTATTTCAAAAGGTATTTGTAACTAGTCGGACTATAGAATGGCCAAATGGGGCAGATTTTGCCCCTGAGTTTTTATTTGAAATCGCTCTCGACAAGCAATCTGTTAGTCACTCTGTTTTATAGTCTCCCGCCTCGGATTAAATACGCTCAGAAACGGCGTTGTCAGAAATTACTTTTCTTTTGTGGCGGCGCCGGCGCTGATCGGCGCTGAAGTTTGAGGGTTTATCCGGCGCTGGTTTTGAATTGTGTTAACGGCGCTAACGAGAAGTTACAGAGATTAGTCCTAAAGCTCGATATCTCTTGCATAATGGCGGCTGATTTCAGCTATAATAATCTGAACAGCACTCAATTCAAAACGTTGTTATGAACTTAATTGTTGAGATTGAACAAGAAGAAGACGGACGTTGGATTGCCGAAGTCATTGGCTTAGCCGGCGTCCTAACCTATGGTCAAACTAAAAAAGAGGCTATCGCACAAGCTCAAGCCTTAGCTCTTCGGGTTTTAGCCGATCGAATTGAACACGGTGAGAGTGAGCCAGAGCTTGTCAACATATCTTTTCAAGCGGCATGAGTCAATGGAGTTCGACAAAAGCCAAACGAGTATTGGCGGCTTTGTTACAGCTTGGTTGGAGCATTAAACGGGAAACTGGTGGCTCTCATAAAGTTCTTTCGCATCCCGAGCGGCCAGATTTTATTTTTGCTTTTCATGATAAAGAAGAGATTGGCCCTAAAATGTTAATGAGAATTTCTAAACATACGGGTTTAAGTCCTAAAGACTTATAGCTGACACAGAGGATGATTAGTCCAACTCTTCCCAGCGCCGTTTTTTGATCAATTGACCCGACTGATGGCGCCGGCGCTGAAGGTTGAGGGTTTATCTGGCGCTGGTATTGAATTGTGTTAACGGCGCTGGATCATCTTGGTTCTTGATTCGCCTTTTTCGGCTCGGCGCTAATCGGCGCTGGTTCTGAGACTTTCTCTAGTCAAAGAAACAGTTTTTATGGTATAGAATTTTCAAACGAGACGTAAAGGCAACCTACTCCAAAACCCCGACGGGTAAAGAGCTAGCAGAGAAATTTGATGTGGAATTTAAATCATTAACAAGCTATTATGAAATCCTTAAAGAAGCGGATATTAGTTGGCAAAAAGCATAAGTTAAGAATTCCAGACAAGATCCTAAAAAAATACAACAAAGGAATCAAGAAATTAGTAAAATCTTAGAAAGAGAATTACCAGCAATTAAGTCTGTAACCTTTGTTGTATATGCGATTGATGAGGTTCACCTAGAAGAAGGAGGCCTAGTTAGTCACTTATGGGGTAAGACTCAAGACAGAGTCAATCTTCAACTGGAAAATCCGAAGAATCGTCAAACCTATTATGGGGCACTGAATTTAGTAACTCAAGATCTAGTTCTTGAAAAATATGAAGCAGACAATGCAGAGTCTACAGTAGACTTTTTGAGAAAATTACTAGAAATGCACCCCAATCAAAAAATTTTGATATTCTGGGATGGAGCTAAGTATCACACAGGAGAGGTAATGAAAAGTTTTCTAGAAGAAATTAATGGGAACTTA